>URXS01000016.1 GCA_900551885.1 uncultured Oscillibacter sp.
GCAGGCAGGGCTGTACGCTCCTAGTGCCGGCGGCCGGCAGGGTCCGATCTTTGTTGTCAGTCAGGACCGGGCGGTCAATGTGCGGCTGGGACGGATCAAGCGGGCCAACTCCCATCCCCGGATGGCCACAGCATCCAGCTATGTCTCCAGGGAGCAGCCCAGCATCGCTGATGATCCCGGGATCACAGACGCCTTTTACGGGGCACCCACAGTGATCACGCTGTTCGGGCCGAAGAACTTCCTCTTCGCGGCCGAGGACTGCGCTGTTGCCGCCGAGAACATGATGCTGGCGGCAGACGCTCTCGGCGTGGGCTCCTGCTATATTGGCCAGGGGTGGCCTGCCTTTGACGATCCCTTCGGGCAGGAGACGCTGGGGAGGTGGGGGATCCCCGCGGACTACTATGCCGTGATGCAGCTGCTCCTGGGCTATCCCAAAGCAGGCGATGCCCATCCCACCCCCAAGCCCCGGAAAGCGGGGCGGATCCTGCGAGTTTGAAAGGAGGTGAGCGGTGCATGCTGCTGCAAGATCTGAAAAATCCGGCGCATCAGCCGCAGCTCCGGGCGGAGGCACGGCTGTCCCGGGCGCTCCGGGAGGCAGATGCCGTTGTGATCGGCGCCGGGGCCGGTCTGTCCGCCTCTGCCGGATTCACCTATGCGGGGGCCCGTTTTTCCCGATATTTCGGGGACTTTGAAGCCGCCTACGGCTTTCACGACATGTACACCGGCGGCTTTTATCCCTACCGCACACCGGAGGAGCGATGGGCCTACTGGAGCCGATACATCTGGGTGAACCGTTACCTGGCCCCGCCGGAGCCGGTCTACCGGGACTTGCTGGAGCTGGTGCAGGACAAGGAGTATTTTGTCCTCACCACCAATGTGGACCACTGCTTCCAGAAGGCCGGGTTCGAAAAAGAGCGCCTTTTTTACACCCAGGGGGACTACGGCCTGTTCCAGTGCGCGGAACCCTGCTGCTGTGAGACCTGGGACAACCGGGAGAGCATCCGCCGGATGCTGGAGGAACAGCGCGGATTGCGCATCCCCACAGAACAGATCCCCCGGTGTCCCAGATGCGGCAGACCTGCGGCCATGAACCTGCGCTCTGACGGCAGATTCGTGCAGGATGCGGGCTGGGACCGGGCGGCAGCGCGGTATGAGGCGTTCCTCCGGCGTCACGCAGAAGGGAAAACGCTGTATTGGGAGCTGGGTGTAGGGTACAACACCCCCTCTATCATCAAATATCCATTCTGGCATCTGACGCTGCAGAACCGGCAGGCAGTCTATGCCTGCGTCAACACCGGACAGGCCTTGGCACCGCAGGCGCTTGGGCGCCGCGCCATCTGCATCGACGGAGATATCGGCGCAGTGCTGCGGGACTTGCGGGCGCATGACAGACCACAGAAGGCCGCCCCCAAAGCACGACCTGAGAAGGGGCCGTTCCGTGGAATTGAAGCTGCGGAGGGAAACGCCTGAATCGTCCGATTCTTCCGGCCTTTTCAAGCGGAGAACGGGGCCGTTCGTGGGGGAAATCACCGGGCAGAAAATGAAACTCCCGGAAAAATACAAAAAACCCGCCGATTTCAAAGAAATCAGCGGGTTTCCTGGTACGCCCTGAGGGATTCGAACCCCCGGCCTTCTGGTCCGTAGCCAGACGCTCTATCCAGCTGAGCTAAGGGCGCATGTCTCACAGACAGCTTAATTATATTAACACGAGACTTCTGGAAATGCAAGTGTTTTTTTGCATTTTTTTTGGCTTTTTTTCAAACACTTGTCAATAAGGCGTGTTTGTGATAAAGTACAAACTGTACAGACAAGGAAAGCGGTGTGGCATATGGAAAACAACACCTTTAAAAGTGTAACCTTTGGCGGCTTTGACAAGCAGGATGTGATCCGCTATATTGAGCAGTCCGCCCGGGAGGCCGCGGAGATTCAGGAGCGCCTTCAGCAGGAAAACGACGGTCTGCGGGCTCAGGTTCAGACCCTGGAGGAGCGGGCTGCGGAGCTGGAGCGGCGGGCTGAAGAGGCCGAGAGCCGGTGCCGTGGACTGGAGCAGCAGATCTCACAGGAGCGCACCGCCCGCCAGGCACTGGAACAGGAAAAGCAGGTCCTGGAGGCAGAGAAGGCCAAACTTCAGACCCTGGCTGACGAAGCTCAGCGGCTGCGACCGGAGGCGGAGTCCTATGCCCAGTTCCGGGATCGGGTGGGAGACATCGAATGTGAGGCCCACAAACGGGCCGCTGCTCTGGAAGCTGCGACTGTGGCGCGGATGCGGCAGGCGTCCGATGCATTTCAGACCCAGTATCAGGCACTGATGAGCTCTTTTGAGACCACTGCCTCCCATGTGACTGGGGAATTGCGGAAGATCGAGGTGACGCTTGCCCAGCTTCCGCGGGCCATGGACCAGCCCGGAGCGGAGTTGAAAGAGCTGAAAGAGATGCTGGAGCGGAGCGGAGAGAGCCGATAACATCATAGGAAGCTGACAATGGGGCCAGGCATCTTGCCTGGCCTTTATTTGCATTTAGCGTCAAAAAATGAAAAAAAGTCAGGTAAACATAAAAAAATTGCCACCTGCCGCATAGGGGAGGAGCGGACTGTTAAAAATAAAACAGAGTGAAAACTTTTGAGGGTTTCGCACACGTTTACATTAATTTGCGCACACGTTTGCGTTCAATCGACAAAAAATCTTGCTTTATCTTTGTGCAAAAGGAAGAAACCGGGAGCCCCCGGCAAAATTTCCTTGCATTGATGGATTTGCTGCCCTATACTAATTTCTATAAGTGTATTGTTTTCATGTGTGAAAGCGTCGCGGGGGCGGTAACGAGTGCGGCGCGGCCGGTCATGGATGGCCGGAGGCAAGGACCCAAAGGCAATGCGAGCCGCCCCGGATCCCATATTGAATTGTGGAGAGAAGGTGAAAATGGATGTCCCTGGAAGTCATCGAAAAGGTCACGCAGGTAGAAGACGAGGCTCGGGAGCGCAAGGCTGCCGCAGATGCCGAGGCGAAGAAGATCATCGCCGACGCGGAACGGGAGGGGCTTGCGCTCTTGCAGCGTGTACGTGCCGAGGCTGCCGACAGCGGCGGAGCGCTGCTGAAGCAGGCGGAGGCAAGGGCCGCGGAGCGTTCTGCTCAAATTGCCGCCGAAGCGGAGGCAGAGGCTGACGCCCTGCGGAAGAAAGCCGGCACGCACATGGAGGAGGCAGCCGAGTTTATTGTCGGAAGGGTTGTGAATCACTGAGATGGCCATTGTAAAAATGAAAAAGCTCCGGGTCATCGCCATGGCCGACCGACGGGAGGAATTGCTCAAAGGGCTGTTGCACCTGGGCTGCCTGGAGATCAGTGAGCCGGACGAAAAGCTGTCCGACCCGGCCTGGTCCGCCTTGCTGCAGCGGGAGAACTCCGGCCTCTCCGTCACCAAAAGCGAGATCGGAGATGTAAACACTGCCCTGGCGGCCATCAAGCGGTATGCCCAGTTGAAGGATGGTATCTTTATCAAGCGCCACCCCATCTCTGAAAAAGAGTTCCTGGGCAGCGGCACGGTGGAACAGGCCCGGCAGATCAGTCAGCAGGTGGGGCAACAGCTCCAGACGCTGACCCGCCTTCAGGGAGAGGAGACCCGCCTGCTGTCCAGGCAGGCTGGGCTGGAGCCCTGGCGTGGACTGGACATGCCGCTGGAAGTCCAGGGGACCCAGCACACGGTGTTTCGGCTGATGGTGTGCCCCGGTTCCACCGATATGACCGCCGTGCAGACGGCCCTGGCGGATACCGCTGCCCAGATGCTGGAGGTCAGCGCCGACAAGCAGCAGCGCTACTGTCTGCTGATCTGTCATCGGGCGGAAGAGGAACAGGCACTGGAGTGTCTGCGTCCCTTCGGTTTCAGCGCCACGGCCTTCCAGGGCCTCACCGGCACACCGTCGGAGAATCTGAACCGGCTGGCCGGAGAGATCGCGGAAAACCGCAAACAGCAGGAGACCGCCACCGCCGCCATTGTGGCCCAGGCCGGTGCCCGGGACGCCCTGCGGGTCTATGCGGACCGTCTGTCGGCGGAGGCGGCCAAGGACCAGAACACCGAGCGGCTGCTGACCGACGGAACCATCCTTTTCTTCGAGGGCTGGGCTCCGGCGGAAAGGCTCTCCGCTGTGGGTGCCCTGCTGGACAAGCTGGGGTGTGCCTGGGAGGCGTCGGACCCCACGGAGGATGAGATCTCCAAGGTTCCGGTGCAGCTCAAGAACAACTGGTTTACCAAGCCGTTGAACATGGTAACGGAGATGTACTCTCTGCCCGCTTATAACAACGTGGACCCCAACCCGCTGATGGCGCCGTTCTTCATTTTGTTCTACGGCATCATGATGGCGGACATGGGCTACGGCCTTTTGATGATCCTGGCGTCGGTCCTGGTGACCAGGAAATATCATCCCAAGGGCACCATGGGGAATCTGTTCTCCCTGATGGGCCTGTGCGGTGTCAGTACCTTCATTATGGGCGCTATCACCGGCGGCTTCTTCGGCGATTTCCTGACCCAGGTGGTGCTGCTGACCACCGGCAAGGACTTCGCCCTGCCGGCCCTGTTCACCCCACTGAACGATACGCTGATGATCCTGGTGGGTGCCATGTGCCTGGGCTTTGTCCAGATCGCCACCGGCATGGTGATCAGCATGGTGCAGAAGTTCAAAAAGGGACAGGTCATGGACGCCGTGTGGGAGGAGATCACCTGGTTCATCGTCTTCGCCGGTATCGGTTTGATGGTACTGGGTGTCACGCCTATTGTGCTATACGCCGGTCTGGTGCTGGTAATTGCCGGTCCTGTGATTACCGGCAAGGGCTTGGGCAAGATCACCGGTATCTTCGGCTCCCTGTATAATCACATCACCGGGTACTTCGGCGACATCCTGTCCTATTCCCGTCTGATGGCCCTGATGCTGGCCGGTAGCGTCATCGCCCAGGTGTTCAACACGCTGGGTGCTATCCCCGGCAACATTATTATCTTCATCATCATCTCCATGGCAGGCAACGCATTGAACTTCGCGCTGAACCTGCTGGGCTGCTACGTCCACGACCTGCGTCTGCAGTGCCTGGAGTATTTCGGTAAGTTCTATGAGGACGGCGGCAAGCCGTTCCGGCCCCTGGCGATCAACACAAAATTTGTCGACATTCAAAACGACTGAGGAGGAAATTACTATGGGATTCTTTGAAGCTTTTGGCGGTCTGGCTCTGGCGCTGCTGGGCGCTGGTCTCGCGGCGGCTCTGTCTGGCGTTGGTTCTGCTAAGGGTACCGGCATCGCCGGTGAGGCCGGCACGGGCCTGCTGTGCCAGGACCCCTCCAAGTTCGGTAAAGTCATGATCCTGCAGGTCATCCCTGGCACCCAGGGCCTGTACGGCCTGGTGGTGTGGTTCTTCGCCATCTTCCGCATGGGTCTGCTGGGTGGTGACGGCCTGCCGGAACTGACCATTCAGCAGGGCCTGCAGTACTTCGCGGCCTGCATGCCCATGGCGCTGGGCGGCCTGTTCTCCGCTATTGCCCAGGGCCGCGTGGCCGCTGGCTCCATCAACATCCTGGCCAAGAAGCCCGACGACTGGTCCAAGGGCATGGTGCTCTGCATCACCGTGGAGTTCTACGCCATCCTGTCCCTGCTGGCTTCCATGCTGATGATCATCAATATCAGCAAGTAAGCGCCGGAAGAAAGGCGAATTGCTTATGAAGGGAATCGAAAAGATCACGGCCCGCATCACCCAGGAGGCCCAGGCGGACATCGACCACACCCTGGCCGACGCCCGGGAGCAGGCCGCTCAGATCACCGCCCGGTACCAGGCCCAGGCGGACAACGAGGCACAAAGCCTCGCTGCCCGGAACGAGAAGGCTGCCGCGGAGCGGGAGGAGCGGCTGGTGAGCGTGGCCCAGATGGAGGCCCGAAAGGTGACCTTGGCCGCCAAACAGGAGATGGTGGAGCAGGTCTACCAGCGGGCCCTGGAAAAGCTCCGGGCCATGCCCCAGGAGCAGTACACAGCGGTGCTGGCCGCGCTGCTGGTCCAGGCGTCCTCCACCGGAGCGGAAGAGGTCGTCTTCTCTCCGGAGGATCAGGCCAAGGCTGGCAAGGCCGCCGTGGCCAAGGCCAATGAGCAACTGCCCAAGGGTGCGGCGGGACTGACCGTGTCCAAGGAGACCCGGCCCATTGCCGGCGGCTTCATCCTCAAGGACAACAACGTGGAGGTCAACTGTACCTTCGACACACTGGTGCGCCTGCAAAGGGCGGAGACCGCGGGAGCGGTTGCGAAAAAGCTGTTCCCGGACACCTGACAAGGAGGAAGTGTCTTGGCGAAAAAAATCAAAGACACCGATTACCTGGTGATCTCCGCCCGGGTCAAGGCCATGGAGACCGGGCTTCTCACCCGTGAGCGGATGGAACAGATCCTGGAGGCCAAGACCGACGAGGAGGCTGCCAAGATCCTCCAGGAGTGCGGCTATCCCGAACTGGACGCCGCCGATCCGGAGGCCATGGACGCGGCGCTGTCGGCGGCCCGGGAGGAAACCCTGACCGATGTCATGGACGGCGCCCCGGAGCCCAGGTATATCGAACTGTTCAAACTGAAATACGACTATCACAATGTGAAGGCCCTGCTGAAGGCGGAGGCCATGGGCACCAGCGCCGACCGGATGCTGATGGACATGGGCCGGGTGCCCGCGGCAGTGCTGAAGGAGGCGGTCCGCACCGGCGAGCTGGACGAGCTGCCTCCCATGCTGGCGTCGGCGGTGGCGGAGGCCCGGGAGATCCTGGACACCACCCGGGACCCCCAGCTCAGCGACATCGCCCTGGACCGCTGGACCTACGCGGACATGGCAGCTCTGGCGGAAGACACCAACAGCGATTTTCTCTGGGGCTACGTGGCCGTCCAGATCGACGCGGCCAACCTTCGGGCCCTGGTGCGGACGATCCGCATGGGCAAGAGCCCGGAGTTCCTGCGGGGTGTGCTGATCGAGGGGGGAGAGATCCCCACGGACGGCATTCTGACCCTCAGCGCCAACCACGGCAGCGGTATGGGCGAGGTCTACGGACCTACGCGCTTCGCCGCAGCGGCGGAGGCCGGGGCAGAGGCCCTGCGGGGCGGCCCCCTGACGAATTTTGAGAAGCTGTGCGACGACGCGGTGGGTGACTACCTGGCCGGCGCCCAGTACGTGCCCTTCGGCGAGGCGCCATTGGTTGGCTACCTGGCCGCCCGGGAGACGGAGTACACCAACCTGCGCATCCTGCTGATGGGGCGCGGCGCGGGGCTTCCGGCGGACGTGATCCGCTCCCGGCTGCGGGCCGGCTACGTGTAAGGCGGGGTGAGAGCTATGGCGACAACGTATCAAATCGCGGCCATCGGCGACTGGGAGTCCGTCATGGGCTTCCGGGCCCTGGGCCTGGACACCTATCCCGTCACCTCTGTGGAGGAGGCGAAGGAGAAGGTCCGTGAGCTGGCCAAGACCAACTGCGCGGTGATCTACCTGACGGAACAACTGGCCAAGGACATGGAGGACGTGATCGCCCACTATAAGGACGAGCTGCGGCCCGCCATCATCCTGATCCCCGGCCGGGAGGGCTCTCTCGGCATCGGAAAGGCCAACATCCAGCGGGCCATCGAGCGGGCAGTCGGCGCGGATATCCTCTGAGATGTCAAGTGGGGAGCAGACTCCCCTATGAGCCCCCCGCACTCTTTCTGGCGAATCTATCCTGAAAGAAGGTATTTGTATTGAGCGGTAAAGTTGTGAAAGTATCCGGACCGCTGGTTGTGGCCACGGGCCTGGCGGACGCCAATATGTCCGACGTGGTCCGTGTGGGCCCCCAGCGGCTGATCGGCGAGATTTTGACCATGAAGGGCGACTCCGCCTCCATCCAGGTCTATGAGGAGACCTCCGGCCTGGGCCCCGGCGCCGTGGTGGAGACCACCGGCGCCCCCATGAGCGTGGAGCTGGGCCCCGGCATGATCGAGGGTATCTATGACGGCATCCAGCGCCCCCTGGAGAAGATCGTGGAGAAGGTGGGCGCCTGCATCACCCGTGGCGTGGAAGTCCCCGCCCTGGACCAGGAGAAGAAGTGGGAGTTCACCGCCACCGCCGCCGTTGGCGACAAGGTGGTGGGCGGCGACATCATCGGCACCGTCCCCGAGACGCCGGTGGTGCTCCATAAGATCATGGTGCCTCCCACCCTCAGCGGCACCATCAAGAGCATCCAGAGCGGCTCCTTTAATGTCAAGGAGACCGTGGCGGTGCTGACCACCGACGACGGCAAGGACGTGCCCCTGACCATGAGTCAGAAGTGGCCTGTCCGTGTGGGCCGTCCCTACAAGCACAAGTATCCCCCCAAGCGGCCCCTGTGCTCCGGCCAGCGGATCATCGACACCATGTTCCCCATCGCCAAGGGCGGCACCGCCGCCGTGCCGGGCCCCTTCGGCTCTGGCAAGACCGTGGTGCAGCACCAGCTCGCCAAGTGGTCCGATGTGGACATCGTGATCTACATCGGCTGCGGCGAGCGCGGCAACGAGATGACCGACGTTCTGCGGGAGTTCCCGGAGTTGAAGGACCCCCGTACCGGCGAGTCCCTGATGAAGCGGACCGTCCTGATCGCCAACACCTCCGATATGCCCGTGGCCGCCCGTGAGGCTTCCGTCTACACCGGCATCACCATCGCCGAGTATTTCCGCGATATGGGCTACGACGTGGCTGTCATCGCCGACTCCACCTCCCGCTGGGCCGAGGCTCTGCGTGAGATGTCCGGCCGTCTGGAGGAGATGCCCGGCGAGGAAGGCTACCCCGCGTACCTGGCCTCCCGTCTGGCCCAGTTCTACGAGCGCGCCGGCTCTGTGGAGTGCATCGGCTCCGATGAGCGCCGGGGCAGCCTGACCGCCGTGGGCGCCGTGTCGCCTCCCGGCGGCGACCTTAGTGAGCCCGTGTCCCAGGCCACCATGCGCATCGTCAAGGTGTTCTGGGCCCTGGATTCGTCCCTGGCCTACAAGCGCCATTTCCCGGCCATCAACTGGCTGAACTCCTATTCTCTATACCTGGACTCCCTGAAGCCCTGGTTTGATGAGAATCTGGGCGAGGCTTTCATGGCCAACCGTGGCAAGGCCATGAGCATCCTGCAGAACGAGGCCAGCCTCAACGAGATCGTGCAGTTGGTCGGTAAGGACGCTCTGTCTCCCTCCGATCAGTTGACGCTGGAGGTGGCCCGGATGGTCCGCGAGGACTTCCTGCAGCAGAACGCCTTCACCGATATCGACGGCTTCTCCAGCTATGACCGCCAGGAAAAGCTGCTGGCCATGATCCTGCGGTATGAAACCCTGTGCCGGGACGCCATCGCCAAGGGCGCAAGCGTCATGAAGCTCTTTGACATCCCCGCCCGTGAGAAGATCGGCCGCGCCAAGAGCGTGCCCGTGGAGGAGTATGAGCAGACTTACGCACAGATCCAGACCGAGATGGAGCAGCAGATCGCCGATGTGGTTGCCCAGGGAGGTGACGAGGTATGATTCGTGAATACAGAACCGTAGAGGAGATCGTCAGTCCTCTGATGATGGTCCGCATGGTGGAGAACGTCACCTACGACGAGCTGGTCGAGGTGGAGCTCCACGACGGCTCCATCCGCCGGGGCAAGGTGCTGGAGGTCAACGGCGATACCGCCGTGGTCCAGTTGTTCGAGTCCGCCGCCGGCATCAACCTGGCGGATGCCAAGGTCCGCTTCCTGGGCCACCCGCTGCAGTTGGGTGTGTCCGGCGACATGCTGGGCCGCGTGTTTAACGGCATGGGCCAGCCCATCGACGGTGGCCCCGACATCCTGCCGGAGGAGTACCGGGACATCAACGGCCTGCCCATGAACCCGGCGGCCCGCGACTACCCCAACGAGTTCATTCAGACCGGTGTTTCCACCATTGACGGCCTGAATACCCTGGTCCGTGGCCAGAAGCTGCCCATTTTCTCCGGCTCCGGCCTGCCCCACGCCAACCTGGCGGCTCAGATCGCCCGTCAGGCCAAGGTGCTGGGCGATGACGCCTCCAACTTCGCCGTGGTGTTCGCCGCCATCGGTATCACCTTCGAGGAGTCGGAGTTCTTCGTCAGCGAGTTCCGCCGCACCGGCGCCATCGACCGTACCGTGCTGTTCTCCAACCTGGCCAACGACCCCGCCGTCGAGCGTATCAGTACCCCCCGTATGGCCCTGACCGCCGCCGAGTATCTGGCCTTCGAGAAGGGTATGCACGTGCTGGTCATCATGACAGATATCACCAACTACGCCGAGGCTCTGCGTGAGGTCTCCGCCGCCAAGAAAGAGGTCCCGGGCCGCCGTGGCTTCCCCGGTTACCTGTATACCGACCTGGCCACGCTGTACGAGCGTGCCGGACGCCGGCTGGGCAACCCCGGCTCCATTACGCTGATCCCCATCCTGACCATGCCCGAGGACGACAAGACCCACCCCATCCCCGACCTGACCGGCTATATCACCGAGGGTCAGATCATCCTCTCCCGCGCACTGTACCGCCAGGGCATCCACCCGCCGGTGGACGTGCTGCCCAGCCTGTCCCGTCTGAAGGACAAGGGCGTGGGCAAGGGCAAGACTCGGGAGGACCACGCCGACACCATGAACCAGCTCTTCGCCGCTTACTCCACCGGTAAGGACAACAAGGAGCTGATGAGCATTCTGGGCGAGGCCGCTCTGACCCCCACGGACCTGCTGTACGCCAAGTTCGCCGATGAGTTTGAGCGCCGCTACGTGAACCAGGGCTACGAGGAGAACCGCTCCATCGAGGAGACCCTGGACCTGGGCTGGGAGCTGCTGAGCATCCTGCCCAAGTCGGAGCTGAAGCGTATCAAGCCGGAGCTGATTGAGAAATACTGGCCGAAAAAAGACGAGCAGAAGTAAGGAGGGGTGAGCCATGGCGAATATCACGGTAAGCCCTACCCGTATGGAGCTCACCCGCCTCAAGGGCAAGCTGCGCACGGCCCAGCGGGGCCACAAGCTGCTCAAGGACAAGCGGGATGAGCTGATGAAGCAGTTCCTGGACACGGTCCGGGAGGTCCGCTCCCTCCGCTCCGAGGTGGAGGAGGAGCTGATGACGGTGCACAACTCCTTCACCGTCGCCTCTGCCCTCATGAGTTCCGAGGCTCTGGAGCAGGCTTTGCTCTATCCCAAGCAGAGCGTGGAGCTGACCCAGACCACCCAGAACATCATGTCCGTCAATGTACCGGTCTACCACTTCCAGACCAAGACCAAGTCTGATTCCGACATCTACCCCTACGGCTTTGCGGCCACCTCCGGCGAGCTGGACGCCGCCGTGGATGCCCTGGGGAAGGTGTTCCAGAAGATGCTGAAGCTGGCGGAGATCGAAAAGTCCGCCCAGTTGATGGCGGAGGAGATCGAAAAGACCCGCCGCCGGGTCAACGCACTGGAGTACGTGATGATTCCGGACACCCAGGACGCCATCCGCTATATCACCATGAAGCTGGATGAGAATGACCGCGCCACCACCACTCGATTGATGAAGGTGAAGGATATGCTCCTGAAGGAAGCCATCGAGGAGCGCCGGGAGGCGGACGCGGAGGCCGTCAAGGCTTTCGGTGTGTCTGAGAAGACTCCCGACCAGGTGTAAAGGTATGCGACTTTCCACTGCTTTTGTAATGGGATAAAACAAAAAACAGGCGGTTCCCCGTGGATTCCATGGGGAAACCGCCTGTTTCCGTCTGTGGCAGGCAAAAGATATGTGTTGCCGGCAGCAATATTTTGCGATATAATCTGTCCAGACCTGCGAAGTCAATGGCCGAAAAGAAGTCTTGACGAAATGGGTAAAGCGGTGTAGTGTATTTCCGTTAAGTAACCACGCATTTGCGTGTGATTTTCGCTGAAAAGGAGAGAAAACGACCATGTACTGCGTACAGAACATCCATGAGGACCTGCTGTGGTTGGGCGCCTCCGACCGGCGCCTAGCCAAGTTTGAGAATGTATTCCCCATTCCCCGGGGCGTCAGCTACAACAGCTACCTGGTGCTGGACGAGAAGACCGTTCTGCTGGACACCGTGGACCAGGCGGTAGGGGAGCGGTTCTTTGAGAACCTGGCGTTCGCCCTGGCGGGTCGGGGACTGGATTATGTGGTGGTGAACCACATGGAGCCGGACCACTGTGCTACCCTGGGAGAGCTGCTGCGGCGCTATCCCAACGTTCAGGTGGTGGGCAACGCCAAGACCATCACCATGATCGGCCAGTTCTTTGACTGCGATCTGACCGGCCGTACCCTGGTGGTGAAGGAAGGAGACACCCTGACCACCGGTCGCCACACCTTCACCTTCCTGATGGCCCCCATGGTCCACTGGCCGGAGGTCATGGTGACCTATGACACCACGGATAAGACCCTCTTCTCCGCTGATGCCTTCGGCACCTTCGGCGCCCTCAACGGCAATATCTTCGCCGACGAGGTGGACTTCCAGCGGGATTGGCTGGATGAGGCACGCCGGTACTATACCAACATCGTGGGCAAGTATGGCGCCCAGGTCCAGGCCCTGCTGAAGCGGGCCGCCGCTGTGGAGATCCAGTGCCTGTGCCCCCTCCACGGTCCCATCTGGCGCAAGGACATCGCCTGGTTCGTGGACAAGTACCAGATCTGGAGTACATATGCGCCCGAGGACCGGGCTGTGGCCATCTTCTCCGGCTCCATTTACGGCCACACGGAAAACGCCGCCGATATTCTGGCCACCAACCTGGCCCAGAAGGGCGTGAAGAACATTGTCCTGTACGACGTGTCCCACACGGACGTGTCCTACTTGGTCAGCGAGGCCTTCCGGTGCAGCCACCTGGTGTTTGCCTCTGCCACCTACAACGGGGAGATCTACACTCCCATGGATGACTTCATCCGGGATCTGAAGTCTCACGGCCTGCGGCAGCGGTCCGTGGCCCTGATCGAGAACGGCACCTGGGCAGCCCAGTCCGGCCGGCTCATGACCGCTCTGCTGGAATCCATGAAGGATATGCGGGTCATGGAAGGTACTGTGACGTTAAAGTCCTCCGTGAAGGAAGCTCAGCGCCGCAGTCTGGAAGCTCTGGCCGACAATCTGGCAGCGGAGCTACTGCACTAATACGGATAATATTTCCCAGCCCCCGCCGGTATTTCCGGCGGGGGCCTTTTGCGTACGGCAACGAAAAACCGACTGCCGCGGACAGCGGCAGCCGGTTTTTTATGCAAAATTCTCGGGTTTTATGTGATGGAAAACACCTTTACAGCAAAGTAATTCCAGCCTTTTCACAGGTTTCTACCGTCTCCTTGTCCCAGAGGCTGGCCTGGACCTCGCCGATGTGGCAGGTGCCGATCAGCAGCATGCACAGCCGGGACTGGCCGATGCCGCCGCCGATGGACTGGGGCAGCTCGCCATTCAGGAGCATCTGGTGGAAGGGGAGCTTACGCCGTTCGTCGCAGCCGGCGGCGGTCAACTGGCGGTCCAGGGCCGCCTGGTCCACACGGATGCCCATGGAGGATACCTCGAAGCTGCGCTCCAGGACGGGGTTCCACATGAGGATGTCGCCGTTGAGGGTCCAGTCGTCATAGTCGGGGGCCCGGCCGTCGTGAGGCTTGCCGGAGCGGAGCTTGCCGCCGATCTGCATCAGGAACACGGTGTGGTGTTTCCGGCAGATCTCCGTCTCCCGCTCGCTGGGGGTCAGGTCCGGGAAGCGGTCCTCCAGTTCCTGAGTGGTGATGAAGTACACGTCCCGGTCCGGCTTGAAGGTCAGCACCGGGAAGGCATTGCGCAGAGCGGCGGAGGTGTCGCAGATGGCGCCCACGATGTCCCGCACCGTCTCCTTCAGATACAACTGAGTGCGGTTCTTGGGGTCAATGTGTTTCTCCCAGTCCCACTGATCCACGTAGATGGAGTGGAGGTTGTCCACCACCTCGTCCCGGCGAATGGCATTCATATCGGTATACAGGCCGGTGCCCAACTTGAATTCATACCGCTTCAGGGCCAGGCGCTTCCACTTGGCCAGAGAGTGGACCACCTGACCATCGGTGCCTACGTCGGGAATGTCGAAGGTGACGGGGCGCTCCACGCCGTTGAGGTCGTCGTTGAGGCCGGTCTTCCCGTCCACGAACAAGGGGGCGGAGACCCGGTGCAGGTTCAGCCGCACCGTCAGGCTGTGCTGGAACTCCTGGTGGATCAATTCGATGGCCCGCTGCAGCTCGTTGTTGGTCAGGGGCATCCGGTAACCGGCAGGAATGGTGATTTTGCTCATAGGTTGAGGGTCCTTTCTGATTTGGTTTGGTGGGGGAGGGCTCAGGCGCCCAGTTTTTCCAGGCCCAGCCGCAGGCGGCGCAGGGTCTCGTCTTTACCGAGGATGTGGCAGATCTCCACGGCGCCGCCGGGAGTCACCAGCTTGCCGGCGGCGGCGATGCGCACCGGCCACATGAGGGTGGCGTTCTTCACACCCAAGGATTCCGCCAGGCCGATCAGGCAGTCGTGAACGGTGTCCTGGGTCCAGTCGGTGAGATTCTCCAGAGCGGGGATGACCGCCTGGAGCATCCGGGCGGAGACTTCGCTGTCGGTCTTGGATTTCTTATTGGTGAAGAAAGCCACATCGTAGTCTGGCAGGGCATCGAAGAAGTCCACTTTTTCGGGGATTTCCGTCAGCTTTTCGCACCGGGCCTGGAGCAAAGCCGCCACAGCGGAGACGTCGATGGCGGGGTTCTTCACGCTCTGACGGATATAGGGCTCCGCCACCTTGGCGAAGGCCTCCGGCGCCATGGCACGGAGATACGTTGCGTTGAAATAGGTCAGCTTGTCGATATCGAAGATGGCCGGGGACTTGGAGATGCCGGCGATGTCGAAGGCATCCACCAGTTCGCTCAGGGAGAAGATCTCCTGCTCGCCCAGCTCACCCTTGGGGGCCCAGCCCAGCAGCGCCACGTAGTTCAAAATGGCGTCGGTGAGATAACCCTGGTCCCGCAGGTCCTCATAGGAGGGGTCCCCGTGGCGCTTGGACATCTTGTTGTGCTGGTCCCGCATGACGGGAGAGCAGTGGACGTAGGTGGGGATGTCCCAGCCGAAAGCCTCGTACAGCAGATTGTACTTGGGGGCGGAGCTGAGGTACTCGCTGCCCCGGACCACATGGGTGATGCCCATCAGGTGGTCATCGATGACGTTGGCGAAGTTATAGGTGGGCAGGCCGTCCCGCTTGAGAAGCACCTGGTCGTCCAGGGTCTTGTTCTCCACGGTGATGTCGCCGAAGGAGACGTCGTGGAAAGTGGTGGTGCCCTCATGGGGAATCCGCTGGCGGATGACCCAGGGTTTGCCGGCGGCCAGATTGGCCTGGACTTCCTCGGGAGTCAGGTCGCGGCAGGGATCGTCGCCCCGGGAGAAGTCGCCGGAGTCCTCCTCGGACTCGGTCTTTTCGCAGAAGCAGTAGTAGGCGGCGCCTTTTTCCACCAGCAACTGGGCGTAAGGGAGATACAGGTCACGACGCTCCGACTGGATATAGGGTCCCACGGGGCCGCCCACGTCGGGGCCCTCGTCGTGGGTGAGGCCGCACTCGGCCATGGTGCGGTAGATGACCTCGGTGGCGCCCTCCACCTGACGGACCTGATCGGTGTCCTCAATCCGCAGAATGAAGGTGCCGCCGGCGTGCCGGGCGATCAGCCAGGTGTACAGAGCGGTGCGCAGATTTCCCACGTGCATGTAGCCGGTGGGGGAGGGGGCAAACCGGGTGCGGACCTTCCCCTTGGGAATCCGGGCCTCCATTGCCTCAAAAAAAGCGGTGTCCATTGCCATGAACATACCTCCGTTTGGAAAGTTATTGTAAAACAACACGATACATTATCCCTTGATTGCCGGGGAATGTCAAGGCTGGGTCCGCGGTTTTTCCAGGGGACAGATACATTTTTTTACCTTTTTAAAGAAAAGAGGCGTATTTCTCCCACTGGATGGAAGGGAAAAGACGTTGCGCGCCTTGGGAAAAAACGGTATAATCCAAACATATGAGTGCGGCTGAAGCCGCGGAAGCACCCGAGAAAGGGCGGACAAGAGAGATGAAAGTCATCAAACGGATTCTGGGTACCATTCCGGTGCTGCTGGTAGTCGCTGTGCTGGGCGGCGCGGTCTACCTGGGGATGCATCCCGAGGCAGGCCAGGAGCTCCGGGCACTGGCGGAGGAGAAGCTGAGCGGAACACTGCCCATCTTTGAGGATGCTCCCACCCTGGAGCTGGCTACGGAGCTGGAGCAGCCGGTGATGTCCTATGCGTGCCCCAAGGACCTGGTGGAGCCGGTGGTGGGTGTGACCGTCTCCTGCGATTTTCCGGACCCGGTATACACCTGGTTCCGGGATGTGGACGGAGATCTGTGGATCCTCTGTCCCAATATGGGCTATGACTGCCAGTCCGGGGAGGCCTTTATCGCCGGACAGCAGGGCATCGTGAAGCGGATGGATACCGGTGTGTGCGCCCTGGACGCGGCCCGGGGGGAGATCCGCGTACCCCGGGAGGTGCTGGCGGAGCTGCCGGAGGGAGACTATTGGCTGGGGGTGCGGGTTTTTCCCTGCGGAGAGGATTATTACATGACGGTCCCATTGTGCCTGCGGGACGAGGCTTCCTTCCGCTCGCCCCAGGTGGGCTTGGCCACCCGGGGCGTGAACAACTGTGTCCTGTATGCGCAGGATGAAGGCGGGGAGCTGCCTCTCCACCTCTACAACCTAGGGGAGAACCGGGTCACCCGGGTGTGCACGCTGGAAAGACCGCCCATAACGGATATCTACAACGCGATCCCCTTGTCGGAGGAGGACTACGAGATTTCCGCCGACGGCCACACCGTCACGCTGACGGAAGCATTTTTGAAAGACCGCACCCCGCGGACCCTCACTTACTTCCGCTTTGAGCTGGGGGACGGCACCTATATCGACACCACCGTGGGGAGCGACTGGGAAGTGTATCTCCTTCCCTATGAGGGAGACTACGACTTGCCCTACATTCACGGTCCCTACACCTACTCCGCCTCCTCCGGGGAGGACTATGTGCTTACCTACCATCTGGGCGACGCCTCGGTCGCCGATTTCGGCGATGCAGGAATCGTCTTTGCCCTGCCCGGCGGTATCATGGAAGAGAAATTTGCCTTGAGATTTGACCCCGAGGCTGTGGGGGAGGACGGGACCTATGTGATTCCTGCCTCCATTTTTCAAGAGGCCGCCGCCCGGGGCTGTGATTATTATCTTGTCATTCAGGGGTTTTATGTTTCCGCCACCGGCTGGATCACGGCCTCCTACTCCGGACGTCTGGTGCCGTGAGGAATGTCAGAAATGCTGATTGCACTTTTCTCATGGGCGTGCTATACTTTATAAGTTAAATTGCGCCCATGTCTGATGGACGCGTCCAATACACGATACGAGGTGTTCCTGTTATGGAAAGCACAGTACAGAAAAAACGCATTTTAAGCGGCATCCAGCCCTCCGGTGACCTGACCCTGGGCTCTTATCTGGGGGCCATCAAGAACTGGGCGGCGCTGGCCGATCAGTACGACTGCTACTATATGCTGGCGGATATGCACACCATTACCGTTCGCCAGGACCCTGCGGCCCTGCGGCGCCACACCCTGACCCAGGTGGCGGCCTACATCGCCAGCGGCCTGGACCCGGAGAAGAATGTCCTCTTCGTACAGTCCCATGTGCCTGCCCACGCCCAACTGGGTTGGGTGCTGGACTGCTACACCATGTTCGGTGAGCTCAGCCGTATGACCCAGTTCAAGGACAAGTCCGCCAAGAACGCCGACAACATCAACGCCGGCCTCTTCACCTATCCGGCCCTGATGGCCGCGGACATCCTGCTGTACCAGGCGGACCTGGTGCCGGTGGGCGGTGACCAGAAACAGCATGTGGAGATCTGCCGGGATATCGCCAACCGCTTCAACGGGATTTACGGGGACGTGTTCAAGCTCCCCGAGCCCTATATCCCCCAGGTGGGCGCCCGGGTCATGAGCCTGACTACGCCCGAGAGCAAGATGAGCAAGTCCGACAAGGACCAGAACGGCTGCGTCTATATGCTGGAAAAGCCCGAGGACATCATGCGCAAGTTCAAAAAGGCCGTCACGGACTCCGACGCCTGCGTCCGCTACGATAAGGAGTCGAAGCCCGGTGTATCCAACCTGATGCAGATCTACTCCGTGGCCACCGGCCGCACCTTCGAGGAGATCGAGGCGGAGTTTGCCGGCAGAGGTTACGGCGACTTCAAAAAGGCTGTGGGCGAGGCCGTGGTGGAGCTGCTGCGGCCCATCCGGGAGGAGACCGAGCGGCTGCTGGCCGATAAGGCGTATTTGGAGAGCGTGTACCGCGCCGGCGCCGAAAAGGCCGCCTATGTTGCCAACCGTACCCTCTCCAAGGTCTATAAAAAAGTGGGCTTCCTGCCCCGCTGACGGAGGATGTGCGCAATGGAGCTTGAAAACCGTCTGATCGCCTTTGTGCTGCTGGCACTGCTGGTGGCTCTGGTGGTCAGCTTCCTGACCACACCGGTGGTGAAGACTTTCGCCTACAAGGTGGGTGCCATCGACGTGCCCAAAGACGCCCGCCGGATGCACAAGGTGCCCATCCCGCGGTTGGGGGGCCTGGCCATCTTTATCGGCTTCATGGTGGGTATCCTGCTGTTCGTTCAGTTCACCCCGGAGATGAAGAGCATCCTGTTGGGCGCGGTCATCATTGTGGTGCTGGGCGTGGTGGACGATATCACTCCGCTGCCCGCCCTGCTGAAATTCGTGGTGCAGATCGTGGCCGCCGTCATTCCAGCCACCCACGGAGTGGTGATCCAGGCCTTCTCCAACCCCAATGTCTTTTCGGACAACCTGTACTGGGTGCTGGGCTGGCTGTCGGTGCCGGTGACGGTGCTGTGGATCGTGGCCATCACCAACTCCGTGAACCTGATCGATGGACTGGACGGCTTGGCCAACGGCGTATCCGCCATCTCCGCCACCACCATGCTGGTCATCGCCTTGGTGACCCAACAGGAGCAGGTGGCCATTGTCCTGGCGGCACTGGTGGGGGCCTGCGTGGGGTTCATGCCCTATAATATGAACCCCGCCAAAATGTTCATGGGGGACACCGGCGCCACCTTCCTGGGCTATATCCTGGCCACCATGTCCATCCAGGGCCTGTTCAAGTATTACGCCGTCATTACCTTTGTGGTGCCTTTCCTCATTCTGGGCCTGCCCATCTTCGACACCACCTTCGCTTTCATCCGCCGCATCGCCCACGGCCAGAGCCCCATGCACGCCGACCGGGGCCACATCCACCACCGGCTCATCGACATGGGCCTCAATCAGAAGCAGGCGGTGGCCACGCTGTATGTGATCTCCGCCATCCTGGGCCTTTCCGCCGTGGTCCTCACCACCGGCGGGGAGGAGAAGGCCATGCTGCTGTTTGCGGCCCTGTGTATCGTGGCGGCGGTGGCCGCCCGGGTGGTGTTCCCCAAGGAGGTCCGGGAGGAGCTTCACGAGGAGCTGGAGGAGCTGAAGGAGCACGGCCACCACGACCACCATCACAGCCAGCCCCCGACCGGCCAGGACCCCAATCCCGGCGGTGACGGAGGCAAGGAGGAGTAAATGGAAAAACTGCGTATCATGAGCGTCTTCGGCACCCGGCCAGAGGCCATCAAGATGTGTCCGTTGGTAAAGGAGCTGGCGTCCCGTCCTGAGATCGAGAGCCTGTGCTGCGTCACCGCCCAGCACCGCCAGATGCTGGACAGCGTGCTGGAGGTGTTCGGTGTGAAGCCGGACTGGGATTTGGACATCATGACCCCCCGGCAGACTCTGTCCACCATCACCAGCAAGTGCCTCACCGGTATGGACGAGGCCATCGATACCCTGAAGCCGGACATGATCCTGGTCCACGGGGACACCTCCACCACCTTCGCCGGAGCCCTGTCGGCCTTTTACCATCAGGTGCCGGTGGGTCATGTGGAGGCGGGACTTCGAACCTATGACAAGTATTCTCCCTTTCCGGAGGAGATGAACCGCAAGCTGGTGTCCGCCATTGCGGATTTGTATTTCTGCCCCACCGTCAACAACAAGAACAACCTCCTGAAGGAGGGCATCACGGAGGGGCTGTTCGTCACCGGCAACACGGTGATCGACGCCCTGAAGACCACTGTCCGGGCCGATTACCACTTCTCCACAGAGGAGCTGAACAAGCTGCCCTACGGAGAAAAGAAGATCATCCTTGTCACCTGCCACCGGCGGGAGAACTACGGTGAGCCCATGAAGAACATCATGCTGGCCCTGCGCCAGATCGCCGAGGAGGACCCGGAGGTGGAGCTGGTGTACCCGGTCCACCTGAGCCCCGTGGTCCGGGAGGCGGTGGACACGTACCTGCGGGGCGCGCCCCGGGTCCACCTGATCGACCCGCTGCCCGCCGATGAGATGCACAACCTGATGGCTCGCAGCTATTTGGTGCTGACGGACTCCGGCGGCCTCCAGGAGGAGGCGCCCGCCCTGGGCAAGCCAGTGCTGGTCATGCGCCGGGAGACGGAACGGCCGGAGGCCGTGGACGCCGGCACCGTGAAGCTGTGCGGCGTGGTCCAGGACGACATCGTCACCATGGCCCAGCGGTTGATTCGGGATCAGGAGGCCTACGGCCGTATGGCCCACGCGGTCAACCCCTACGGCGACGGCCATGCCTGCCGCCGCATTGCTGACGCCATCCTCTGGCACTTCGGCCGGGGCCAGCGGCCTGCGGATTTTCAGTAACGCCCCAGGAGGCGGCCCGAGAGGAGGGACCCCATGGACAAGCGCAGGATGAACCACATTACCGCCGGCTTCATTGTGGTGATGGCGCTGGTGATCGCCGTCATGTTCGGCAACAATCTGCGGCGTCCGCCTCACGTGGTCCTGCCGGATCCCTCGGACACTGGGGACCAGACAGAAGAAGAGGGAGCCGGAAGCGGTTCTCTGGCTCTGGTGGAGGTCACACCGGAGACAGTCCAGACCGCCATTGCCACTCTGGACCGGCCCGCGCAGTATCGCCGCAGCATTACCATCGAGCAGTTCTGGGACGGTGGAAGTGGCACCTATGAGGTCAATGTCCTGGCCTATGGGCGATGGACCCGGACGGACCGGACCATGCCGGACGGCCGTGCCCGTCATACCATTACCAACGGGGAGACCACCTATATCTGGTACGATGGTGACCGGGAGGCCTTCAGCGCACCGGCTGCCGGGATCAGTGCCGACAATGAGCAGACCATCCCTACCTACGAGGATGTACTGGAGCTGCCGGTGGAGGCCATCGCTCAGGCGGACTACCGGGTGATCTCCGAGGTGAACTGCATTTATGTGGAAACGGGGGAGCTGGCCGGCGGCATCGTCCTGCGGTACTGGGTCAGCGTGGAGACGGGATTGCTGGTGGCTGCCGAGCGAATGGTGGATGGGGAGACCGTCTACCGCATGGGAGCGCTGACGGTGGACCTGTCAGTCCCCACGGCGGCGGACCTGACTCTGCCGGACGGCACGGTACTGGCTCCGGAGCTGTAAAACGCAATGAGAAAATGTAAAATGGAGGCCATATGGCCTCCATTTTTATGTTTATAAGATCAGCAGCAGGCCCAGGGCCACCAGCAGCTCCTCGTCGGCGTCCTCCCGGAACAGGAAAAACAGCAACCCCAGCAGCAGCAAATCCCCGGTGTCCACGTTGTCCAGGTGCCACTGGTCCAGAAAGTGCCGCAGAAAGCCTGTCAGGCCGTCTTTCCGCCCGCCGGAGGGCGGTGGGGGATCGTCAAACCAGGGGCCGCCTCCCCTGGGCGGTGGCTCCCAATGGCCTGAGCCGCCGGAGGGATGCCCCTGTTCGCCGGGGGTGTGGCCTTGACCGTCCTGGTCCTGGCCGGAGGGATGCCCCTGTCCGTCAGAGGAGCTGTGTCCCTGGCTGCCGTGGTCTTGGCTAGAGGCGTGCTCCCGGCTGTCCTGATGGTCCTGTCCGCCGCCGGGGTGGGGCTGGCCCTGGACCGGGCGGCGGCCCGGCTCCTCCTCCGGAACCCGGACATAGGTTCCGTCGTCGTTGCGCATGTAGCGGTTGTACATCCCTCACCCCTCCCATCCGGCCAGGAATTTCTTCCCCAGATGGAACAGCCGGGCCAGTTGGAGCGCCCGCTCCACCTTCTCCTGCCGCTCCGGCTTTAAGTAGGGCCGCAGGGCGTACAGCAGATTCCGGGCATTGGAATCCTGCTGGCCGCCCAGCTCTTGGATCAGTGGCAGAAGCCGCATCAACAGCTTGGGGTCCACGCCGCCGGCCAGGGAGGACAGCAGGTCGCCGCCGCCGTTTTGCGGCGGCTCCTGATGATGGTGCTGCGGCGCGGACTGGGGTGGCGGTTCCCGCTGTCCGGCACCGCCACCCTCCTCCGAATTGCCAGACAGGGACTGGGCCAGCCGCATGATCTGGGCCATGCTGTCCGGATTGGACAGCAGCTCGTTGAGTTTGTCGTCAAATTCGGCCACGCCCGCGCCCCCTTTCCGTTATATTACTTCTGCTTGATACTGCGGTTGATCCGCTGAACCAGTTCCGCTCCCGCGGGGCTTTTCATCACTTGGTTCATCATTCGCATCAGCTCCGCTGGATTGCCTTTGGCGGCGGATTGGGCCGCGTTCTGGAGAGAGGCCCCCTGGTCTCCGGCAGAGAGCATTTGCAGCAGGGCCTGGCCGTCCCGGGACTGCATCAGGGATTGCAGCATGGCCGGGTTGGCCTTGAGCTGGCGCATCATTCTGGTTGTCTGTTCGTCCATAGTGCCTCCTTACGCCTTACGGCTGTTGGGTTCCATCACAGTATATGAGGGGCAGGCGGGAAATGTGCCCCCGGAGGCAAAAAAACGCCCCGCGCTTGTCCGGCGCGGGGTGGGTAAAGAGGTTATTTCTTCGCGGCGGCCTTGGCCGTGTCGCAGTCCCTGGCCAGAGGGCAGCCCTCACACCGGGGGGAGCGGGCGGTACAGGTGTCCCGGCCAAACAGCACCATCCGGTGGCAGAAGTTGCTGGACTCCTTGGGCGGAATCACCTGACGGAGCTGCCGCTCCACCTGGAGGGGGTCCTTGGACCCATTGGTCAGGCCTAACCGGCCGGTGATGCGGATGCAGTGGGTGTCGCAGACGTAGGCCTCCTGGCCGAACACGTCCCCCAGGATCAGATTGGCGGTCTTACGGCCCACGCCCGGCAGGGCCGTCAGCTCCTCCATGGTGCCGGGGACCTTACCGCCGTGCTTTTTGATCAGCTCCCGGGCGCAGGCCACGATGTCCCGGGCCTTGCCGTTGTAAAAGCCGCAGGAGTGGATGTACTCGCCCACCTCTTTGGGGTCGGCTTCGGCAAAGCTCTCCAGGGTAGGGAACCGTTGGTACAGGGCCGGGGTCACCTTGTTGACCCGCTCGTCGGTACACTGGGCGGACAGCCGCACGGCGAACAGCAGCTCGTAGTCCTTCTCGTATTGCAGGGAACAAAGGGCGTCGGGATAGATCCCCTTCAGCGTTTCGATAATCCGCGTCACGGCGGCTTTGGATTTCATGGCAGTCACCTCTCAGGACACAATACCACAAAATCCGACGGAAAACCAGAGGAATTTGCAACAGTGAACCGCTCTTTCCCGGGAAAGGACGGAAAAGTTTGGCTCCAGCGGTGGAAATCCCGAACGCACTGTGTTATAATATCCACTTGAAATTTCCACGGAGAAGGGAGGCGGCGCCATGCAGCGGCCCCTGGCGGACGAGATCCGCCCGAAAACACTGGATGAAGTGGTGGGTCAGAAGCATCTGCTGGCCCCCGGCGCGGTGCTGCGGCGGCTGATCGAAAGCGGCGCGGAGGCCAACATGGTCTTCTACGGACCCTCCGGCACCGGCAAGACCACCATCGCCAACATCATCGCCCAGCGGACCAACAAGACTCTGTACCGACTCAACGCCACCACCGCCTCCTTGCAGGACGTGAAGGACATCATCGCCGACGTGGGGACGCTGATGGCTCCCGGCGGGATTTTGCTGTACCTGGATGAGATCCAGTACTTCAACAAAAAGCAGCAGCAGAGTCTGCTGGAGTTCATGGAGAACGGGTCGCTGACCCTGATCGCCTCCACCACGGAGAACCCCTATTTCTATGTCTACGGGGCCCTGCTCTCCCGCAGCACGGTGTTCGAGTTCAAGGCCGTGCCGCCGGAGGAGACGGAGACCGCCGTTCTCCGGGCATTGGATATTGAGAAGGGGCGCAGCCCTCTGCCCCTGACCTGGGAGGAGGGGGTGCCCCGGCAGATCGCTACCGCCTGCGGCGGTGACGTCCGCAAGGCCATCAACGCCGTGGAGCTGCTGTGTCAGGCGGCAGTCCCCAGGGACGGGCAGCTTTTACTGACAAGGAATAACGCTTCACAGCTCACCCAGTGCAGCGCCATGCGCTATGACAAAGGGGGAGACGCCATGTACGACCTGGCTTCCGCCCTGATGAAGTCCCTGCGGGGCAGCGACCCGGACGCGGCGCTGCACTATCTGGCCCGGTTCCTGGAGGCAGGGGACCTGGTGACCCCTTGCCGGCGGCTGCTGTGCTCCGCCAGCGAGGATATCGGCATGGCCTATCCCCAGGCGGTCTCCATTGTGAAGGCCTGTGTGGACACCGCCATGCAGTTGGGGTTGCCGGAGGCTCAGCTTCCCCTGGCCCAGGCGGCCATTCTGCTGGCTACGGCCCCCAAGTCCAACAGCGTGGTGGAGGGGATCTCCGCCGCCTGGGCGGACGTGAAGGCGGGCCGCACCGGGGACGTGCCCCGGGAGCTGCAAAATGTCCACGCCGATTCCACCGGCATGGAGCGGGAGCAGGGCTACCGCTATCCTCACAGCTACCCCGGCCACTGGGTGCGGCAGCAGTACCTGCCAGACCCTTTGAAGGACGTGAAATACTACCACTACGGCGACAACAAGACTGAGCAGGCCGCCAGGGCCTACTGGGAGAAGATCAAGGGGCCGGAGGGGTGAACACCGTCTCCACCGGCGTTTTCTCGTACCCCGGCGGGGAGTAGACCCACCGGTCCAGCACCCCGTCGGTGATCTGGTACCGCAGAGGCTCCGGTGCCGATGGCGGCGGCAGGGTCTCAATGACCTGGAGCTTGATCTTCATCCGCTCCGGGCGGATACTTTTGATGAACACCGACACGCCGTCCCCGGGCCGAAGGCCCTCTTTGGCGTCGGCCAGGCCAGAGAGGTTGGGCGCCAGCTCCACAAAGCTGCCATAGTCCTTGACACTGCGGACGATGCCCCGGACCGTCTCGCCGGGGCGGAAGCGGCTGGCGTTTTCCATCCAGGTGCCCAGCAGCTCCCGGTGGGTCATGGTGAACCGGCGGCGCTCTTTGTCCACGGACCGCACCGCCGCCAGGATCTTCTGGCCCGGTTGGAACCGCTCCCCGGGGTGGGAGATCCGGGAGACGGAGATGTACTCAATGGGCAGCATGGCCACGATGCCGCAGCCGATGTCCAGAAAGGCGCCGAAGCTCTCCAGCCGGGTGACCACGGCGGTGACCACACTGCCGGGTCCCAGGTGCTCCAGAAAGTCGGCCAGGGCCCGCTCCTGAACTGCCCTCCGGCTGAGCAGCGCCACCGGCGCACCCTTTTCGTCGGCGTGAATGTCCGTTACCTGAAAGCAGGTGGGCTTTCCCACCCGGCTGAGCACGGCGATATCCCGCTCCGCCCCGCTGATCCAGGGGGAGAGGACCTCCTGCCGGGGCATGAGGCCCTCTGTGCTCCCAAGAGGGAGATGGAGGGTGTAACGGGTGTCGCACCGCTCCACCGGGGCCTCCAGAATGGTGCCGGCGGCCATGGCCTCCTGGAGAACGGTGAGGGTGATGGGTGCCTGGGGCCGCAGGCCCTCCGGCAGGTATTGTCTGTTTTCCGGCATCAGTGATCGCATCCTATCTGCCGCGGAGGCGGCGTATGATAACGATGTTACTATATGCGGACACGGCTGTCCGCTTGACAGGAGGCGTAAAATGGACCTGCACCTACATGACAAAGTGGAATTGAAGAAGCCTCATCCCTGCGGCTCCACCCAGTGGGAGATCCTGCGGGTGGGCATGGACATCAAACTCAAGTGCCTTGGCTGCGGCCACGAGCTGATGCTGCCCCGCAGCAAGGCGGAGAAGAGCATCCGCAAGATTCTGACAGAGGAGGATCGGACATGAACAGAGGAACAAGGGCGGTGGCCCTGGTGTTGGTGGTGGTGATGGTCATCGCCCTGCTGGCGTCCATGGTGCTGCCCTATCTGGCGCTGGCGTAAGCGCACGGTCATGAAGTCCGCTGTGAACCCTTGTTCACGGCGGATTTTTTTCGGGAATCCTGTAACAAATGGCTTCCGGCGTCTATTTATCAGCAGAACGGGCCACAGAGGGGGGATGGAGATGGAGCCTTTGGAGGCGGTCTATCAGCAGTACGCCGACCAGGTGAAGCGGTTTTTGGTGTGCCTCACCGGGGATCTGGCCCTGGCGGAGGAGCTGACCCAGGAGACCTTTTATCAGGCGGTGAAGTCCTTCTCCCGGTACGACGGGTCCTGCAAGACCTCCGTCTGGCTGTGCCAGATCGCCAAGCACTGCTGGTACGACCACCTGAAGCGTCAGCGGCGCCACCCGGCCCTGTCGCTGGAGGAACTGTCCCAGGCGGGGGAGGAGCCCGCCGGGACAGGAGACGACCTGCCGGAGATCTCCCTGCTGCGGCGGGACGATTATGTGTCCATCCACAAGGCCATCCACAGCCTCCGGGAGCCCTACCGGGAGCTCTTTCTCCTGCGGACGCTGTCGGAGCTGAGCTTCCGGGAGATCGGGGAGATCTTCGGCCGGACGGAGAACTGGGCCCGGGTGACCTACTACCGCGCCAGGACCATGCTGGCACAACGATTGGAGGAATGACCATGGAATGCGAAGTGATTCGGGACCTGCTGCCGTCCTACCTGGACGGATTGTGCAGCCCCCGGAGCCGGGAACTGGTGGAGGCCCATCTGGCAGCCTGTCCGGACTGCGCCCGGGCGGCGGAAGCCATGGGGGAGCCAGTACGGGTGGAGCCCAAGCCGGCGGTCCGGGCGGAGTCGCCCTTCTACGCCCTGCGGAAAAGGCAGCTTTTGAAAACCGTCATCGCCGTGGTACTGACGGTGGCAGTGTGCTTTGCTGCCTTTTGCGGCTGGCAATATTTCGCGGAGAACTATCCGCCGGTCCAGTCGGTCCTCAGCCGGGTGGACGTGGAGGAGGCGGACCAGTGGCGTCAAGCGGAGGAGACCGTGGAATTCGACAGCCTCTTCCACCGCCGGCAGGTGACCAACGATATCGACAGCGATTCGACGGCGGAGCTGCGGCTGCTGGACGAGCAGGGAACCGTGGTGCTGGAGACCACGGTGGAACCGGGACAGTCCGCCAGCCTGAAGAGTCTGGAGCGGGACCGGCCCTACACGGTGGAGGTCCGGGGCGGGCCCTTCCTACTGCTGCGGTTTTACTGACGGGACAGAGCGTAAATTGGGAGGCACAGAGAGGCGAGCTGGGCGAAAAGACTTTTTCGCCTGGCCCGCCTCCTTTTTGCGACCGCTTTTCCCGGCGGCGCTGTCCTATAATAGAGCCCGTGACGATGAAGGGGGGCGGCGCCGTGACGACAGTCTATGTGGACAGCGTGTTCGTTCTCAACGCCCTGATGGACTACCTGCTGCTGCTTTGCACCGGGCGGCTGGCGGGGGTGCCCTTGCGCCGCAGGCGCTACGCCCTGGCGGCCACCCTGGGCGGAGCCTACGCCGTGGCGGTATTCCTGCCGCTGGCGGGA
>URXS01000017.1 GCA_900551885.1 uncultured Oscillibacter sp.
CAGCAGGCCCAGCCCGCCGCCGATGGCCGCCCCGATGGCGGCTGCCACTGGACCGCCCAGCGACCCCATGGCTGCCCCGGACAATGCCCCGGACACGCCGGAGGATACCACCGAGCCGGCTTCTGCGCCCAGGGAGGATCCGATTAGCAAATTCCCTACGTCCAGGGCCACGTCCCCTGCCATGTTCAGCAGTCCCGCCTTGCCCAGGGCGGAGAGAACGCCGCCTCCGGACACGGAGGCCGCCCGGTTGTCGGTCCTGCTGATGGCATCTGTGGCATCCAGCAGATTTCTCTCGGTCTCCTTTGCCTGCCGGCTCACCAGCTTCAACTGGTTTTCCAGGTTGTTGTAATTCTGTACTGCCTGGTCGAAATCCGCCCTGGCGGCCTCCCGGTCAGCCTCGGTGGCCGTATCACCCAGCTCCTCCAGTGCCCGGCGCATTTGCTCCACCTGATTTTTGGCGTTTTTCAGGTCGATATTCTTGAGCTGCATTCTGGTATTTTGCAGGGCGTCCAGTTGCTTCTGTAGTCCCTCCGCATCGTCCCGGAAGCCGCCCAGGGCGTTCTTCATCTTGACCACGGAAGCGGAGAGATTGTCAGTGACGGAGAAAGCGATACTGGCGTCGGTGCTCCGGCTCATAAAATCTCTCCCTCCTTTCTCCGCTGAAAGTCAATGAGCAGCGCGCGGGTCAGCGCCCGCTCTCCCGGGGGACGGTTCAGGTAGTCCCCCGGGAGAACCCCGTGCTCAACCAAGAGCCTTTGGGCGATCACCAGATCCGCGCGCTGTTTCAGTTTTTTTCCAGCTCCTTTACCGCTGCCGCTGTGACCCGGTCAGACAGCTCCTCCTCCGAGACGACGGTCACGCTGCCAGGTCCGTAGCCGTGGAGCATGTCAATGGCCGCGCAGATCTTCTTGACCTCGCCTTTTCGCAGGATCTTCTTCAGCGCATCGGCCGGCGTGGCACACCCCTTTTTGTCGTGGTACCACTCGCTCCGCTTCATCTCCGGATGGTTGGTCACACAGGCCAGGATCAGATGAATGTCGGCGTCCGCTTCCCGGCTCAGCTTCACCAGCTTGTCGTAGGGCAGTTCCTGCAGCTCCAGCTCGATCCCCAGCCGGTTCAGCCGCAACACGGTTTTCTCCGGCTCAAACTCCGGCAGATCCATCAGGCTGTTGATGATGGACGGTTCTTTCTTTGCCATGGTGCCTCCTTACTCCGCCTGGATCTGGTCCAGCAGCTCATAGCGGGTGAAGGTGAAGGGCTTGGTCACGGTGCCCACCGTGGCCGCCTTCCAGTCTGCCAGGGTCAGGTCGTCAAAGCTGACGTTGTAGGCGGCCACCCGCTCCGCGCCGTAGCTGTCCGGGTCAGCCAGCTTGGAAACAACGGTGAACCGCCGGTCCACACCGTTCTGGATGCCCGACTGCTTCCGGGCAAAGCCGCTGTCCACATGGTACAGCGTCAGGCTGCCGGTACCGGAGCCGGAGGTGCCCTTGCTGTCCTCCATATACTGCCCGCACAGGTTCACGGTCTGCTTGTTGTTGGCGATCTTGAGCTGACAGGCAGTGCATTCGGCGATCTTCTCGCCGTCCACCCAGACCTCGCCCCAGGTGCCGTTGATGGTCCGCTTGGCGGTCTCAATTCTCTGTGCCATTTGTCTCCCTCCTTATCAGGCGGCCAGATCGGCCACCGTAACCAGCGTGTTGAAGGTCACCTGGAAGTCCTCCATAGCATCCACCAGGCGGCCGCCACAGCGGATAAACACCCAGGAGCCCGTCTGGTACTCGCGGATCTCCTGCTCCGTCAGATCCGCCACTTCCACACCCTGGGCCTTGAGCCAGTTGGTCTGGGCGTCCAGATCGATCTCGCACCAGCTCTCCCCGGGGTTCAGCACGCCGGCGCCCTCCAGATACTGCAGGTACTCCAGGATAGCCGCGATCAGCAGGCACTTGTTGTCATAGGTGTTGGGATACCGGCCCAGATACTGGTTCTGGACGGTGGTGCGCAGGTAATAGGTGATGAGATCCATCCCCTCCACGATCTTGATCTTGCACCAGTCGGCGCTGCCGTTTGTGGGGATGGTGGTGAGGCTGTTGACCGCCCGGGCGATTTTGGCCACCTGCCCGTCGTGGATCAGGATCAGGTTTCCGGCATTGATGGCCGCGATCTGTTCCGCCTCGCTTCTGGGTGTCACCGCCGTCAGCTCCTCCAGAGCCGCATTGGTGGCGGACATGGACTGGGGTGTTCCAGCCAGTACGCCTGCGATCCGGCTGGCGTACTCCGCCGCGGCGTAGGTGGTCGTTCCTTCGGCCAGGGCGTCATCCGTCTCCGTAAAGGAGATGATGCCCATGTGGTCCGGCGGCGTGGCCGGGTTGGGCTCCACCAGCTTTTCGGTGAAGTACTTCTCCCTGCGCCCCTTGACCCAGGTCTCCAGCACCGCTTTCTCATCCTCCGTCACGTCTGGAGGCGGGGCGATGTAGTCCAGGGTCTGATTCTCGATGAGCTTCAGCCCATCCTCCAGGGCGGTGGTGTCCTCCGTGTCCGGGGCAATGACCACCGCCACCACCTTGCTGGGCACGCCCCGGTCGGTGCCGGCAAAGGCCCGCTTGATGTAATTCTGATTATCCACCCCCAGCTTGGTGGGGATCAGGGCAGCGCTGGTCAACTGGTGGACCCCCTGCTCCTGGGTGTCCCGTACAAACAGCCCCACAAACCCCTTCTTGCTGCGGTTGGCCGTGGCCTGGGCCGCCTTCTGGAAGGCGATGGTCAGGCTGGGCAGTCCGATGTTCGTCGACATCAAATCACTCCTTTTCTGTCACTGTCTTGTCCTTGGGGGCGTCCGTCCCCACCTTCAACGAAAAGTCCTCCATCAGCGGCACGCCGCTGACGCTCTCCGGCGCCGTGTCCTCATCCACAAAGCCGGGCCGGGTATCCGTCCAGGCCGCCGTAAACGTCACATAGGCCTCTCCCGGTCCCGGAGCCTCTGCCGCCACACTGATCAGGATGGACCGGTCGCCGATCCGGAGATCAGGTGCGGCAAAGGCGTTCAAAACCGCCAGTTGATCCTGCCGCAGGGCCTCCGTGCTCTCCACGGCGTAATCGTCCGTGGCGGCGTGCAGCGTCAGCTCCGCTTCATAGTTCCAGTTCACCAGGTACCGATTGGCGTCTTTGTAGGAGGCGTCCACCACATACAGGAAGCTGGAGGGCCGCTTGAAGTCCACCGGGCAGAAATCCCGGTACAGCATCCGCTTGGGCCACAGCGCGGCGATCTTGGAGGCGATGGCCTCGGTCAGATCCTGATACGTCACAGCCGTCCCTCCAATCCGTCCACAATGGTACAAAGCAGCTTGTCCACATCCTCTTTGGACATGTCCCTGATCTGCTGCCGCACTGCGTCATAGAACCACCGGCCCGGTACCGCCGCCTTGTTGAACCTGGGCCGGTACTTGTATCCCTGGGCCTTGGGCCCGGGGCGCTGCCCGCCGGTCCGGTGCCCGCCTTCGATGGCGTTGGTGATGTATCCCACGGCGTAGCGCTTCCCGCCTTTGGTGGTCTGGTATGTCTTGGCCCTGGGCCGCACGGCCACATACCCGCCGCCGCTGCCCATGTGGGGAGCCTGCCAGCCCGCCACCTTGCCGCTACCGCCGATCTCGCTTCGCACATTCGCCAAAAGTTCCTGTCCGAGATGCTCCAGGACGCTGCGCTTTTCCATGGGAAACTGCTTTACCAACTGATTCAGGCTCTCTATGAGATAGTCGATCCCGTATACTTCTACGGTTTGTGCCATTACACATCCCCCCGACAGGCGATCTCATACTCGTTCTTATACGGGTCCAGCACATGGCAGACGGTCACATGATACACGTCTTTGCCGGGTCCCTCCTGGACCGTCACCAGATCCCCGGCCTTCAGTGCGATCGCCTTGGGCGTCACCAGCACATAGCCGGTCTCGCCTTCGGCGTGGGTCTCCTCCCGCTCATAGCGGGCATACTTCTCAGTGAGCACGCCGGGGAAGGTCAAGCGCATGGTCTCCGCCGGGGTGGGCCGTCCGGCCTCTCCCACGGTGTCCTCTGTCCGGGTGGCAAGGCAGCCCACAGGCTCCACCAGTGCCGCCTGAACGCTCAGGTGCATCCGGTCCAGCTTGGTGATGCCGGTCAAAAACAGATGCTGCCCCTTCCAGCGCAGGGCCTGGTGCAGAGTGAGGGGGCGGGTGCGCAGCACCAGCTTGGCATTCCGGGCCCCGATGCCCACGGAGGAAAATAGGTTCTTGGACGAAAACAGATTATTCCCCCCGTCCGCCTCCACCTGGGCCCACAGCCGCCCGGTACTCACCCATTCCCATGTACCTATCTCCGTTTCCCGCAGCTCCAGCAGTTCCAGCCGCTCGCTGAGATCCCCGGCGTCGATCATGCGTCGCACCTCCATTTTCTTTAAAATTTATACGTGTTTTTACGTGTTTTTCTTGACATACGTGTAAATACGTGCTATAATAAGACCATGGAAAGGACGTGATCCCATGCCGATGAAACCCAAGGAGATGATCAAGCTCCTGGAAGCAAACGGGTTCGAGCTGGTGGACTCCAACGGATCGCATCACAAATACCGAAACAGGACCACGGGCAAGCAAACCATTGTTCCGGTCCACGCCAAGGAACTGAAAAAAGGACTGGAACAGGCGATTCTCAAACAGGCGGGGCTGAAATAAGCCCCGCCCCTCAAAAGGAGGCTATCTTATGGAAAAGGTTTTTTACCCCGTTATCTTTCACCCGGAGGAAGTTGGCTTTTCCACCTTCGTCCCTGATCTGGACGGCTGCTTTTCCCAGGGCGACACCATGAGCGAGGCGGTGGCCATGACCCAGGACGCCATGGGCCTGGTGTTGGAAGACTACTTCTCCGCCGCCAAGCCGGTCCCCGCGCCCTCTCTCCCCAGCGCGATCCCTTTGGAGGAGGGGGATTTTGTGGCCATGGTGGAGTTTGACGAACTGGACTACCGCAAGCGGCACGAAAACCAGGCCGTCAAGAAGACCCTCACCATTCCCGGCTGGCTCAATCACCTGGCCGAGGAACAGGGGCTGAACTTCTCCCGCATCCTGCAAAACGCCCTCAAACGGGAGCTGAATGTCCAATAACCGCCGTTCCCCATCTCTCCGCCCCGGCTCTGTGCCGGGGCGGATTTTTGTCATGTGTCCGAATCGGACACTGCCGGCTCGCTGAGCTTCAACTGGGTCAGCATCCGGCGAAGTACCACGTTTTCGCTCACTTGGCTGGCAGGCTCCTTCATGTCCCGGTGCTCCCAAAGGTCCAGCACCAGGGCGTTGACGCACAGGTCATACTGAGCCCAGCGGGTCGTCCCCTCCTTGGGCTCCGAGATCCCCGCCTGCTCCATGTAGCTCACCGCCGCCTCGTAGAGTCCCTGGAGGAGGAGCGCCTCCCCCTCCTCCAGGGCATCGATGCGGCAGTAGGCCATCAGGCGGCTCTTCACCGCATCGTTCCACTCCGCCATATCAGGGATCCACTTCCGTCAGGAAGTTGGTATTCACCCAGCCGATGCCGGCGCACGTTTTCACCAGAGCCCAGCTCGGCACCTCTACATCTTCAGGAAGATATAGGATCTCCACAGGAGTGCCGTCAGGCAGCACCGCCTTGACGGCATAGCTGACGTGGGGCCCTTCCCGCAGGTTCAGGCCCTGGGGAGCCGTAACCACGATTTGGGGACGCTGGGGGATCTCAGGAGCAGGATCCTGCGGGGGCTCCGTAGGCTCGTCCTGCTGCGCCGCAAGCTCACTTCCAGCCTGTGCGGCCTGCTTTTCCACGGAATCAGGAGTCTCCACCGGCGCCGTCTGCTCAGCGATGGTCTTTTCTTCGTTCTTGCTCATACGGCACCTCCTGCTCAGCCCGCAGCAGACGTGATCGTAGCCTTAAACGCCGCGTTCGCATCCACCTGCTGGGCATCCATGCGGCACAGGCCCCGGATCTCGTAGCTGTCGGTAGCCCAGGCGTCGCCGCCGATATCGGTAGCCGCCATCTCAATGCCCTTGCGTACAAACAGCGTGCCCAGGGCCTTGAAGTTACCCACGTAAATGGGGTACTTGGAGGTCTCGTCGGGGATCAGGTCGTTATCGGCGTAGACCACCTGGCGGCCACCCAGCCGGTAGATTTCAGGGTCTGCGGGATTAGGCACCAGCAGAGATCTGCCGTTGCTGTCCTGCCATCCATCCATTTCGGCATAACCGTTCTGGTTCGTCAGCAGGATGGCTGCCTTGCTGTGCGCGGTATTGAGATTCTTGATGATGGCCTGGCGCAGCTCCTTGGCCTCGCTGCCGGCAGTCAGAGCCACCTCCGTCTCCAGACCGGTGAGCAGGGCAATCAGCAGGGAATTCTTGGTGAGGATGTACTTGGGGCCGAACCAGCCCGCCAGGTACTGGAGCAGGCCGGCGGTGTTATCCTCCAGCAGTTCAGAAGACACCGGAAGCCGGTCGCCATACTTGTCCACGGTATAGGTGACCTTTGTGAACTTGGGCTGATCGTCCTTCCCGATGGTGGCCATCTCGGCGATCTTGGGCAGCTTCTTGCGGGTACCGTTCTCCACTGCACGCCAGCCGCTGAGCGTGGTCACCTGCTCCACGGTGAAGAACTGACTCAGATCCAGATATTCCTTCTCCATCTGGTGGATCATGTTGTCAAAGTCCTGGGGCACCAGGAAGCCGCCGTCAGACCCTTCAGGGGAGCCGCCGGTTTCCTGCAGCGCCTTCATCAGAGGGGCGAACGCCTCCACGCCCCGGGCCCGCTTTACCGTCACGCCGGAACGCAGGGCCTTGGAGAACGCATTGGCATACTCGTTGGTGCTGCGGATGGCATCCACAGCTTTGATCTTGGTCAGTTCCTCCTGCTGCTTCTGGTGGTTCAGGTGGAGGCCCTTGAGCTTCTCGTCCTTGTCGTCGAAGCGCCCCTCCTCCGCCATCTGGGCCTCTGCGGCCTCGATCTCCGCATTCATCTTGGCCACCTCGCTCAGCAGCGCTTTGTGGGCATCGAAGTTCTTCTGAGTGATGAGGTCCTGGCCCTCCTTTACCTTCAGCGCCCGCTTGTTCTTCAGCTCCAGCAGTTCCTGATACGTCATCGTGCAATACCTCCATATCGTAATTCTTCCTGCTCCTGCATGGCCTGTGCCATGCGGAGGGTATTATCCTCCTCCCCGGAGTCCACCGGGGGCTCCTGCGGTTCTTCAGGACCGCCGTAGCGCTTGTTTTTCACCACACCGGCCGCCGGTTGGGCCGGGACAGCTACAAAGGACCACTCATAAGCGTCCAGCGGTTCATCCAGACTGAAGAAGCACAGCTTGCCGTCATAGGCCTCCCCTTTGCGGTGACCGCAGCGCCCGCCTTCTTCACCGCAGATGGAGCAGACCATTCGGGCAACCGAACAGCCTACGCTGACCTCACGCTTGATGCCGCCCTCAATCTCGGCAATCAGATCCTGGTTGCTTTCGGTGCGCACCATGTAGGCATATCCTTTTAACCAGGAAAGCGTGTCTCCCGCTTTGGTTTTCTGCCCGGGTTCATCCACCACCTCCGTCTTATAGAGCCTTGCAGTCTGCCCCACGGCGGACCAGATGTGGTCAAAGATACCGGATTTCCCCACAAACAGCTTTGCCAGGCGCTCTAGGGACTTTCTGGGAAACCGCTCAAAATCACGGTCCACCTGGTTGTCGCACAGCCGGACTGCAAACGTATAGATTTGATCCGGCTCCAGCGGCGTCTTGGCCTGGGCGTTGATAAGAGCCATGTCCCCGTCCGTGATCACCTGCTTTTCCAGGCCGGTCGCTTTCAAGATCTTACTCATTTTTCACGTCTCCTTCGTTTGGAAGCTCCGCTCCGGCGGCGTTCCCAAGGGCCCGGATCACACTCAGCAGCGCCCAGTTACTTAAGGGTCCGTAGTTCCAACTGGCGTAGTACTCCTGACCGCCGGGGATTGTCCCCATATCTTCCAGGCCCCGGATCTCATCCGCATTGAGGGCGCTGATTTCCCGCATCGTCCGGTACCAGGCCGACTGTGCGGCCGTGTCGCCCTTCAGGAATACCTTCAGGTTTCGTTTGATGCGAAGCTGCCCGGCCCGCTCGCTGGGGAGCAGCAGCTTGTAGGTGTCTTCCTGCCCCCACTGGGTCTCATAGGCCAGAAGCGTATAGTTGACAAATTCGATGCCGTTTTGTTCATTGGATTGGTAGGACTGCTTTCCCGCGTAAGCCAGGTGCAGAGGGACCCCGAAGAACCGGCAGATATCCGCCACCCGGATCTCATTACTCTCCACAAACTGGGCATCGGAATTCGTCATGGAGATCGGCTGATACTTCAAGCCCAGATCCAGCACGGCAATCCGAAAAGCATTTCCCGGCCCACGGTGGACGGCCTCCCAGGATTTTCGAAGCTGATCCTTGGGGTCCACCTTCACCTTGGTGCCGTCCGCCTGTTCGACCTCGATGGAATCTCCCAGGTCAGCATCCGTGGTAAGGATGCCGCTGGGCTGTCCGCCGCTCATCCAAGTGCTGTTTTCATACTGCTGGGCGGCTCTGGCGGTGGACAGCGTCAGCGATGCCCGCCGAAGGACGCTGATCCCCTCAATGCCGTCCTCGCTGTAAGCCTTGTAGTGCAGGACCTCCTCCGGCCGGAGCATGGTGACCGCCCCGGTGGTGGGGTGGGTGAAGAAATACCAGACATGTCCTTCCGTATCCACATGGATGGTCATATTGTCCGGAGGCAGCGGGATCAACTCCCGGGGCCACCCGGTCCTGGGATCCCGATAGATCCACGCATAAGCGTTTCCCCGCAGCAGCTCATTGCAGAGCATCAGCCGCTGGTAGTCGAACGCTGTCATGGCCTCATTGGCCCGCTCCCACAAGACCCGCCCCAGCCGGTGATCCGGCAGGCGTTCCTTGGTCCGCTCGTTCATGATGTAAACCGGCAGCACTGCCATGGAATTGGACAGCACCTCCACGCAGCGGTTCACCGTGGAGATCTTCATGGCCCGGTCGCGGCTCATGCCCACGCTCTCTTCGCCGGTCAGCCACCCGGCGGGGCTCTCCAGGGTGAGCGTATGCATGACGCCATTCCCCAGGCTCTTCCGGGGGCTGTCCAGTGTGCGGCCCGCCCGGACAAGACCTCTTTTCAGGCTCATTTCCCTTCATCCTCTCCCCACATGGACAGTATCGCGCCGGCAATTGCCAGACCACCGCCGGTGATAAACCCCGCCGGCAGAAAGATCATCCCGGCTCCCACGGTCACTGCGGCGGCTCCCGCCAGCAGCACCAATGTGGACAGGTGTGTTACCAAACTGGTTGCAACTCGTTTCATAGTCCTCCTTCGACCGGTAGGCCTTACAGGTGATAGTTTCTTGTTTTCATGGCCGCCGCCAGATCCGGCTTCTGGTTTCGCTTGATCATCCACACCGCCATCACGATGATGGAAGCCACGGTGGGGTCGATGCGGCCCCGGGACTTATTCTTCAACGGCTTGCAGTTGCCGTTTCCATCCACATAGCAGCGGACATTTCCGAACGTCCAGCGGAAGCAGGTGTTGTGAACGTGGAGCAATTGGTGCCGGGTCATCATATCGTCCATCTCCTTCATGGCCGGCGACATGTTCTTGAGATCCTGGGGGATCTCGATGACGGGCACAATGGGCTCCAGCCGCTGGGTGATAGTCCGGCTCAGATAGGGGTCAAACCCCACCGTCTGGAGATTAAAGACCCCTGCAGCCCACCGGATGGTGGCCTCCACGTCGCCATAGTTGATAATGTCCCCCTCGCACAGGGTGAGGAACCCGGCCCGCTCCCAGTCCCGGTACGGCACATGGTCCCGGCGCTCCGCCTCTTCCACCGTGCCGCCGGGCCGCCAGATGAAGGGCAGCAGCACCGCCGTCTCCAGCCCCGGCTGGGGCGGGAACAGCAGTACGAAGGCCGTCAGGTCCTTGCTGGTGGAGAGGTCCACGCCGCCGTAACAGAGCTTACCGTAGAGGTGCTCCTTCACCCAGGCCTCCCGCTCCGCCTTCTTGCTGGGGCCATACTGTGTTTTGTCGTAATGGTTCAGGGAGATCCAACTGACGGCCTTCACGGAGATCCACTGATTTAACCGCAGCCATCGGAAGAGCTTCTCTCCCGCCTCGCTGCGCCGGGCCTCCAGAGCCTCCAGCCGCAGCGTCCGGAGCTTCAGGTGCTTGCCCAGGGACGGATTGCAAAGATACCAGAGCTTTTCGTCCCAGATGTCGATATCCTTCAGGTCGTCCGGGTCGTCGCCGAACATAGCCGTCAGGCCGTACAGGATCGGAAGCCAGTTGGGAAGGTCCTGGGCCAGAAGGTCCTCCTGGGCTTGGGTCATGTCCTCGTCGGACACATGCCGCAGGGAGAGGACCTGACGGGGGTCTCCGCCCTCGTCCAGGATCTTGCGCAGCTTCCGGGCGTCCCGGACGCCCACAGCCTTCTCGTGGATCTCCCAGCCGATGGAGCCCCGGTCCGGGTCGTCGCCGGCGGTGGTCAGCACGATCCACACCGGCTGCTTCCGGCCGGAGCCGGCGCCGAAGGTCATGACCTCCCACAGTTCACGGTTGGGCTGGGCGTGGAGCTCGTCGAAGATCACACAGCTTGGCTTGTAGCCGTGCTTGCTGTAAGCCTCCGCGGAGACCACCGCCATCACCCCAATGGTGATCCACTTGTACCCGCCGTTCCCGGTCCTGACCCGCTGGCGGTATTCCACCCGCTTCCGGGACTCCACGATATTCAGCTCGCCCCGGGCGATCATCTTGGCCGTCCACGGGGCGGTGGTCAGCATGAAGACAGCGGCGCTGAACACGATGCCAGCATTCTCCTTATCCGCCGCGCAGATATAGACCTCCGCGTTCAGCTCGCCGTCGGCGAACAGGTGGTAGATGCCCAGGGCCGCCGCCAGTTCGCTTTTGCCGTTCTTCTTGGGGATCTCCAGATAGAGGTACCAGTACTTCCGCAGGTACTCCCCGGTGTCCTCGTCGGCCACCTGCCGACCGTAGAACTCCATGATGGAGGATCTCTGCCAGTCATACAACTCAAAGGGGCGGCCGGTGTCCGTGGTGGGCAGCCGGGAGATAAACTCACAGACAAAGGATCCGGCCGACTCGTCGTAATACTCGCTGGAGCGTACCGGCATTTACCTGGCCCCCTCCAGTGCCGCCGCCTGCCGCTGCCGGAGACGCTGGGTGAACTCATCCTCTCCAGCCGAGACAGGCGCCTTGGCAGCGTTCTGCACGGCTGCGGGCACCACGATCCGGCACCGGGAGGTGACGGACAGGCCCATGGCCTCGGCGCAAGTCCGGGCCTGCTTGAAGTAGGTGCCCTGGACGCCGGTCCACTCCCTGGCCAGCTTTTCGTCCCCGGCCCGGATGGCGGCCGCGGCCTTCTTGTCTGCCCTGAGCCATCGCTCCCGGGAGAGGAAATACTGCCCCAGCACGTCCCGGTCCAGCTCCGCATACAGCCCAGAGGCCCGCAGGATCTCACCAATCTCTCGATACTCCGTATGGAGCCGCTTGGGCAGCCACTTGGGCGGTATTGCTTCGTCAGGAGGCGGCACATGGACCTCCCGGTCCCGCCGCGCATCCTTTTCCGCCTCGGTCAGATGCTTACGGCCGTTGGCCTCAACAATTTCTGTGGGCTGTCGCTTTCCGGCCATTGGCCCCACCTCCTTTCAGCCGCCCGGGCGGCGCATATGTTGCGGTGTCCAAAGGTCTTGCATAGCCGCACCGCTCCGGCGTATTCAGGCAAGCCCGCTCACAGTTTCCACAGGCAGCGCATGCAGCACAGCACCGGCTGGGATGGACCTTGCAATATAGCCGGGCGGCTTTCAATCCGCACTCCACTCGGATCATGCGGTATACCTCCCTCCCTCAAGGACTGTGTCCGAATCTGACACATCTATGGAATAGTGAGCTCAGCAAGCCGCTCCTGTACCCGTCGGCATGCAGTCTCATAGATAGCGGTGTCTTTTTCAAAGCCCATACACCGGCGGCCGGTATTGAGGCACGCCACCGCCGTGCTTCCGCTGCCCATACAGTTGTCCACCACAAGCTCCCCGGGGTTGGTATAAGTACGGATCAAATATTCCAGCAGAACCACCGGCTTTTGCGTGGGGTGGTACCGCCGCTCCGCCCGGTTCGGATAATGGAGAACGGAACGGGGGTAATTGGTGTACTGCTGCACGCTCTCTCCCGACATGGACCGGTAAACAGATCCACTTCGTCCGCCCCGCCGGACGATGGGCTTTTCCAGCTTTACCAGGCCCTGGGGGTTATAGGTGGGCTGCCGTTTATAGAAAACCAAAATCTGTTCGTGGGATCGGAGCGGCTGTCGGTGGCTGTTGGCAAATCCCACAGGTGACGGCTTCTCCCAAACCAGGTCATAACGAAAGAGCTTCCTGGCGCTGTTGATGAGTGCCGTGGTAAATGGCTGCGCCGCAAACAGGACCAGGGCGCCTGCAGGCTTTACGATCCGGCGGTACTGCTCCCACAGCGGCTCAAAAGGAATCACCGAATCCCAGGCGCAGTTGGTGGTACCATAGGGCAGATCGCACAGCACCAGATCTACGGAACCCGTCTCCACCCGGGACAGCCCCACAAGACAATCCCCATGGAACAGCCGAATCGTTCGCTCCAGTTGTGTACTCATTTCGCTCCTTTCACTGTTTCCGCAGCTTTCCGCATGGCTGCTTCCCCTGTCGGCATCCTGGCCGGCTTGGCGCACCTCCCCGTGGGGAAAATTTCTCGTGCGAAGGACCGCCTGCGGTCTTGCTCGTCCCGGCCAAAACTTTCTTGCCCCGGGGGGGGAGGGGTGCAGGGAATCCATGCGGGCGCGTGCCTGATGCGCATGCACGCCCAAGCGTCCGCCACGTCAGCGCCGGTAGCGGCTTCGCAATGCCGCGCTTTTTTCGCGCATTTCCGCGAGCGTCTTGCGGCTGTGGCAGGAATGGCAAAGGCTTTGCAGGTTGCTGCGGTCTGTGAACACGGTCCAGTCCCCGCGGTGCGGCTGGACATGATCCACCTCGGTCGCCCTGGTCCGCCTGCCATCCTTGGCGCATTCCCGGCAGAAGGGCTCCCGGAGCAATTGCGTGGGCCGCAGATCATCGGTCCATTCCGGCGTCAGGTACATCCAGTGCCAGGACTTGGCCTCGGCGCTGCGCCGGTCTCTGTCCTTGGGCTTATGGGCCTCGCAGTATCCGCCGGAGACCAGGGCGGTGCATCCGGGATGCCGGCAAGGCCGGAGCGGCTTTTGTGCCATCGGGCTATCACCTCCGGGCAAAACAAAAAGCGCCCAAGCCTTCGACACCCTCAACGGGCTGTCAAATGGCTCAGGCGCTGGTCTCTGTGGACGCTGGCTCAGGCGCTTCGATATTCACGATGCTGATCTGTCCGCACCGTTTGCACGGCCTCGGCAGATTGTGGACGGTGGTGTCCGGGTTGATCTTGAGAATCTTTCCCTTGCCACAGACTGGGCACATGACCCATCCGTCCTTTACGACTATTTTAGCATGTTCGCTTGCGGTCTGCAATAGCTTGCGCCCCCTCTTTTCGTTTTTTGCAAGTTATTCAACTATATTTCAAGTAATAAAAAACCTATTCTAAATATAAAGTACTGTTTTACCGCCTTGGCTCTTCGATCCACCAGGTGTAGTGGTACCGCCCGAATTCATTCACCACGGTGTTGCAGCCGGAGATCCGGATATTGTGCGGGACCTGAATCTTCCCGCTGTCACTGCGGAAGAACTCCGTGGGCGGGACTTTGGCGTTGAGACTGCGGCTGGCCACCCACGTCCTTGCGGAGATCGGGATCGTGATGCCGTCGGTGGCCTCTTTGTTGAAGTACTTGGCCGTCCGCCGGTATGTATCAAAAGGGCCGATCAGCAGCGGCTCGTCATCCACCTCACCGAACTTCCAGAGCTGGCGAATCTCCGCCGGGGCAAAGTCCTGGTCCCGCAGCACCACATGGATGTGGTACCGGTGGTCTCCATGCTTTCCCTCGATCAGATAGACATAGTCCCGGCTCCACCCCGGGTTCCAGAGGTACAACTTCCGCAGGAATGACCGCCACCGGCGGCGCACCTCCTGAAATTTCTGCGGAAGCGTGTCGTCCCGGAAGGTCAGGGTGTAGACACTGCCCTTGAAGCCAAACAGGGCCAGGCGGATCTCCAGCCGATCTACTCGGCTCCGGCACACGCTGCTGTCACGAGGCGGCCGCAGAATTTTGTTCTTTTCCGTCCGTTCATAGGGCGTGTCGTTAGGGCTCAGCCGCGGCCGGATGGCCCGGCACTCCTTGACCAGAGGACCCGCCCTTTGGCGGACGCATGTCCAAATCGGATCGTTCATATGTAGCGCATCATCTCCTCAACGCTTACAAAGTACTGGCTGGAGTACACCCTTCCGTTGTTCTGCTCCAGCCGGATCAGCATATCGCAGCTCCACGCAGGGGCAGCCTTGGAGGTGCTGGCTGTCATGGTCTGATCTCGCAGCGTCCGGGTAACGGAGATCTCCCGCCCGGACGTCATAGCTCTGCGCAGTTGCTCAAGATCGTTGGGTGATAGCAGGTTTATCAGGAGGATCCCTCCTCATCGGCATACCTCCAGGAGATCCCCTTATATGGAATTCCCGTCCTGCAGGCAGCAGAAATTCTGGATTGCTGCCCACCAGTCTGCTCTGCTGCGGCGGATATAGATGGATACTCTACCTGCTCCCCGCAGGGTGCCGTGGCGATCACCGCCCGGCAGTAGTGTTTATGATACTTCACATAGCGCCTCCATCCATATTTGCTCCGCAGTTTGGACATCGCGGATATTTTTCTGTGATGCGGTATTTGTTCCAGAATTGATCTGAATAGCACTTCGAGCATTCGTAGCATCGCTTACCCATAAAACAGTGTGGAGTTTGCATCCAGTGTCCCTTTACCACCGGAACTACGTCGGCGGCCGGCATGGCGTTGATGTGATTCTTAACTGTGTTTATGGTTTCTTTGACAGTCCGCCCCTTTAAGAAGCGCACGTCCATCTCATCGCATGCTTCCGTTAGCTCCCGCACAACTCTTTCCTGGTCAATGTACGGCATCATACTCTCCTTTCAGCGAGGCCTCGGCGGCTTTCGGCTCAAAATGGTCATACGCTTCACCGCAAAGCCGCTTCAAATGTGGAGTGCAGCACTGCTTTAAATTCTTACAAATCTGACATTTGTATCCAGTTATTTCCGCAATTTCCTCATCTGTCCAGACTTTTAGCTTCGGCTGCACCACATACCTCCCATCCCGAACCGCCTCCGTCAGCTCTCGCAGCCGGTCCAAGCTGTAGTCGTCGCCGAGAATGTCCTCGATAGAAGCCAAACGGCCACGCATCTCCGCCGCCTGGACAGCCGCTGCATGGAGCAAAGCCAAGATGCCCTCCGTAGCGTCAACTCCGTATTGCAGGCAGTCATACATGACATCCCCAAGGGCCTCCGCATCATCCGCATCCAGTTCAATTCCCTGGGCGGCTGCCGCCCGGTTGATCCAGTCCGTCAGAGTGCAGTCCTGATAGTCCGGATCGGGTCCCCCGCCTCGGATCCATACTTCGTTGTCCTTCACAAAAAACAAATTGAGCCCTAAAAGAATGGACTCAGTATCGTCGGTAGTCAGTCTTTTCATGTCAGTCATCCGTCCTTTTCCTTCTATTTTCGCATACATCATAGTACGGACAATCACAGCAATGGCAGACAGGGCAAATGTCTATTATCATGGTCAATCCTCCTCTGCTGGCTGACGGAGCCACGCAAACCATCTTCCAACGGCTTCTTCCCTTGTCATAGGCTTAGTGCCCATTCCGCCTTCTCATCTCTATCCGGTGGTGCAGCTCCACACGGTAGGCGTGAAGCAAGCCCAAGACATTCCGGCGGTGCTCCGTCTCCTCCTGAGCAGCCTTGGCCTGGGCGGCGTATTCCGCCCAGGCCTGGCACACGTTTGGATCATGGCACCCCACCCGGCGCCGCCGGCAGTTCAGGCAGGGCGGCTGAGCCCCTTTCATAAGGCGGCACCTACTGCCTTGTTGCACAGAACAATGCAACAAGCCAACACCCACAGCACCACGCTCAGCCGGAGCAATGCCTTCTGCCGCCGCTCCCGGCCGGTATATCTAGATCTATCCATGCAACTCCTCCTTTTAGTCATCACCTATTCGGACCATCTTGATCCCGTCACTCGGATCCGGCACAGCCTCTTTATCCCAGACGGGGCTGCCTGGCAGCAACGATAAAATCAAACCATGACGAAACGCCTCTGCCGCTTCCGGAGACCGGGACCGGATCAGATTGTAAGAAATGTTGATCAGCACTCCAAGTTCCGATACTATCTCGCGGGGACAGCCGGAAGCAGTGGCTTGAATTTCATGCCCTTCTTCATCGTAAATAAATCGGATCATCTGTCTTCCTCCTTCCGAATGATCCGCGAAACGGGTTTCCCGTCCACCCGGATCTCACAGCCGCCCCGCCGGAGGGACCGCTGCTCCTCCGGTGTCGGCACACAGTTGATGTATCGGCACTTTGGTCGGCCATCCTGCCAAACCACGATCTCAGCCATGGCCAGCCTCCATTTCCGACAGGGGCATCCACCAGTAGCCGACGTCGTAATCGCCATGAGACGGCGCATCCAGCTCACACCCCACATCCGTGTCCTCAAACGGATAGAGATCATGATAGCCACCCACACAGCGGGCAGCTTCGTAGCAGGTCCCACCGAGAGGGTTGTCATAAGCAATGACCACCAGTTGCCGCTCCGTTGGCCAGTGTTGCTGGTCTAGCGGCTGCCAGACGGTCGGGGCATTCCGTGGCGCAGGGGCATCGGTCAGGCCAAACAAATAATCTATACTGACCCCTAACGTCTTGGCCAACTTGGGAAGACGGCCCGATCCCGGCAGGCCACCGTTTTCCCATGTACTGTATGTAGCCTTGTACTCTCCGATTTTTTTAGCGAAGTCGGCGCGATCCAGACCCAGTTGCTCCCGACAGCTCCGAAGCCGGTCCGAAAAGGTTTTGCAAAGCTGGGTCCAGTCCTCAGCCGTCCACTCCTCCCGCTTCTCCAGAGTGGGAGGCGGCGCGATACCCATTCCACCGGTCTCCGGCTCATGAGCCTCCCCCACCTCTTCGCTTCCTGCATACTGGCATGCCGCTGGGCAGCTATCCCGGCTCAAACACTGCCGACAGCACCCGGAACCGTGCCACTGGCCGCCGTGGTAATCGTGATCCATGATCGCCTCAGCATGGAGGCAAAACTTTCCGGTCTCCGGGCACGCTTGCTTGCAGCCGCTCCACATCAGCGCGAATTTTTTGACATTTCGGATGCTGTAATCATGATGACCGTCGATCACCCAGTCCAGCAGTCGGTACTGGGCCTCTACCGGCAGCCGGGCAATCTCCAGTGCCGCGGCCTCCGGGATCTCGTCTTTCTCCCACTTGCGCATGATGCCCGGCACCTTGATGCCGTTTTTGATGGCGGAGAGATTGGCTAGTTTGGTCTTGGAGATCTGCATAGCCTCCGCCACCCGGTCCCGGATGCGACCAGGGAGATTCTCACCGGCGCGCTTTCGGGCCATGTACGCTTTGGTCAGCTTGTCCGCTTCCTCTGCCAACAGAGCTGAGGTCTTGACCCGCTGGCGGTTGGCCTCAATGATCGCAGACAACTCAACATGTTCGTCCATTGTCGGGAGCACCAGGCAGGGCACCTCATCCCGGTATTTCTCGCTGTGTATCCGACGAAGAGCAGCAAACCGGTTATGGCCGGAAATCAGACGGTAGCCCCCACTTTCATCAGGAACGACCGTCAGAGGCTCTAGGAGGCCGTTGGCCTGGATACTAGCCTCCAAGTCCTCCAGATTTTCTACCCTAGGATAAAAATTCCTTGGATTGGAATGGATGTCCGCAAGAGGAATCATCCGCACCGGCGTGTCCGATTCGGACACCTTGGCCAGTTGCCCGCCCAGCATGGCGGCAATATCCACCTCACGCTTTGCCACGTCCCTCACCGTCCTCTCTCAGGATCTCCTCGGCCAAATCCCGGTAATCCTGCGCAGCGGCGCACCAGGGCGAAAACTCCACCAGGGGCATCCTGGCAAAGGTGCCGGCGCACACCCGCTTGGAAAAGCGGATCACCGTCTGAAATACCGGCAGCGGGCTGTTCTGCAGCACCTCCAAGGCCTGCCGCTCCTCCTCCGTTTTGGTGTACTGGGTCACCAGCACGCCCCGGACCCGCAGACGGGGGTTGATTCGCCGCATATTGTTGATCTGGAACACCAGATTGCTCATACCGCCGGTGGAAAAGGCGTCCAGCCGGATGGGGATGATGACCTCGTCGGCGGCGATCAGCGCCGCGGCGCAGGCGGTGGACAGCGCCGGTGGGCAGTCGATCAGCAAATAGTCGTAACTGTCTGGATCTCCGGCGTCCTCCTCCAGGGCCAGCCGGAGGCTCTCGATGGCGTCCCGGTGGGCTTCGCCCCGGACGGTGGCGTCCACGTCAGCCGCCAGCAGCCGGATGTCGGCGGGAATAACGTCCACGTCGTCGATGCAGGTGGGCGTCACAAAGTCCGGGTAATACCCGGCGCCGGAGGTCAGCAGCTCCATGGTGGTGCAGGTGTCGTCCTCCGTTGGCTCCACGCCGAAGTACTGGCTCAGGTTGCCTTGGCTATCGGCATCAATGGCCAATACCCGCTTTTTCCGTTTTGCCAGCAGGCAGGCCAGGGTGGCCGTGGTGACGGTCTTTCCTACCCCGCCCTTGAAATTTAAAATCGCAATCGTTCTCATGGTCCTATGTCCTTTCGTTTCTGCCTTTCCGGGAGAATACTGTTTCCCGAAACCTGAAGCAATTCGGTGCCGGGCCGGTGATCTCCACCTGGTAAAACCGGCCCTGGGGGTGTATGTATACCACCGGTGCGGTGACAAAGCAGGGCTCCATCCCCTCCACAGACAGCCGCACCGTTACCATGTCTCCCAGCTTCACGCGCCCGCCTCCTTCCACGGATTGTCGGGATCCGGATGCTCCGGCCAGAAGCTGACCTGCCGGGGCGCCTGTCGCTCCTTTTTTGCCGGCGGCTCGTCTTGCTGCGGAGCGATCCGGGTGAAAGTCTGAAGATCTCCGTCAAAGCGGAACCGCACCCAGTCCAGGGCCTCGCCCTCCTTGTTCTTGGCGATCTTCAGGATCCGCTTGCTGTCCTTGTCGTCGTAGTCCTCCCGATAAATGAACAGCACCACGTCGGCATCCATCTCGATCTGTCCGGAAGCCCGCAGATCCGACAGCACCGGCGGCCGGATCTTCCGGCTTTTCGCGTCCCGGTCCGGCCGGGACAGTTGGCTCAACGCCACCACCGTGGTGCCGGTGATTCGGCCAAACTGCTGCAGGTCGGAGGAAATGGCCGTCACCCGGTCATACTCGCTCATACGCTGCCCCTTGGGAGCCTTGATCTTCTGGAGGTAGTCGATGATGACCACCTCGTAGCGGTGGGCCTGGCTGTACGCCTGAATGTCCAGCACGGTCATGCCGGCGGCGTCGATCAGCGTCACCTGGGGCCGTGTCAGGATGTCCTTCATACCCATCAGCTCCTTGTAGTCGGCTTCCTCCAGGGCGTTCTGCTTGATCTTGGTGTAGGACAGCATGGCCATCCTGGCCATGGCCCTATCAAAGAGCTTTTCCTTGGTGCTCTCAAAGCTGAAAAAGCCCACCCGGCGATTTCTTCCAAACCCGGAGGCGAATTGCAGCGCCAAGGCAGTCTTTCCGTCGGACGGGTACCCGCCCAGGACCACCATGTCCCCCGGCTCCGTGAAGATCCGCTCGTCCAGCACCGGCACGCCCCAACTGAGATATGGGGGCTTTCGCTCACCGTCGTGGCGGTCAAAAAACTTTGCGAAGCCGTCGGCGTAAGTCATGGCCTGGATGCCGGGCCGCTCCACCTGGCGGGCCATAGCCTCCTCCAGCAGATGCCGGGCGGTGTCCAGGTCCTCCGTGGCGGCGATCTTCTCGCCAAGCTCCCGGAGGCCGTGCAGCATGGAACCCTGGCGCAGTTGGTCCACATAGTCCTCCACGTGGGCCGCCGTGCAGGTGACATCCATGATCCCGGTCAAAAACTCCGTCCAGGAGCTGTTGACGCCGCCCCCCAGCTTCTCCCGGACCAGGATGGCGTCCACAGCCTTTCCCTCCCGGAACAGGGCGGCGATGGCCTCAAAGATCGCCCGGTACCGGGGCTCGATGAAATTCTTTGCCTGGACCTGGCCCAGCACCAGGGGCACCGTGTCCGGGTCGATCAGCATGGACCCCAGCACGCCCGCCTGGGCGTCCAGCAGCCGCTGGGTCAGCAATACGTTGGGTTTCTGTTCCGTCACAGGCACCGCCCCCTTCTGGCGTCCCCGGCGTCAGCATCGGGGGGCTCCTGGGGCAGCTCGTCCTCCTTCATGGGGTACACGCTGTCCCAGTTGTGGCTGGTGGCGTAGTCCAGCAGCATCACCTTCATGGCCCGGTCCGGGGCCAGGCGTCCCAGCTTGGCGGTGAGGGTGTTGAAGGACCGCACGGTCAGCATGGGGTTCTTCCGCAACTCCCGGCACCGGAGGAAGTCCGTCATGGCCGCCAGCAGCTCCGGGTCCTCCCCGGCGTAGGCCCGGGCAGCCGCCCAAACCTCCGGGGCCGTCTCCAGTCCACCCCGCTTTTTCTTCTTGGCCCCGCCGGAATCCCCCTTGGGGGATATAGGGGGTTTTGTTCGTCTTTCTTTTGTTAAGTCTTTCTTTTGTTGTGTTGGATTTGCCGCAAACGGTAAAACCGTCGACGGTTTTGCCGTAAACGGAAAACCCGAACACGGTTCCACCGTGACCGGATTTTCCGAACACGGTGGAGCCTCGTCCTGGAGGACATAGACGCTGCCGCCAAAGCGGCCGCCGTCCCCGTGGACCTGCTCCTGGACCAGATACCCAACCTCCTTCAGCTCCAGCATCGCGGCCCGGATGATGTCCTTGCCGTACCCGGTATAGGATGCCAGGCCGCTGATGCTGAACTGCCAATCGTCCGGTAAGCTCATCATGATGGCAAAGAGTCCCTTCGCCTTGAGGCTCAGCCGCCGGTCCCGCAGCATGGAGTTGTAGAGAACGGTGAAGCTCTGTTTCCGCCCAGATCGGAAAACGCTGTCGCTCACTTGCGCACCCCCTCAATTCGATCGATCACCCGGAACAGCCCGCTGGTAGCGGTACCGACTCCCAGAATCACGAAAAAAAGCACCCAGCCCGTCATGGAAGATACACCCCCTCCCTGACAGGGCTTGCATTTTTCGAGAAACGTGATATAATAATTTTGCAGTCGTTCTCGGGCGCAAGCCCCTGAACCGAACGTCTGGAGGCTCCACCCTCCGGGCGTTCTTTTTTTATGTACTTCATGTCGCAGCCTCCCGGCTCCCGCCCTCATGATGATACACGGAGTAGCAGCGCCGGAAGGATTCCTCCTCATAGGCGTCCTTTTCGCCTTCCTCCAGGATTCCCAGCCCGCTTGCCAAAAACAGCAGTCCGGAAATCTGCGCCCGGGTACTCCTTGCGGCATCCGCGCATCCCTGCCGGACATACCGGTCCAATAAGAAAAACAGGGTGTCCAGCCGGAACTTCGTGATCCCACGCATATCCTCACGGTCCATCACTACTCCGCTCATTTCCGCACCCCCATGATGGCCACAGCGTCCTCGGGGGTGAACCGCAGCACCTTGTCCAGGGCCAGCAGCTCGTCCAGCTCCCAGCCGCCTTTCCGCATCCGGCGGCCCAAAGTCTGTCGCTTAATGCCGCTCCGCTCCGCCAGCTCCGTCTGGGTGGCGATGTCCCGGTCCGTCATGTGGTGCCGGATGATCCGGCTGATAGAGTTGGCGTGTTCCTGCCGGGGATCCCGGCCCAATTTCACTTTCGGCATATTACTCATTCCTTTCCGCGTCCGAAGACGCCAACCGCAACTCATAAAAATCCTTTACCAGTTCGCCCAGCTCCCGAACAATCTCATCAAACATGGGCCGCTCCTCCTCGTCGATGACGCCGTCTTCAGCGATCTCCAGCAATTGCTTGTCCCTGCGCTTGTCGGCCCACCGGGCGAAGCTGTTAAAGAGGCGGATGGTGGCCGCCTGCAGCGTGGTCTGCTCCACCGGGGGCAGGATGGCCGCCGCCAAATGGCTGGCGCTCCGCAGGTGCTGCACCGCCAAGTACTGGCTGTCGTAGAGCACCACCATGGAGTAGGCGATGTCGTCCCCGGGAATCAGCTCCCCGGCCTCGAACCGGGCAAGCTGGCGCACGCTGAGATTCAGCAGCTCCGCGGCCCGCTCTTGGGTGTACCCTGCCGCCTCCCGGCAGGTTTTGTAAATGGTCTTGTCATTGTCCGGCATGGTCATGCCCTCCGATCTGTGGTATGAGTAAAGTATGAGGTCAGGCGCTGGCCTTCTTCCGCCCCAGGAGCTCGTCCACAGTGCAGTCCAGAATATCCGCCAGCTTCAGCAGGTTGGCGGCACTGGGCATCGCCAGACCAGACTCCCACGCGGAAACCGAGGCCTGCTTGACGCCCATGCGCTCCGCCAGCTCGTACTGCCGCAGGCCGGCGGCTTCCCGCAGTCGTTTGATTTCCATGTTCTTCCTCCTTTCCCTCATACTTGAAACACTTGTTTGTGTGTGGTAATATAGTTAAAAACTAATTAACAAAATACGGATTGCATTCTGGGGAGGGGGATATTTGTGCGATTTAATGAGATGGATTGCATGGTTCTGGAAGACGCTCTGGTCGATTTTCTGGAACAAATCCAAGAAAACGCACCGCATTTTACAAAAACTCCCGGAGAGACTGTTACCGCAGCAATTTTTTCCATTGTTTCTGCCAAGAAAAAACTGAAAGCAATTCGTGAAAAACAATCCCTGGATTTCACTTCACAAGAAGTGCAGGTTATGTACTGGGCGGTTTCAGACATGCGGGATCATGTCACAAATTATCTGGACGAAGCCCCTCTCTCTGATTCGGATCGTAACATCGCAATCGAGACGCAAAAGACCTGTAATCGCCTGCTGAGAGAATTTTCCAACCTTCTTCGCAAGGACGGTATTCAATTTTAAAAACAGCTTCAGGCAATCGAATATGCCTGTTCATTCGCTGTTCTAACTGAATAACAGAAATAATCGCATACTCCCCCCTCTGCCCTGCTGCTTAGTTTGTTGTTGTTTAGCTTGTGGTTATAACTATAATTAGAGTTTTTCGAATTGTCAATCAATTATTCGATATTTTCGAATAATTGTCATTTTAAACAAATGAGGAGGTGCAGATTTGGACGAAATTGTAAGTAGAATTCTTGTTCGGTTAGAAGAACTCAAAATAGACCAAAAAACTTTTGCTAAAGAAATCGGTGTATCTCCGGTTACAATTACCGACTGGAAAACAGGGAAAAGCAAATCTTATATGAAAAAAATTAATATTATTTCTGCTGCGCTTGCCTCTCCATTGGGATGGCTTGTATTCGGAGAGGGACCTAGTTCGAAGATAGAAGAGGCTAGGATAAGCGGAGAGCTTGAGCGCGCACTACAACAAATAGCACATGTGAATTCTGACACAGCTCAGCCTAAGGGTGCCGAACACCTGGATCTAGGTTCTGGCGAAACAGCCGCCCATCTGGGCAAAAAAGAACCCGTCCCCATAAATGGGGACGGGCTGAGTCCTGCCAAGCGCCGGCTGTGGGAGGCCGTGGACGACCTCACCGACGAGCAGTGTGAAAAGCTCCTGGGCATCGTCCTGGAGGCCAAGCGGCTCCTATGATCACCGGCGGGAGGCGTCATCCTCCGTGGTGGCAAAGTCCCGTTTCATTGCCTCCAGCCGCTGCAGCACATAGGTGGCCTGCCGGTCGTTCAGGGTCAGGATCTCGTTTTTCAGGGTGGCCCTGATGTCAGTGGTCTGTGTAGTCATCGTGTGATCCTCCGATCGTCCTTTTACTTCAGCGGCGATCGTCAGGTAAGTTGCATAGGTACATGCAACAAAAAGGCAAAAAAATAAACGGTGTCCGATTCGGACACGCCAAGGGAGAGAGAAGAATGGAAAAAGAGCGCACTGAGTACCAGGCTTTTACAAAACCTGCGGAATTGCACAAGGCTATCAATACTCTGCGTGGACTTGTTGCCGGCATCAGTTCTGACACTGTTGTCGGAGAACAAGAGATGACGGAGTTGATGCACTGGTGTGCGCTCCATGCGCCCTTGCGGGATCGCCACCCGTTTTCTGAACTGTTGCCCGTTGTTGAAGCAGCCTGTGAAGATGGGGTCGTAACAGAGGATGAGGCGAAAGACATCCTGTGGATCTGCAATAACATTACAGACGATAGTTCCTATTACAACACTGTGACCTCTTCCATCCAGTTTCTCTCCGGTATGATTCATGGATTTATGGCAGACAGCGAGCTGGGAGATCAGGAAATTCTCAGTTTGAAATCGTGGATTGACGCCAACTCTTTTCTCGCTGGTACATACCCCTTTGATGAGATTAACAGTCTTCTTTGCGTCATTTTGGAGGACCGCAAGATCAGCGTGGATGAGCGTAATCGGCTGATGGCATTTTTCAGCAATATCATCGATTTTTCCTCGTCCATCAGCCTGTCTGAAAAGGACTTCTCTGTTTTGCGTGAGCAGTACAACATTGATGGCATCTGTGCTGTCTGCCCGGAAATTACATTCCAGGGTAAGGTCTTCTGTTTTACAGGTGAGTCTACCAGGGCCAAGCGCTCGGAAATGGCGCAGCAAGTCAGTACTTTGGGCGGAATTGCTCGATCTAGCGTGACAGCAAAGACAGATTACCTTGTTGTCGGAAATGCTGGGAATCCCTGCTGGGCTTATGCCTGCTATGGCCGAAAGATTGAGGAGGCCGTGCAGCTACGTAAGCAGGGTGCAAAGGTTGTTATCGTCAATGAGACGGATTTCTGGGATGCATTGGAGGATGCAAACGCAGGTATTTTAGGCTAATTCGAAACCTCCTCTTGTTTGGAGGACTAATCTCGTCGTGTCCGATTCTGACACAAATTAAAAGCCGCCCCTGGCGGGCGGCTTTTCTTCAACCGTTTAATCGAACAAATGTTTTTTAAAGAGGAGGGTCTGCATGAAAATCCCGGAGCCCAGACAGACCAAAGCCGGAAAATGGTACGTGCAGCTAATGGTGGATGGCGTGCGCTACAACCGCACCTTTGACACCAGAGAGGACGCCCTGTACTGGGCCAGCGGTCTGAAGACCAAGTCCACCCAGGACGCCCGGGCACCCCGTCACCTTACCGTTGGGGAGGCCACGGACAAATATATCGAATCCAAGAGCAGCGTCCTGTCACCCTCCACCCTGCTGGGCTACAAAAAAATCCGCAAGAACAGCATGGGGGACATCCAGGGCGTGCAGCTCCAGGATCTGACGCAGGATCGGGTCCAGCGCTGGGTCAATCGCCTGGCCAAAGAGAAATCCCCCAAGACTGTGCAGAACGCCCATGGCCTGCTCTCCGCCGTCCTTGACATGTATCTGCCGTCGCTGAAGCTCAACACCACTCTGCCCCAAAAAGTCCGGCACGAGATCCTGATACCGTCCAAAGAAGATCTGAGGAAGATCTTACAAGGCTGCCAAGGGAGCAAGTACGAACTGCCCATCATGCTGGCTGTCTGGCTGGGTCTCCGGCAATCCGAGATCCTGGGCCTGCGCTGGGAGGATATCGACGGAGACTATCTGAATGTCCGGCGGGCCATTATCATAGGAGAAGACGGTCAGGCCGAAAAGACCACAAAGACATACAGCGGGACCCGCCGCATCCACATCCCGGCTCACTTAAAGCCACTGCTGGATGCTCAGCCCCATACCAGTGAACACATCGTAAGGCTGTCCGGCAAGGCGGTATACAGCGGCTTCTCCCGGATCTGTGAAAAGGCCGGCGTCCGGCATTACCGCTTTCACGATCTGCGCCACGTCAACGCCTCCGCCATGCTGGCCTCCGGGATCCCCAGCACCTACTCCAAGCAGCGCATGGGACATGCCACGGACCACATGCTCAAGACAGTGTATTACCACACCATCAAGGAAGAGGAAGTCGCCTACGATGCCAAGATTGAGCAGTACCTGGAGGAGATCATGCCGGAGGACAAGTGAAATTTACGCCCCCAAAAAAGTGAAATAGATAGTGAAATTTTCCGAATTTTGAGCGGTCTGCGTGGCCAATTTACCACCGGGCCGCTCATGCAATAATCTTTTGAACTCACTGCGGCAGTAAGAAAAAACGAGATGCCTTGCAATCGCAAGGCATCTCGCTATGGTGGAGGTGGGGGGAGTTGAACCCCCGTCCGAAAGCACTTTGACAGGACCTTCTCCGGGCGCAGACGGTTATTGCGGGAGTCTTGCACTCCCCGTTCCCCTTCCGGTCGGCAAGCCGTCACGCCGGCCGGTCAGGTGAGAGTCATCATGCGTGGGCGGGGCAACTCTTACCCGCCGCACGGACGCCACATCAACGACGCCTTCCCCGGTCTGTGGCCACCCC
>URXS01000018.1 GCA_900551885.1 uncultured Oscillibacter sp.
CCGCCGGTAGGCGGGCGTCTGGGCGGTCTGGGTGGACGAGGCGGACGAGGCGGCCTGGGCCGCCGTGGCCGCCCCCAGAAGATGGGGTAGTACAGAACCGTGGGCCGCCCCATGCCCGGCATCAAATACCGCCGCCGGTAGCGGCTGTACCGAACGCCGTCCAGAATCACCCACACCACAAACAAAACCAGCACGACGGCCAGCAGGTTCCCGATCACCGCCCCGGCGGTAGGGGCAAAGTAGCCGGTGCTCTCGGTATGGTAGGTGCCGCTGGTGTAGGTCTCCGGCACGGCGGGGATGTAGCCCTCCCGGATATCCACACCGTAGAAATCGGCAAACCAACCGATAAAGGCGTCGAAGGTGGCCAGGACGCCGGCATCGTAGTCCCCGGCGGCGAAGTCGCTCTCCAGGTAATAGGACTGCATGGAAGTAAAATCATCCACGTAATTGTCCAGGCCGTCGCCCACCACCACGCAGTAGTCACCCTGGAGGCCGCTTTGGGAGATGTTGTCCAGGGCCAGTACCATCACCACACCGTTGTTCCGCTCGGCGGAACCCACGCCGTAGGTGTTGCCCAGGTCCAGGGCGTAGTCCAGAATATCCTGCCCGTCGGTGGTGTCCACCGTCACGGTCAGGATCTGGGCGCCGGTCTGGGCGAACAGAGAGGCATTCATGGCGTCCATGTGCTCCATGGTCTTGTCAGTCAGCACACCCGCGTGGTCATAGGTGTACGTATAGGTGCCCACGATGGCCGTGGACGCCTGCCCGGAGCTGTCCGGCTTCCGCGCCTGGCCCAGGGCCACGCCCACTACAATGGCCAGCACCATAATGACAGCCGCCACGCCTCGTTTCTGGAAAAATTTCATAGCACTCTCGTCTCCATATCCCACCAGGGTCTCTGCCCCCGGTGCGCCGGGGCACTCAGCCCCGCAACTCCATCAGCTTCTGCTTCAGTTCGCCCTCGATGCGGCCCTCGGCGTCACGTGCTCCGTATCCCTCGTGCCCGCCTTGCGGTGAGCAATTCACTCACTCCGCCGCTCCGCCTCTCCCCACCGGACCCGCTGCGCTGGGCTCCGGCGGGGACCCCGGAGCTGGCCCCTCCGGGCACTCCGGACTTTCTCAGCCCCGCAACTCCATCAGCTTCTGCTTCAGCTCGCCCTCGATGCGGCCCAGCTCCGCCTCGGCGGCCTTCCGCTTGGCGGCGCCTTCCTTTTGGATATTCAGCACCTCGTCCAGCGTGGAGATCAACTGCTGGTTGGTGTGCTGGAGAGTCTCGATGTCCACCACGCTGCGCTCCGCCTCTTTGGCAGTCTCCACTGTACCCATCTTCAGCATGTCGGCGTTCTTTTTCAGCAGCTCGTTGGTCATCTCCGTCACGGCGCTCTGGGCCGCCGTGGCCTGACGGCTGTGCTCCAGACCCAGGGCCAGTACCATCTGGCTCTTCCACAGAGGAATGGTATTGACCAGAGAGGACTGGATCTTCTCCACCATCAGCGTATCGTTGTTCTGGATCAGGCGGGTCTGGGGGCCCATCTGAACGGAGATGATCCGGGTCAGCTCCAGATCGTGGAGCTTCTTCTCAAACCGCTCGCACATCTGGGCCAGGTCGTTGTACGCCTGGGCATCCTCCTGGGCACCGGTCTGCTCCGCCTTGGCCTTCAATGCCGGCAGGTCCTGGGAGCGGACCTGCTCCAGCTTCTTCTTGCCGGCCAGGATGTACATGGTCAGCTCCTTGTAATATTTCAGGTTCAGCTCGTACATCTGGTCCAGCATGGCCACGTCCTTGAGCAGCGTCACCTGGTGCTGTTCCAGCTCCCGGGCGATCTTGTCCACATTGCTCTCCACCTTGGCGTACTGGGCCTTCATGGCCTCCAGCTTGCTGCCGGTCTTCTTGAACAGGCCAAAAAGGCCCTTCTTCTCCTCTTCCTCGCCGAAGCCCTTCAGCTCCACTACCAGCTCGCTCAGGGACTTGCCCACCTCGCCCAGATCCTTGGTGCGGACGGAATTCAGGGCATTTTCCGAGAAACCCGCCACGTTCTTCTGGGCAGCGGCACCATATTGTAAGATCATATTGGAATCAGTGATGTCAATCTTCTTGGCGAAGTCCTCCACCGCCTTCTTTTCCGCGTCGCTGAGCAGGCTGTCGTCCAGCTTCACCGGCTCCGCCGCGGGCTTTTCGGGCTCCGCCGCAGGAGCAGCGGGAGTCGCGGGGGCGCTGGGGTCCAGAGTCAGCTCCGGCACCGCCTCCGCGGCGGCAGTCTGGGTGGGCTCCAATGTCAGTTCCGGCATCAGGTTCTTGTCGTCAGTCATGGTCATATCCTCCGTTCATTCAGGCGGTCCATCATTTTTGCAGGTTTCCGTCCCGGTTCTCACAGCTCCAGCTTGATGTCCGGGTCCTCCTTCGGGCTGCTCTCAGCCTTCAGTGGCTGCTCCGTCAGGCCCTCCCGGGCCATCATGTTCTCCAGGACGGTGATGTCGGTGGAGATATCCAGGGCCTCGGCGCCGTACAGGCTGTCCAACTGCTTTTCAAAGGCGGAGACGATGGTGCGCATCATGCCCTCCACCTTGGCCAGGGTGGTGTCGATGTTCTCCCCGGACACACCGGTGCCGCTCATACGGTCGTAGGCGTTGAGCAGTTTCAGTGTGGTGGGCAGGTAATAGTCCATGAATTTCCGGATCTGGGGCAGCTTCTTGGGATCCCGCTTCACCTCATCAAAAATCTTCTGGGACACCTGCTCCAGCCGGACGATGTCGGCGGAAATGCCGGGGTCGGCGATGTTGTCGTCCAGGCGCTTCATCTCCGCGATGGCCAGGCGCCCATCCTTGAGCATCTTGTCCAGCTCCGGGTTGCCGGTGGAGGGGTCCGCCTGCTTTTGGGGCTCCGTTTTTTGCTCTGTCTGCCCGGTAGCTCCGCTCCGACACAGGGCGCTGGCAATTCCAAACACCGCAACGGATACCACCGCCACCAAAGCATAGTGCAGCGGCTCGTACAGCGGCACCAGAAGGCCGCAGGCCAGCCACAGCACTGCCACCGCATAGAAGGGCGCCACGGGCTTTCGCTTGGTCTCCATATGAGGACCTCCTTTGTCCAAACAGCTCGTTAATGATGGTATTATACCCCGGGAAGGGAGAACGGTCAACGAAAATCCCCGTGAAAGGCAGCGGCGGAGACCAGATGGTCCCCGCCGCTGGGTTAATTGGATTGTTAGGGCACGCCATAGCCGCCGGTCACCGGGTCCTGCCACAGGGCCAGGCCCGGCGGATGGAAGGTGAAGTACACGAATAAAAACGCCAGTCCCCACAGTACCAGCAGCCCCAGCACCTGCTGCCAGCCGCTGTTCCACCGGCCCCGCCGCAGCAACCGCCAGTCCAGCAGAAAGGCCGCCAGGGCCGCCACAAAGAAGATGGCGATGTCCGCCCAGGTGATGTCCCGGCCCAGGACGCCCGTATAGGTGTAAAACAGCACCGGAATCAAAATCAATCCCGTCAGGGTGCTGACCCCCCGGACCGCCAGAAAATTGGGATACTGCCTGCCCAGCACAACCACCTGGATCACAGAAAACACAAACATGGGAAAAAACAGCAGCTTCATATGCTCCCAGGTGGACTCGTTGACGGCGGAAAAGGCCGCCGCCAGGGTACTACTGCCGCTCCACTGGTAGACAAAGTGCAGCAGCGACCCCACCGCCGCCGTGAACAGGAACCCCGCCAGTTCCCAGAAAAAGAGTTGCTTGCGCATGGCGCCCTCCTTATAAATTCCGAAAAAAGGACCGCGGCAAAAAAGCCGCGGTCCCAGTTTATGCGGAATCTGGAAGGTTTATACATTCAGTCGTCAGCCCAGTCCCAAAGACGCCGCCAGGCTCTCTGAAAATGCGGCAAAGCCCGCGCCGGTCCGAGTCTTACACGAACACCATCTGCACCAGCACCATGTACACCGCCGTGCCACCGGCGATGGACAGCAGCACATTGCCCCTCCACCAGTGGAGGGCCGTCACCACGGCAATGGCGATCAGCTCCGGCGCCCCGTGGGGGGTGGAGAGCCAGGTGACGCCTTTCAGGCAGTAAATGACCAGCAGTCCCATCATGGCCGGGGGCAGCACCTTCCCCAGGTACGTCACCACCGGGGGCGGAGCCTTTTTCTCCGGGAACAGCCAGAAGGGCAGCCAACGGGTCAGTTGCGTTCCGGCAGCCACTGCCAGGATCATGCCCAGGGTCTGGGCGGGTGTCAGGGTCATGGAGCCACCTCCTCTCCGCCGTCTCGCCGGTCCAACTTGGGACGCAGGACCAGCAGCAAGAACAGAATCAAGGCCATGGCGGGAATCACCAGGTTGTCCGCACCGAATACCGCCAGAGCCCCGGCGGCGCAGGCCATGCCCAGCACCCCGGCGGGGCGGTTGGCCCTCTTTTTCCACTGCTCCAGGAACAGCACCACGAACAGCGCCGTCAGGGCAAAATCCAGCCCGGTGGTGTCGAAGGTGATCAGGTTTCCCACCAGGCCGCCCAAGGCCGAGCCTGCAATCCAATAGAAGTAGTCCAGCAGGGAAATCCAGAAGTAAAAGTCCCGGCGCTCCACACCCTCCGGCGGCTCCAGGGTAGACACCAGGGAGAAGGTCTCGTCGCACAGCACGTAGATCAGAAAGGGCCGCACCTTTCCCAGCCCACGGTACTTGCCCAGCAGGCTCAGACCGTAGAAAATGTGGCGGGCGTTGACCATCACCGACAGCAAGAAGGCCTGGAGGGGGTCAAAGGCTGTGGTCAGCAGCGTGATGGCCACGAACTGCATGCTGCCGCCGAAGGCGATGGCACTCATGAGGACGGACCACAGCGGCCCATACCCCTTGGTCTGCATCAGCACACCATAGGCCACGCCCAGGCACAAAAAGCCCGTCATCACCGGAATGGTGGCCGGGAAGGCCGCTCGCAAAGCCGCCCGGCGGGATGAGGCCGTCTGCTCCATATCTGCTCCCTCCCTGTTTGGATTTGCCCCTCCACGGGGACTGAGGAAAAGCGGCGGGGCCGGCAGGCCCCCGCCGTACTGGCGTTTTGTGTGCCTCAGTTCTTCAGCAGATCTGCCTCCTCCGGGTGGCGGTCAAACCAGGTCCGGGCGTAAGAACACACTGGTACAGCTTTGCCGCCCCGGGACCGGATCTGGTCCACGGCAGCGCGGACCAACTGGCCCGCTACCCCCTGGCCCCGCAGGGAATCGTCCACAAAAGTATGGTCAATGACCGCCACACCTTCCCGGTCCGGAAAGGTGATCTCGGCAATCAGTTTTCCGTCCTTTTCCGCGTAGATGCGGCCGGTCTCTTTCTGAAATTCCATGGGCATGTCCTCCTGAATGGTTTTGGACAGTCTTTCCGGCGGCGGACGGTCACATTTTCTCCGGTGCGTCCACGCCGATGAGCCGCAGGCCGTTCTTCAGTACGACCCGGGTGTCGTCCGCCAGCTTCAGCCGGGCAGAGAGCACCTCCGGCGCCTCGCCCTTGATCCGGCAGGCGGTGTAGAACCGGTGGAAGCAGCCGGCCAGCTCCTGGAGGTAACGGTTGATGTGGCTGGGGTCATAGTCCCGGGCCGCCAGCTTCACCTCTTCACAGAACTGGGCGATCTGCTTGATGAGGGCCTTCTCCGTGTCCCCGGAGAGGATGGTGATGTCCACATCCGCCTGAGCGGGGACGGAAGCACCCTCCGCCGCCAGGGCCCGCAGCAGAGAGCAGATGCGGGCGTGGGCGTACTCCACGTAGTAGATGGGGTTTTCACTGTCCTCCCGGACGGCCAGCCCCAGGTCAAATTCCATCTGGGTGTCCGGCTTGGCGTTGAAGTACCACCGAGCGGCGTCCACGCTGACCTCGTCCAGCAGATCGGACAGGCTGATGGCCTTGCCGGTCCGCTTGGACATGCGGACCACCTCGCCATCCCGCAGGAGCTTCACCAACTGCATCAGTACGATGTCCAGCCGCTCGGACCCGTTCAGGCCCAGGGCATCCAGGGCCCCCTTCAGCCGGGCCACGTGGCCGTGGTGGTCGGCGCCCCAGACGTTGATGACCTTGTCGAAGCCCCGGACGGCGAACTTGTTGCGGTGGTAGGCGATATCGGCGGCAAAGTAGGTGTAGAATCCGTTGGCCCGGCGCAGCACGTCGTCCTTCAGGTCCAGCTTCTCAATGTCCGCCTCCTTCTTTCCGGCCTTGCGGTAGTGGTCCCGGAGGATGTCGGCGGTCTTCAGCCACAATGCGCCGTCCTTCTCATAGGTCCAGCCCTTCTCGGTCAGCAGCCCCACCGTCTCGGCCACGTAACCGCTCTCGTGGAGCGTGGACTCATAGAACCAGTTGTCGTAGTGGATCTTGTACCGCTCCAGGTCGCTCTTCATTTTGGGCAGGTTGACGCTCAGGCCGAACTGGGCCAGCTTTTCCTGACGCTCCGCGGCAGGGACGTTCAGCAGTTCCTCTCCGTGCTGGTCATAGTAGGCCTGGGCCAGGTCCCGGATATCACCGCCCTGGTAGCCGTCCTCCGGGAAGGGCACCGCGTCCTCGCCCTGGATGATCTGGAGATAGCGGGCCTCGATGGAATGGGCGAACTTGTCGATCTGGTGGCCGGCGTCATTGACGTAAAACTCCCGGGTCACGTCGGCGCCGCAGGCGGTGAGAACGCTGGCCAGGGTGTCGCCCAGCACGCCGCCCCGGGCGTTGCCCATGTGCATGGGGCCGGTGGGGTTGGCGGAGACGAACTCCACCATGATCTTCTGCCCCTTGTGGGTGTCGCAGGTGCCGTAGCTGTCACCTTCGGACTCCACGGCGGACATGACGCCACCGTACCAGTCCTCGCCCAGGTGGAAATTCAGAAAACCGGGACCGGCGATCTCGGCGGAGGTGAAGTAGCTGCCGGTCAGGTCCATGTGGTCCAGCAGACCTTGGGCAATGGTCCGGGGCGGCTGGCGCAGGGCCCGGGCAGCAGCCATGGCAAAAGTAGTGGTGAAGTCGCCATTGGCGGTGTCCTTGGGAATCTCCACCGGAGCGGTGGGCACCGCCGCCTGGGGCAGCGTTCCGTCCGCCGCGGCGGCCTGATAAGCGGCCATAGCCAGAGCAGCGGCCTGATCCTTGGCGTTTTGAATCATGTTGATCATGGGTTTGTTCCTCTCCTTAAGACAGCAGGCATCCCGCTGTCAGTTCTTTCGTTTCACGCGAATTTTTAAGCAGTTCCGGCTTGTGACGGTGTGCTTCCCACGGGGCAAGCCCCGCGGGAACCCTTTTCATGAAAGTCCTCGGGCGAAATGAATTCGCCCTCCGGCAAGATTTTGGCTGTGCCAAAATGCTTGAACGCGCTGCCGCGCGGTCCGCCGGTACCCCTCTCTCACTTTCGCTTCACCCGGATCTTGAAGCAATTCCGGCCTGTGACGGTGTGCTCCACGGCGATGGAGTACTTGATCTCCATGACGCCGCCCCGCTCCGTCAGATTGTGGCGCAGGCGGCTGGTCTGGATATCCACCGACAACTCTCCGTAGGGTGTCTCGTATAATGAGGTGTGCTGGCGCCCCTCCTCGAAGACCATCTGGGAATTGACGGACCCGCTGCGGGTCAGCGTCACCCGGGGACCGTTGACAGAAAAGGTCGTGACAGTGCCCTCCATGCCTGTCAGGGCGCTCTCGTGGTAGCGGAGGGTCAACCCTTCCTCTGAAAGCTCCAGGGTTCCCTCGGTCATCAGCTCCGTGGCATCCGGGTCCACCCCGTCAAAGTATTGCTCGCCCCGGATAGACAGCAGGACAGGCAGCGATTCACGTTCCATACTGGTCAATGTCAATCCTCCGTGCGGCGTGGTGCAGGTCCTGGCGCAGAAACAGCGTGGCCGTCTGCTCAAAGTCCTCCACCCGGTCGCTGACGTAAAACTCCGTCTCTCCCTGCCGGTCCTCCGGCGCCCGGAGGCCCCGCTCTTTCAGCAGCCGCTTCAGCTCGAAGGCGGACTCCTCCCCGGCGGAGACCAGCGTCACCTCCGGGCCCATGACCTGGGAGATGATCTCCGTCAGCAGCGGATAGTGGGTGCAGCCGAGGATCAGGGTGTCCACCCCGGCCTGACGCAGGGGCTCCAGGTACTCCGCCACCACCGTCTCAATGACCACATCACCGGGATGGATGCGGCCGTTTTCCACCAGGGGCACCAGCAGCGGGCAGGCCCGGCAGAACACCGTCACCTCCGGGTCCAGGCGGCGCAGTGTGGCCTCGTAGGCGCCGGAGCGGACGGAGGCGGCCGTGGCGATCATCCCCACCCGCTTGTTTTTTGTCACCAGCGCCGCCCGCCGGCAGGTGGGCTCCACCACGCCCACCATGGGCAGGTCGTTTTCCGCCTGCAACGTGGTGAGAGACGTGGTGGTGACAGTGCCGCAGGCGATCAGAATGGCTTTCAGGTCAAAGGACCGCAGGAACCGTACGTCCTGCCGGGCGTATTTCAAAATGGTCTCCCGGGAACGGCCGCCGTAGGGCACCCGGGCCGTGTCGCCGAAGTAGATGAGGTTCTCCTCCGGCAGGATGCGCCACAGGGAGCTGACCGCAGTCAGTCCCCCCAGGCCCGAATCGAACACGCCGATGGGTCGCATATCCATAGCTCTTTCAAACTCCTTGTATCAGCCGGCGAGCCCCCGGGCCAGGCCGGTCCGGGGCACATCGCATCTGAATGATATATTATACTATGCTACCCCCCTCCCCGCAAGACAGATTTTAGTCTTTTTCCCCGCTTTTTTATGTGGCATTTCCTCTTTCCCTTTGTTATAATCATAACTGTACCATAGTGCGCCGCCCGCAACCCCGGCGGCAGGAAACCAACAGGGAGGTGTTTTCCCCATGAAAATCGAATTGACGGAGCAGCAGTTCCGGTATCTGCTGGATCTGGTGTACGTAGGCAACTGGGTGATGAACTCCACCCGTGAGAACGACCGCATCAAGGAGTACGACCAGGTGGAGAGCCTGATCTTCTCCCACTGTCTCCAGCACAGAATGAGCAAACTGGTGGAGCTGTACCGGGGAGAGCTGATTCCCTCCCGGGCCTTCGCCGACGGCGGCATCCACGAGGCCATTGAAAATTACGAGGACATCGTCTTTTATGAAATCCTGGCAGAGGAGCTGGCCCTGCGGGACATGGATGGTGAGCCTTTGACCCGGGAGAATTACAGCGAGCTGATGGACCGCATCGACGCCTATCTCTCGGAATTTGACGAGCACGGCACCGACAATATCTCTGTAGACTTGCCCTGAGGCGCAGGGCGGGCAGAGCCCCTCGCCCGCCGGCCCCAGGTGTTTTCAAGGGAATAAGGAAAAAGGAGCTACCAACATGGCAGAAAAAGCAAAGGTTTATTTTACGGACTTCCGCTGCCCGAGCTGGCGGGAAAACCTGCCTCAGAAGCTGGCCCGGCTGATGATGACCGCCGGCTTCGGCGACATCGATATGGAGGACAAATTTGTCGCCATCAAAATGCACTTCGGTGAGCCGGGCAACCTGGCGTATCTGCGGCCCAACTGGGCCAAAGTGGTGGTGGACCTGGTGAAGAGCCAGGGCGGCAAGCCCTTCCTGACCGACTGCAACACACTGTACGTGGGTGGCCGGAAGAATGCTCTGGACCACATCGAGTCCGCCTACGTCAACGGCTTCACCCCTTACTCCACCGGCTGCCACATCATCATCGCCGACGGCCTTAAGGGCAATGACGAGGTACTGGTACCGGTGAAGGGCGGCGAGTATGTGAAGGAGGCCAAGATCGGCCGGGCGGTCATGGACGCAGACGTGTTCATCTCCCTGACCCACTTCAAGGGTCACGAGCAGGCCGGCATGGGCGGCACCCTGAAGAACATCGGCATGGGCTGCGGCTCCCGGGCCGGCAAGATGGAGCAGCACAACTCCGGCAAGCCCTACGTCAAGCAGAAGAAGTGCATCGGCTGCCGGGCCTGCGCCAAGATCTGCGCCCACGGAGCGCCGGAGTTCGGCCCCGACGGCAAGGCCAGCATCAACACCGACAAGTGCGTGGGCTGCGCCCGGTGCCTGGCGGTGTGCCCCAAGGATGCCATTGAGTGTCTGTACGACGAGGCACCGGCCATTCTCAACAAGAAGATCGCCGAGTACACCAAGGCCGTGGTGGACGGGCGGCCCTGCTTCCATGTATCGCTGGTGCTGGACGTGTCCCCCAACTGCGACTGCCACGGGGAAAATGACGTGCCCATCGTCCCCAATGTGGGCATGTTCGCCTCCTTCGACCCGGTGGCCCTGGACCAGGCCTGCGCCGATGCGGTACTGGCCCAGACGCCGGTGCGCAATTCCGCCGTTTTTGACAAGGATTGCGACTGCGGTGACAAGGATTTCTTCCACGCTGTCCATCCGGACACGGAGTGGCAGGTGTGCCTGGAGCATGGGGAAAAGCTGGGCTTGGGAACCCGGCAGTATGAGTTGGTGAAGATCTGACCCTCAGTAGCCTCAGCGGGTCCCGTCGGAAGGCGGGGCCCGCTGCTTTTTCTATGTAGGTATAAAGACGCCCCCGGCCAGTGGCCGGGGGCGTCCTGCTCCATATCGGTCCGCTCAGGCGAACAGGGCGTTGAAACTGGTCACCACGGCGTCGGCGTCCTCAAAGGCCACCAGCATCACGTAATTGCCGTTGGAGACAATGCGGGAGTTGTTTTTCCACATTTCCGTAGGCTCTGGGTACCAGGCGCCGCCGGGGCTCTCCCCGTCGCCCACCTGATAGTCGATCCGGGACTGGAAGATGCCCTTGACCGTCTCCACGTCGGCACTGTTGGACACCTCCACCAGGGCGATCTCCACGCCGGAGGCGGAGATCATGGCCATCTGCACCACACACTGCTTGGGAGACAGGGCGGTGAGGCCGGGATAGTAGGTCTCCAGCAGCTCGCCTTCCACTGCCATCATGCCGGGCCAGTTGGTCTGGGACTCGGCCAGGCCGGCGGCAAAGGCGGACAGATCCACAGAAGCGGCGCTCTCCGGCTTCTGCTCTGTGGCAGGCTTCTGTTCGGTAGAAGGCTTTTGCTCCGTGGAGGGCTTGGTCACCATCTGGCCCTGGGGCTTCTCATTGAGGTCCGCGGGGCCGGTGCTGCCCTGGGGCTTTTCGTTGGTGTCGGCGGGCCGTTGGCCGATCTGAGGCTCCTTTTCCTGTTCCTGCTCGATGTCCTCGATGTCTACCACCGTGGTGCCCTCGTCCGTCTCCGCCTGGGCGGCGTCCTCTCCGTCCTGCTCTGGCTGTGCCTGGTCGGCGGTATCTTCCACGCTCTCCTGGGCATCCTGTTCATCGGGCTGCTTTTCTCCACCACATCCGGCCAGGGACACCGTCAGGGTCAGGGCCAGCAGCAGAGCCATCCATCTCTTTTTCATCGTGATCTCTCCTGTGTCAGTTTTTTCGGAGGGGAAACCGCTCCCCATTTTCCATATTTCTGACGGCGGCCAGAAAAAAAAGTTCCCACTTCCGCCACATTTTTTGGTCCCCCCAAAAAATGAGCTGGCGGAAAGCGTTTGCTCTTTTTGCCAGAACGGTATATAATAAGATTTATCACATGAGTCCCGCCCAGCGGCGAGCATCAAGGAGGAGGTCTTTATGAAGCGCACCTGGAAGGACATCTTCGTCATTGGCTTCGCCCTGTTCTCTATGTTCTTTGGCGCCGGAAATGTGGTATTTCCACCCTATCTGGGGCTGGAGTCAGGAAACCAGTGGTTTCTGGGCTTCGCATGCTACTATCTGGCAGATATCGGCCTGGCACTGCTGGCCTTGTTCGCCATTCTCCGCCAGGGCGGCAATGACGGTATTACCCGGCCCCTGGGCCGCGGGCCCGCCACGGCGCTGATGTGCGCCATCATCCTGTGCATCGGTCCTATGCTGGCTATCCCCCGGACAGCAGCCACCACCTATGAAATGGCTCTGTCTCCCCTGGTGGCAGGATTCAGCCCGGTACTGTTTTCCATCTTGTTTTTCGCGGTGATCTTCCTGCTGTGTGTGAAGGAGTCCGCCGTGGTGGACATTGTAGGCAAGGTGCTAACGCCCGCCCTGCTGCTGGGGCTGCTGATTCTGATCGTCAAAGGTGTCATCGACCCCATCGGGCCGGTGCCCGCCAAGGCTCTGGTGGACAACGTGCCCGCCACCGGCATCGAGGCGGGATATCAGACCATGGACGTACTGGCGGCCATGGTGTTCGGCATCATCGTGCTGAAAAGCGCCGAGGCCAAGGGCCACACTGCCCTGCGGGACAAGTTCACCGTGGTGGCGGGCGCCGGTATCGTGGCCGGGTCCGCACTGCTGGTGGTATATCTGGGGCTGACGTATCTGGGGGTCACCACTTCCCGGTTCTTTGATCTGACGGTGAACCGCACGTATCTGGTGGTGTCCATTGTGCGGAACCTGCTGGGCTTTGCCGGGGTGGTGCTGTTCTCCATTGTGGTGGCCCTGGCCTGCGTCACCACAGCAGTGGCTTTGGTCAGCTCCGCCGCCTCCTATTTCTCCGGACTCTCCGGCGGCCGCCTGTCCTATCCTGTGGTGGCCGGAATCATCTGCCTGTTCAGCGCCGTGGTATCCAATTTCGGTCTGGACCAGATCGTGGCCATCGCCGGGCCCATCCTGGACGTGGTCTATCCCCCCACTCTAACGCTGATCTTACTGGCCCTGGCGGGCCAGAGGCTGCGGCGGGTATGGGTGTACCGTCTGGCGGCCCTGGGGGCCCTGGCCACCAGTCTGCTGAACGCCATGGTGACCTATGGCGGCATGGACATGCCCTTTCTGGAGGCACTGCCTCTGGCGTCCATCGGTTTCGAGTGGCTGCTGCCGGCGGCGGTATGCGGCGTGATCGGCGCCCTCATTCCCGGGGAGCTGCCGGATAAAAGCGCGTCATCCCATCCATAATTGAAGGAGGATTTTCATATGAAAGAACACTATCAGGGCCTGGGCCACATTGCCGTCCGTACGGCGGACATGGACCGCAGCATCGCGTTTTATGAGTTGATCGGTGGCAAGCTGTTGCAGCGGGCCCCCGTTTGTCCGCCTACCCAGGCCAATGAGCTAGCCCTGGTGGAACTGGCCGGCTTTATCGTGGAGCTGATTGCCTCGGCCCCCGGCGGGGAGGGCGTAATCCCCCATCTGGCCATCTACGTGGACGACGTGGACAAGGCCGCTGCGGACTTGAAGGCCTTAGGTGTAGACACCTTTATGACTTCCGAAAAGTGCGTGATGCCCAGCACCTTCGGCGGACTGGAGAACTGGTTCTTCACCGGCCCCTCCGGGGAGCAGATCGAGCTGCTGAAGATGCTGTAAGGCATCCTACATATGAAGCTGTAAACGTGAAAAAGAGCGGACGAAAGTCCGCTCTTTTTTTGCGTCCCATTCACTTGGCCCCCCGGATCACCGCCCGGCGTACCAGCAGCCAGCTCAGGCAGAAGAATATCGCCGCCAGCAATAAAAACACCAGTGCTGCGTTCCAGACGGAACCGATAAAGAACCGGCCGAAGGCCGCCAGAATTCGCACCAGGGCCCAGCCGGCGTCGGAGTCGCCCACGGCGGTGAACAATGCCGCCGGCCCGAAGATCAGCACCAATGGAATGGCGATGGAGACCGTCACAATCCAGAACTTGCTCAGCCGCCAGTACAGTACTGAGCAGAACTGGCCCACCCCGGCCAGGGCAAAGCACATGGCGGCGGCAAAAACCACCGTCCGCAGGTAGGTGGCAGCGCCGGTCGCCTCTCCCTCATAGATCAGTTGGTATACGTCCGACACGTACACCCGGCTCATCATACCGGGGATGGCCTGATATACCGCCAGCAGTACGGTGGTCCCCAGGGCCACCAGCACCGCCACTACCGCCTGGCTGATCAGCTCTGCCAGAAAAGCGGTGCGGCGGGAGATACCGTTCTGGTTCAGCATCCGCAGGTTTTCCCGGATGCCCACCATACCCAGCACCAGTCCAAAGATCCCCACCGACAGGGAATAACCGTTGAAGCTGCTGCCGTCGCCGCCCATGGTCGTCATCATGATCCACAGCGCCAGCGGGATCAACAGCAGAACCAGCAGGAGCACCCCCACGGCCCGCAGATAGTTCCCGATCCCGTACCGGACCGCCCGGTTCAAAGCCACACTCATTTCCGATCCTCCTCTTCCATCAGGCTGATGAAGTACTCCTGAAGCCCCAGCCGGGTCCGCTCCAGTCCGGCGGGCAGGTCTCCGCCGTCGTCATGGCGCAGGCAGACGGTCTTGAGACCGCCCAGCATCCGCTCTGTGAGAACCTCTTTTCCGGCTGTGTACGCATCTACCGCCCCGGCGGGGCCGGAGATCGTGCAGGCCCCCGCCGTCAAAAGCTCCGTGGGGGCGTCCTGGAGGACCCGGCCCGCCCGGATGATGACCGTGTGCTCCACAATGTCCGCCACCTCGTCGATCAGGTGGGTGGAGAGCACGATGGTCCGGGGCTCCTCCGCGTAGGACTCCAGCAGCAGCCGGTAGAACAGGTCCCGGTGCTGGGCGTCCAGCCCCAGCACCGGCTCGTCGAAGAGCACATAGGGGGTACCCACGCACAGGCCCAGGATAAGACGGAAAATGGAGCCGTAGCCGGTGGAGAGGTTGTTGATCTTTTGTTTCAGGGACAGGCCGAACTTCTCAGCCAGGGCCTCCGCTTTGGCCCGATCAAAGCCGGGGTAAAACAAAGACGCCGCCTCGAAGGCCCGCTTTACCCGCATGTCGTCGGGGTACAGGTTCTGCTCTCCCACCAGGAACAACTTGCCCAAGGCCTCGTCGCCAGTGACCGGCGAACCGTCCACGGTGACGGTGCCGCTGTCCGGGCACACCCGGCCCGACAGGATGTTCAGCAGAGTGGACTTGCCGGCACCGTTGTTGCCCAGCAAGCCGTAGATCTTGTCGCCACCAAAGGTCACCGACACATCCTCCACCGCCGTGACAGCGCCGAATCGCTTGGTGACGTGTTGAAATTCAATCGCCATGGTCCTGCAAACCCCTTTCCAGCAAATCCAGCAGTTCCCGGTCTGTCAGCCCCAGATTTCGGGCCTCCCGCACCGTCCGCTGGACGTAATCGTGATAAAACCGCTCCCGCCGGTCCTGGCGGAGCTTCTCCCGGGCGCCGGGAGCGACAAACATCCCCACGCCCCGCTTCTTGTACAGCAACCCCGCGTCCACCAGCAGGTTGATGCCCTTCAGGGCCGTGGCTGGGTTGATCTTGTAGGCCACGGAATACTCGGTGATGGAGGGCACCTGGCTCTCCTCCGGGTATGTTCCGGCCAGAATAGCCTCCTCCAACTGCTCCGCAAGCTGCTGGAAGATGGGCCGGTCCTCTGTAAACTGCACAGTCCGCCTCCTCCCCTAGTCAGTTAGTTAGTCTAGTAACTAACCATGGTGCTAATATAGCATTACCCTGTTTTTCTGTCAAGGGGGAAGTGCAACAACATACACCCGCCCCAAGCAGCAGCCGATTGTCACGCCGCTTGGGCGCCGCATAGGATGGAGGCGAAAGGATGTGCTCACATGGCGATCATCAACCGTTTGGGCAACACCGCCAGCGTGGTGTACAGCGGCGCCGCCATTACCAGCAACACGTCCATTGTGAGACTGGAGGTCTGCCTCCGGTTTCTCTGCCCCTGGTGATTTGCTGCCGGCAAGGATTTCCCCACCGGCAGACCGATTCCATCCAATTTCAGCAAGGGAGGCTTTCTCATGTACCTTCAAGCCCCTAAAAACCACCTGCCCACTGGAAGGGAGGCGCTGCCATGAATCGGCTCTCACCCTGTCGGGGTGGTCTGCGCTCCGTGCTGGCCAACATCCACCCGGTGGACAAAAGTCTGCTGCTGTTCATGCTGGTATTGCTGGCCCAGTCGGCATACAGTATTTTCTGTTCCGGCGGCGCCAGCCAGACCGCGGGGGAAATCGATATCATTGTCCGCACCTCCGCAGCCGCCATTTTCGGCTACTTCCTCAGCGCCAATTTTATCCGCCACACTGCCTCTGCCGGACAGGCACCGGCGGACACTGCCGCGCGTAAGCTGGAAACGGGGAGTGACGGTCTGTCGGAGGCCCCCGGGCCCATGGCTCGTATCGGCTTTTCTGACAGCACCGGGACCGCCGCGGAGCCTGGAGCCGCACAAACGGAGGAGTCCCCCTCTCCGGAAGAGAACGCTGCCAACTGCGTGCAGGTGACCGTGGCTGCGGTGATTGGCCTGTTCTGTCTGGTAACCCTGCTGGTGCTGCGGAACCTGGCCCAATGGGACCTGATTCCGGCAGATTCCGACTCTGTGGCCGCCACCGTGGTCCAGTTCCGGGACTTTGTCTCCGGCTGCGTGGGCTTTTTGATCGGCTGCCCCACCCAATCCAACAACCAAACCCCATAACCACACAGGAGGTTTCATCCAATGGCAGATATCAAGCAAGATCTTCTCAGTCTTCAATACAGCCAGAACTTCGACATTCAGGGTATGCAGGAGGTCAATGTGGACCTGGAGCTGCCCCCTGCCTCCACGTCCCTGGCCACTGTGTACGGTGTCGTCACCGACGGCACTACCCCCATTGCCGACGCCACTGTCAAGCTGTTTGACAGCGCAGGGCAGCCCTATCAGCACACCCTGACCGACGCTTCCGGCGCCTACTCCCTCACCGGTATCCCCGCCGGCACTTACAGCCTGGGAGCCGTGAAGGACGGGTATCTGCTCAGTGACGCGGCCGGCGTCACCCTCTCCGCAGGCGCCACTACCCAGATGAACCTGACCTGTACCGCGGAGGCCACGCTGTCCCTGGGTGCCATCGCCGGTGTTCTGACAGTCACCAACCCGATCCAGGGCACCTCTGCGCCTCTGGCCGGGGCCAAGATCACCCTGCAGACTGCCGATGGCACTGCTGTGGCTGCCACGTATACCGCGGCAGATGGCGAGTTCGCCTTCTATGATCTGGCAGACGGGGTCTACACCCTGCTCGCCAGCGCGGAAGGGTACGTTGCCGCCTCCACCATGACCGCGATCATCACCGGCGGGTCCATCGCCAACGTCACCATGTCCATGACCGTGGACGGCCGCACCTACAACGGCACTGTCAGCGGCATCATCCGCAACAACGCCGGTCAGGCGGTGGCCGGATGCTTCGTGGGTTTGTACCAGGTGGTGACGGTGGGTGGTGTCACCCAGGAGCTGCTGATCGCCACGACCAAGACCAACGCCGCAGGAAAATACCTGTTCGGCGGTGTGAACGCCGGAGAGTATCTGGTCAAGGCCAAACTGGAACAATAATATCTGACGGCGGCATTCCAGCCGTCTGTCACTTCTGCCTGCCGGATGGCTGCGAGGCAGATGTTCCCCTGTGCCTGGACGCCGGATACCGCCTGTGCGGCATCCGGCTGGTCGTGGAGGACTTCTGTCCCGGAGATTGGGCAGTCCTGCGGCCCTGTGGGGGGTATGCCTGCTGGTCCAGGGAACTGCTGTGCCAGGGAGAACTTCTTTTTGGCTTCCTGTTCCCCGGCGACTACACCCTGACGGTGCGCCGGGGCGCGGGAAACATGAAACTGCTGGTGCGGCTGCCGCCCGGTGGCAACGTGGAAATCCACTGCTGCCCGGGTCGGGGCCACTGCCGCTGGCGGCGGGACGGCTGGCATTATTTCTTCAACGTCAGGTAACAGACCCACAACGGGTCTGTTATGCCGGAGAAGGTCATCACAGCAGCCGGAGCCCCGGGAATTAGAGCCCCAGCGGAATCTGTCGTCAGAAATTCAAGATAAGCGCCATAAACACCAGGGAGGGAGCCGGTGATTACCGGCTCCCTCCCTGGCGGAAGATTGGATGAAAAGAAGTTTTGTCTCTTGCAAGTCTTATGATACGAGAGAGTTGTTAAGCAAACCAGCAGAGATTGTTTCAAAAGTCTTAAATCCCATCATCCAACTGGGGCAGCTCCTCCAGGGAGGCGAAATGGTAGCCCATGTCCTCCCATTTGGTCAGCAAATCGTCCAGAATGGCGGCGTTGGTGGCGGAGGTGGAGTGGAGCAGCACGATGGCTCCGTCGTGGATCCGGGGCAGGAGCTTTGCGTAGGCCGCCTCCGCCGTAGGCTGGTCATCCACATACCAGTCCACATAGGCCAGGCTCCAGAACACCGTGGTATAGCCCAGGGCCTGGGCCTGCTTCAGATTCTCCACGCTGTATTTTCCCTGGGGCGGACGGTAAAACCGGGACAGCTCCTGTCCCGTGGTCTCCCGGTACAGCGCCTCCAGGGACTCCAGCTCTTTCTGGAAGGCCGCCTGGTCCGAGATGGCTGACATATCCGGATGGTGGTAGGTGTGGTTGCCCACAATGTGGCCCTCCTCCGCCATCCGCTTCACAATGTCCGGTGCCGTCTCCACCATGTTGCCCACTACAAAAAAGGCGGCGGGGGCGTTATGCTTTTTCAAAGCGTCCAGGATCGCCTCCGTATAGCCGTTTTCATAGCCACAGTCGAAGGTCAGATAGATGACCTTTTCACTGGTATCGCCCAGATAGTAGGCGCCGTACTGGGCCAGCTCCGCCTCCGTGGCGTTGCCGATGGGCGCCTCGCCCTCCGTCTGGAAGGACAGGCCCCAGTCTGCTGCCGCCGAGGCCGGCACCACCGCCTCACCGGAGGTCTGTGCGGCCCCACCCTCCTGCCGGTACGTCCATAGAGACCCCGCCACAAACAGCACCAGGGCCGTCAGCACGATGAGCACCCGGTCACGGGTTTGAAACATCAAGATACACCTCCTGTAAATCCTGCTTTCAGGATGCGCCGCCAGAGCGGCGGTTATGCGGATTTTTTTCGCCAGAGTGAAACGCAGCCCCTTATTTTTTCGTCTTTTCTGGCACAAGCGCAAACCCGTGTCAAAGGAGGTTCGTGATGAAAAAGAAGATTTCCGTTCTGATCCTATGCCTGCTGTATCTGCTGACTGCCTGCGGCGGTCCTTCCTACTCCGCCGAGGTTTTGTCCTCCGGCGACCGGAAGTCCCCGTCGAAGGAAGTGGATCTGACGGGCCCCGGTGCCCAGGCCGCCACGGACTTTGCCGTGGAGCTGCTGCAAAACACCGACACCGGCGGCAATGTTCTGCTCTCACCCGTCTCCGTCCTCTGCGCTATGGCCATGACGGCCAATGGCGCCGCCGGGGAGACGAGAGCCCAGATGGAGGACACTTTGGGGCTACCGGTGGAGGATCTGAACGTCTATCTCCAGGCCTATGCCGATGCCCTGCCGGAGGACAAGGAAGCCCGTTGCTCCCTGGCCAACTCCGTCTGGTTCCGGGACGATGCTGATCGGCTGACAGTGGAGCCATCTTTTCTGGACATCTGCTCCGATTATTACGGTGCCGACCTTTTCCAAGCCCCCTTTGACGATTCTACCCTGGATGACCTGAACGCCTGGGTATCGGACCGCACCGACGGCCTGATCCCCTCCATCCTGGGGGATATCCCCGACAGCGCCATGGTGTACCTGGTCAACGCCCTGGCCTTTGACGGCCAGTGGGCATCCGTCTATCGGGAGAATCAGATTCACGAAGGACTGTTCACCACGGCGGACGGCACCCAACAGCCGGCAAACTTCATGTACAGCCAGGAATACACCTTTCTGGAGGACGAACAGGCCACCGGCTTTCTCAAATACTATAAGGGCAAAACCTATGCCTTTGCCGCCCTCCTGCCCAACGAAGGTGTATCCCTGGCGGACTACATCGCCTCCCTGACCGGGGAGAAACTGCGGGACACCCTGACCTCCGCCCGGGAGGAGGCGGTGGAAACAGCCATTCCCCAGTTCACCGCCCAATACAGCACAGAACTCAGTGCTGTCCTGGCAAACCTGGGCATGACGGACGCCTTCGACGCCTCCCAGGCGGACTTTTCCTCCATGGGCAGTTCTCCCGACGGCCCTCTCTATATCAGTCAGGTACTCCACAAGGCCTTTCTGGCCCTGGACGCCCAGGGCACCCGGGCCGGCGCCGCCACGGTGGTGGAGGTTGATACCGGCTCTGATAATACTCCCGGACGGACGGTATATCTGGACCGTCCCTTCCTGTACCTGCTGGTGGACTGCGCGGCCAATCTTCCCCTGTTCATCGGAGCGGTAAGTGATCTGGAGAACTGAAGGCAAACAACGAGAAGAGCGGGGCCAGCGGTCCCGCTCCTCTTTTCGCTTATTCCTCCGGCGGCACTGCCAACTGGAAGGTCTCCCAGGTGTGCTCTGCCGCCTCTACCTCCGCCCAGGTGTACCCGGCCCGCTCGCACTCTGCCCAGGTCAGATACCGGAAGTAGAACTCCACGCCCAGATGGCAGGGCAGGATATCCAGGATGATCTTCTGGATCTGCTCGAATTCCGGAGGCACCCCCGCCACCTCCGGAAAGATCACCCGTACGTTCTGGCCCCCCATCTCAATGGCCCGGGCCTTGATACCGCAGCCCCGGAGGGTAGCGTCAATGGCGGAGGGGGTCAGGCTGTCACCGTCGATCTGCAAGAGGGCGGCAATGGCAGCCCGGCGGTCCTCCGCCGTGACGGCTGCCGGTCTGCGGGCAAAGAGGGACTCACGACGATCCAGGCCCTCCCCCTGGGCCGTGGCCGTGTTACCCTCCCGCTCCGCATAATCCAGGGTCCCCGATGCGGCATCCAGCTCACTTCCCAGGGCATAAACTGCCGCTCCGCTGGCAGACTGCTCCCGCAAGTCATAGATTCCAAGGGGCGCCAAGAGCCGGATCAAATACTGCGCATACATGCACTCACGCTCCCATCTTCGTCACCGTCAGCGTTCCCAACAGGGGCATCGTGCCTTCGCTTCCGGTCACGTCTGCTGTGGGAGAGAGAATGCGATAATTCGCCACGCCCTCCACCGCATAGATCCGGCTACCCAGCTCCGCCAGCAGCATAGACTTTCCCAGCAGTCGTCCGGTAAAGAACACCGTCACCGTCTGTTCTACCAGCGCTTTGACCGCCTCAAAGTCGGCGTTTTCCGCTGCAGCCACCTCCACCGTCACATCCACGTTCTTTGCCTCCGGCGCCAGCACCTTTACATCCACAGCAATTTCCCGCTTTTCCTGGAGATCCGCCTGAACCTCCTCCAGCAGCGTCCCATCCGGCAGGCCCGCCTCAGTGGCAATGTACACGTCCACCGTGCCGACGCCCCGGGCCCGCCCCACCGCCTGGGCCGCCGCCACACCCTCGTGGCTCATGGCGCTTTGCTCATACCAGGCGGCATTGGCACCGTTGGGCAGACGGAGATAGCTCTCCAGTACCCGCTGCCGCAGGCTCTCGTCGTCCTCCTGGTCGTTGCCACCGGAAAAGGCGGCTGGATTGGTACAGCCGGTGATACCTACCGGACAGGCCGTCAAGATTCTCACACTACCGGGCGGCACGTTCCCGGCGGAACCGGCCTCCAACGCCTCCGCCGGCACATCCACATATAGCTCCCCTGCCGGCAGTACCGCCGCCGCAGTGGTCTGAAAACGGAGCTCTCCCTCCGTCATGCAGGTGGTACCCAGGGGGATGGGAAGCTCCACGGACGAGGGGCTGACCACGGAGAACCGCAGCGTTCCCACCGCCCGGGTGGCTGCCCGGCGGGTAATGCCCCGCATGAGGGCATGGCCGTCCAGGTACGTTCCCTGGGCCGTCTGGGGGAAGCACTGGTCCAGCACCCACCAGGCCTGGATGTCCAGTGCCTGGAGCTGTGCCGCGGCGGCATAAAACCGCACCGCCAGATCACAGTCCTCCGACAGAGCCATCCCGGTCCGCTGGGCGTAAGCCGTCATCAGTGATTGATAGATCTCCTCAATGGTTTTCACCCGATTCCTCCTCTCATGGGACCGCCAGGGTCACAGACAGCGCCTCCCCCTGATAGGTCAGTTGCACTATGACATGGGCCATATCATTTTCCTGGGTCAGCGTTACCGCCTCCACTGTCAATCCCTCTTCCGTCGTCAGGGCCTCCGCCACATACTGCTCCGCGGCAGACTGTCTAGCGGCGGCACTGACCCGGCCCAGCCGCCAAAGGCTGCTGCCCAGGTCCTCCAAAAATGGAAACTGCCCCCGCCGGGCCATCAGCCGGAACAGCACCCGCTGCAGCAATGCCTCCCGGCCCTCGGCCCGGCGCAAGCCGCCTGCCCCGTCAGGCACGTAATCTCTCTCCTTTATTTCCAGCACCGTTTTTTGCCTCCCGCCTCAGCATTCGCAAGGTTTATACGGTTCTCCATTGATCAGCAGGAAGCCCTCAATGGATACCGTCTCTCCCTTCAACTTCAGTGTTTGATCAGTCTGCAGCTCCACGGTCCCGTCGGAGCGGAGATATACCGTACCGCCTCCCGGACCCTGAATATAGACCTCACCGGGCTGCATCCCCTCCGGGGGTTGGCCCCGCAGAGCCCCGGCCACACACTGCTCCTCACCGCCGGGGCCACCCTTGATCACCAGCACCGTGGCACCGCTCTCCGGCATCCACGTATAGCCGCCGGGACCGTAGACTGGCAGATCTCGGATCTCGCCCCGAGTCACCACCCCGGCGCCATCGCCAGTAATGGTGGTGACGCCCAGATCGGCATCGGCGGTGGGTGTTTCCGGCTTCATCTGCTTGGAAAGCCACATCTCACATTCGCTCCTTCAATGTCAATGTCATCGTCTCTCCGGCAGAGGCAGAGGCCGTGTTTTCCGCCTCCGCCACCCGATACTCCCCGGTCAGGCCCAGCCGGTCCAATTCCAACTGGACCACGTCCCCCGGGAAAGCCTGAAAGGCTCCCGGCAGGGAAATCGTGACCGACCAAGCCTCCTCCCGGGACTTCTGGATCTGATACTCACCAGTATAGCGCATGGCCGCCCAGGTGCTCTGCCCCGGCGTGTACACGACCCGGCGGCACTGACCGCCCCGTTCGATCATGTCCTGGTTGTAGACGCTGTAGGAGGTGTTTCGGGTCTTGTCGATGACCAGCACCTCCGTCAGCACACCATAGTGGTCCTCCCGCAAGGAGCAGGAAAGCACCGGGCTGTCAGTCCCGATCACCAGCCGCCGCTCCGGCTCCTTTTCCGGAGCTGCCACCAGTAACCCATCCCGCCGGAACCGGGGCGTAAAACCGCCGTAAGTACGGCAAAAATCCTCCAGTACCTTCCACTGGCTGGACCCCGCCGCCGCGGTGAACACGGAGTTGGCGGACACCGCCGCAATTTCCGCCGCATGAATACCGTATGGCGTCGCATGGCACCGAACGATCTCCGCCAGGGTAGCCCCCTGATAGGTAACAGGTCTGGACTCGTTGTCCAGCAGCCGGGCAGCGTAGCCCCGTCCGGTAACCGTGGCGGTCAGCCCATTTGCGGACAAATCCACAGTGTACTCGTCCACGATCCCACGCAGCAGCACCGTTTCCCCGTCCATAGCCAGAAATCCCGCGGCCAGCCGCAGCGGCTCCGCCATATCCGCCTGATAGGGAACCGTCACCGAATAGCTGTCGCAGGGCACCGAACCGGTGTAAGTCACCTGCCACTTCGTCAGAGGCGGCAGGTCAAACATTCTGTGGTCACAGGTGATAATGCGTCCTGTCATGGCATCCGCACCCTGTCTCCCGGATAGATCAGATTGGGATTTTTGATCTGGGGATTGGCGGCGATCAGTGCCGTCAGAGCCACGCCATATTGTTTGGCAATGCCCCACAGGGTGTCTCCTTTCTTCACGGTATAGTAGGCGGTCTCCCCAGCGAAAGCGGCGGAGGAACCACTCCCCGTCTGGCCGGAGTTGTCCACAGGCACCTCCGTCAGTCCGCGGCCGGAAGTCCGGTCCTCCCAGAACTCAAAGGTATAGCGCACATAGTCCGGCAGCGGCTCCTCTGCCAGCCGCAGTGACACGAAATAGGCGCTGGCGGCAGGCCAGATCGGGTGAACCAGAAGCCCCGGTCCCTCCTGGAGAAAGACTGCCTCCAGACTCTTAAATTCCTCATAGGCCCCTTCCCCGGCAAAGACTCCCTCACCCCGCAATACCCGGTAGGTATCCCCCAGGTCCTGGAGGCAGTACCCACCAAAGGGCACCTTGTGAGCCGCCAGGCACCGCCGGTACTCCACCGTGTAGGTCTCCGGATTGTGGGGCCAGGTATACTCCTTGTAGCGCATGGGTTCCAGTCTCATGGCCCACGTCCCTCCTCTCAGTACAGGCGGAAGCCGCCGTCATAGCGGCGGGCATCCCGCTGGAAGGCCCGAGACAGCGCCGCCGCGTCGGAGGGTCCCCCTCCCCCTGTCCGCCGCAGCTCCGTCACCAGCCGGACTGCTCCGGTCTCCGCTGTTCCCGCCGGCAAACCCGTCATAGCCGTTGAAAGTGCCGCCATGTCCATTGTTCCACCCCCCGAGAAAGATCCATCTTCCATCTCCGCCCGGTGGCCTGCGGCACTTCGCTGCCTAGCCGGGACACGCAGCATAGCCTCCTGTGATGTTGTCTGTCCGGTGAGCAGCGTCTCCAGCCCCGCCCGCAAGGCAGCCATTTCTCCGGCGTTGTTTCCTCCTGCAGTTCTCAAAAAGGTTTCGGCGGCCAGGTCTGCTGTTTCTCTGGGGCGGATAACACCATCCGTGGCTTCCGCTCTGGTGGAAATATCGTTCTCCCACTCCGGGGCGGGCATGGTCTCCCTCCATGTCTCCCGTTCCGTCGCCTGAAGCTCCTCCGACGGGGTATGAACCGTTCGTCCCGTCAGCAGAACCACCAGCAGCTCCTGCTGGCGCAGCAACTCCTCCCGGATATAATTCACGCCTTCACCCCTCTTCCAGTGCCCGGAACCGTGCCGGGTCAAAGGCCGGATTCACTGTCTCCGGTGCCGGGTCCGGCTCTTCCAACAGCCGCAGCAGCAGAGATTCGATCTGCCGTCCAGTCAACTGCTCCAGCACCTCCGCCCCGCTGCGGAAAACGGTCTCCTGCCCTTGAAAGCAGCACTCTGCCAGCACCTGTGCGTTGCACAGAAGGCATCGCTCCAAAGGCTCCTCTGTCTTCTCACGGGTATCCCGCCAGATTTCCAGCAGCCGCCCCGCAGTCACAGGCCGCAGGCTGTCGATATCCTCCGGTCTGATCATGCCGTGGTCTCAATGCGTTTGGCGGCCACCAGCGTCACATGCTCAGCCACCATGGCATTGAGCTGCCCGTCTTCCTGGATGGCACTCCACTGACAGCCGCTGTAGATGATCTTCCGGTCCGGCTTGCAGATCACCAGGGAGAAATCCTGAAGATCATAAAAGTTGATGCCGTCGGACACGGCCTCTTCCGTGGCGTACAGCCGGGTCAGCTCCACCGTGTATTTGCGCTGCCCCTCAATGGTGGCCACGGGCTCGCTCTCACCAAAGGCCTCCACGCTCTGACTGGATTTGCTGGCCTTGGCGGTGTAGCTCTGAACCACCGCGATCTTTCGCCCATCCAGCTCCAGGTAGATATCCGAGCTGGTGGGAAATCCCTTTACTTCCATACTCCGCTCCTTTCTCACCGGCGCCGGGCCGGGCTGTTAGCTCCCGGTCCCGGCACCGCTTTGGTCCGTCAGATGGTGATGTGGACCGTCAGATAGATCTGATTGAGGCCGTGGGCCACTGCAAAGGTAAACTCCACCAGGCACACAGTGGGGTCCTCCTCCAAAGCGCTCACCGTCACCTCGCCGTAGCTGTCGATGATCTCCGCTGCCAGCTTCTTCTCCAGCTCCACCACGGTCTGGGAGCGGATGGCGCTGCGGGTCTGGGCGGTGTTCTTGGTGTGGGAGAACTTGCTGCGCAGGCTCTGCCGCACCGCTGGAATCACGTCGTCCACAATCAGAATCGTGGTCAGCTCCCGCCAGGTGGTATCGGCGGCGCCGCCGGTGGTGGTACGGGTGGTAATGCCCCGCACTGGGGATACAGTCCCTGCCACGCACTCCAGCGGTGTCACACCGCCCCGCACCAGCAGGTCAATGTCGTTGTCGCTGTAATCCTCGGCCACACCGCCAAGGCCCGCTACCTCCGCGCCGTTCAGAGGCACCGCCGGGTCTCGCTCACAGGCCACCACG
>URXS01000019.1 GCA_900551885.1 uncultured Oscillibacter sp.
TGGTGGCCGGCGCCAACATCGCGGGCTTCCAGAGAGTGGCCGACGCCATGATGGCTCAGGGTATTTTCTAAGGGATTTTGAGACAACAAAAGCACATACATACCAACCGTGCCGTCCCTTTTGGGACGGCACGGTCTTATACTCAATGAAAAACCGCGGGGCGCAGAAGCGTCCCGCGGTTTCGTGTTATTCCACTACCACACCGTGCTCGGCGAAAGCCTTCAGCAGCAGGTCCATGTCGGAGGGGATGGAGATGGGCTCCCCGGCAGCCTTGATGGCATTGGCCACGTCCTTGAGGCCGTTGCCGGTGACCACAGACACCACCGTGTCCTCCTTCCCGATGACCCCCTGCTCACACAACTTCTTTATGCCTGCGGTTCCGGTGACACCGGCGGGCTCTCCGAACACGCCGCAGGTCCGACCCAGAAGCTGCTGGGCCGCCATGATCTCCTCATCAGAGACATTCACCGTCAGACCGTTGGACTCCCGGATGGCCATGAGCGCCTTGTCGGCATTCCGGGGCACGCCCACGGCGATGGAGTCTGCCAGGGTGTTCTCCTCCATGGGATGCCAGGGCTCCCCGGTCTCGATGCTGCGGTTCAGGGGGCAGCAACCCGCCGCCTGGGCGGAGATCAACCGGGGGAGTTTGTCGATGAAGCCGATGGCATACAGGTCTTTCAGGCCCTTCCACAATCCCGCGATGGTGCAGCCGTCACCCACGGAAATAGCGATGTAGTCGGGTACCTGCCAGTCCAGTTGCTCCATGATCTCCAAGGCCACGGTCTTCTTGCCCTCGGAGAGATAGGGATTGATGGCGGCGTTCCGGTTGTACCAGCCCCATTTGTCGATGGCCTGCTTGCTCAGCTCAAAGGTCTCCTCATAGCTGCCCTGGACGGAAATAACGGTGGCGCCGAAGGTCATCAACTGGGCCACCTTTCCCTTGGGTGCCCGGGAGGGAACGAAGATATAGGTCTTAAGGCCCGCCGCCGCGGCATTGCCCGCCAGAGACGAGGCGGCGTTGCCGGTGGAGGAGCAGGCAATGACCTTGGCCCCGGCCTCCCGGGCCTTGGCCACGGCCATGGCGCTGGCCCGGTCCTTCAGACTGGCGGTGGGGTTCTGGCCATCGTCCTTCACCCAGAGCTTTTTCAGACCCAGCAGTTCCGCCAGGCGCGGCTCCTCATAGAGCGGGCTCCAGCCCACCCGCAGGGGCGTGGGCTCTGTGGTCTCCTCAATGGGCAGCAGCTCCCGGTAACGCCACATGGTCCGCTCGGTCCGGGCGGCCAGCTTCTCCTTGGTCAATTGGGTTTTGATGTAATCATAGTCGTAGGTAATGTCCAGAATGCCGCCGCACTCACAGGTGGTCAGGTCCGGCGTGGCCTCATAAGTCTTTCCACACTTGACACACTTGCCGTATAACACATTTTTCATGGCGTTGCTCCTTTTTTGGTTTTCTTCAGGCAGATGGAACGTGCCTTTCTCCTGTCATCCAATACGTGAACAGGGGCAGGGCTTTACAGCCCCGCCCCTGAGGCGATCGATTTACACCACTGTCTTACAGGGCCTTCAGCAGGCCGGTGGCCTCGTTGAACTCGTTGATGAGCTCATCCAGATCTGCCGCCTGCTTGTGGACGGCGTCCCAGGTGCCCTCGGTGTCGTACCACAGGGCGTTCAGGTCCTTCACGTCCCGGGCCTGCTGCTCCACCCAGGTGTAGTACTTCAGGTTGTGCACCCGCTTGCGGTCCACATAGGTCAGCTCCATCATGCTGTCGGTCTTCAACCCCAGCATGTGGAGGTTGTGATCCAGGGCCGCCTCGTGGGCGTTATAGGGACCGTACTGCTCGTTGAGCTCATTGACGCGGCTCTGATACATGACGGCGGAGTCGGTCAGGACCGTGCCCACCACGTCGTGCTCAGTCAACTCATAGTACTTGGCCATCTTGATGCAGCACAGCACGTTGGCAATACCGGAGATACCCAGCCAGGTGAGCTTTTCCACCAGCTCCGGGTCCAGACCCAGCTGGTCGCGGCAGTAAGCCTGGCCCTCGGGGGTGTTGAACAGGCGCAGCAGACGCTGGGAGTCCTCATCGTCAATATCGATGACCATGTCGGTGTTCTTCACGTTATGAATCCAGGGGATGTGCTTGTCGCCGATGCCCTCGATCCGGTGGCCGCCGAAGCCGTTTTCCAGGATGGTGGGGCACTGCAGGGCCTCGCCCACCGCCAGCTTCAGGTAGGGATACTTCTCCTTCAGCAGATCACCGGCAGACATGGTACCGGCAGAGCCGGAGGTGAAGGCCGCCGCTGCAAACCGGTCGCCGGGGCGCTTGATGGCCTCGAACACGTCCGCCAGGGCGTTGCCGGTGACATTGTAGTGCCACAGGGGATTGCCCATCTCCTCGAACTGGTTGAAGATCATGTACTGGGGATCGGCCCGCAGCTCCCAGGTCTTGTCAAAGATCTCCTTGACGTTGGACTCGCAACCGGGGGTGGCGATGATCTCGCCGGCGATGCTCTTGAGCCAGTCAAACCGCTCCTGGCTCATCTCCGCCGGAAGGATGGCCACAGACTCGCAGGCCAGAAGTTTGGAGTTGAAGGCGCCGCCGCGGCAGTAGTTGCCGGTGGAGGGCCACACGGCCTTGTGATAGGTGGCGTCAAACTGACCGGTCACCAGCCGGGGCGCCAGGCAGCCGAAGGAGGCGCCCACCTTGTGGCAGCCGGTGGGGAACCACTTGCCCACCATGGCGATGATCCGGCAGGGCACGCCGGTCAGGGCCGGGGGCAGCTCAATATAATTGGGCACCGCCTGGAAAAGGCCCCCGCTCTCCTTGGCCTCGTTCTTCCAGGTGATACGGAACAGGTTCAGGGGGTTCACGTCCCACAAGCCCACACTCTTCAGCTTCTCCTGAATCTTCTCGGGGATGGTCTCAGGGTGCTCCATCTGGGCGATGGTGGGAATGATGATGTTGTTTTCCTTCGCCTTGGCAATGTTGTGCTCCAGGCCTGTTTTGTTGATGGTCAGATCAATCATACTTCATTTACCCTCCTGTTGTTTCGTGTCGATATAAGAATATAAGGTGTACTTAGAGATACCAAAATACTTGGCGATCTTGTCGCCGGATTTGGTGACCAGGAAGGCCCCGTTCTCGTTCAGGAAGCGGATGGCCTTCACCTTGTCATCCTTGTTCATCAGCGCCGCCGGCTTGCCCACCAGCGCCACCGATTGCTGGATCAGTTCCTCCAGCAGGTCGTTGACGTTGACGATCTTCTCCGGCTCTATCTGGGTCGGCTCCTCGGTAGTGACCAGTTCGTGGATGGCGTCCTCCGCCATCAGCAGGCGGGAGATATCGTAATTGATGGCCAGGATGCCGGACACCTTTCCCTTGCTGTTGCGGATATACATCGTGGAAGATTTGAGAATCTTGCCGTCCGGCGTCTTTGTCAGATAGCACAGGTGGTCCCGGGGCTGTGGGTCATTGGTGGCCAACTGCTCGATCACCACGTAGGAGGCCCCGTCCCCTACCTTCCGGCCGGTGACGTGGCCATTCTCGATGGCCACGATGGTGTGATCCGCGTGGTGACTCAGATCATGGACCACCACCTCGCAGCTACTGCCGAACTGAGCCGCAATACCCGCCGCAACTTGTTTGAGTAGTTCCAGTTTTCCGCTTTCTATGGAACGCCCCCCCTTTTCATGAATTATTCGTGAAATACTTCCAATAAACCATTTTCATCATATCACAGTTTTTTGGGAAATCAACCACTTTTTCAAAAAATTTTTTTGGTTTTCAAATTTTTTGTTTGACAAGTGGATTTCTTATGCTATGATAGAGACAGATAAAGGAAGAACCAACCAGGGGAATACATACACACAATATTTAAAGTGGAGGGCAGCATTATGGATTTCGAAGCGATCAAACGTGCGGCAGAGGGCTACAAGGCGGATATGTCCCGGTTCCTGCGGGACATGATCTCTCATCCCAGCGAGAGCTGCGAGGAAAAGGACGTCGTCATGTGCATCAAAGCCGAGATGGAGAAGCTGGGCTTTGACAAGGTGGAGATCGACGGCCTGGGCAACGTCATCGGCTGGATGGGCGACGGTGAGAAGATCATCGCCATCGACTCCCACATCGACACCGTGGGCATCGGCAACATCAACAACTGGGAAGCTGACCCCTACAAGGGCTATGAGACCGACGACGTGATCTACGGCCGCGGCGGCTCCGATCAGGAGGGCGGCATGGCCTCCGCCGTGTACGGCGCCAAGATCATGAAGGAGATGGGCCTGATTCCCAAGGGCTACAAGATCATGGTGGTCGGCTCCGTCCAGGAAGAGGATTGCGACGGCATGTGCTGGCAGTACATCGTCAACAAGTATTTCTCCAGCAAGGAAGAGGCCCAGAAGAAGATCGAGTTCGTCATCTCCACCGAGCCCACCGACGGCGGCATCTACCGCGGTCACCGGGGCCGTATGGAGATCCGGGTGGACGTGAAGGGTGTCTCCTGCCACGGCTCCGCCCCCGAGCGCGGCGACAACGCCATCTACAAGATGGCCGACATCCTTCAGGACGTCCGGGCCCTGAACGAGAACGACGACGCCGACTCCACCGAGATCAAGGGCCTGGTGAAGATGCTCAATCCCAAGTACAACCCCGACCACTATGAGGACGCCCGGTTCCTGGGCCGCGGTACCTGCACCACCAGCCAGATCTTCTACACCTCCCCCTCTCGCTGTGCCGTGGCGGATAGCTGCGCCATCTCCATCGACCGCCGCATGACTGCCGGCGAGACCTGGGACTCCTGCTTGGAGGAGATCCGTCAGCTTCCCTCCGTCAAGAAATACGGCGACGACGTGAAGGTCTCTATGTACATGTACGACCGTCCCGCCTGGACCGGCACCGTCTATGAGACCGAGTGCTTCTTCCCCACCTGGATCAACAAGGAGAGCGCCGCCCATGTCCAGGCATTGATCGACGCTCACCACGCCCTGTACGGCGACGAGCGCATCGGCCACGCCGACGCCGATCCCAAGTATGACGCCATGCACCTGCGTCACCGTCCCCTGACCGACAAGTGGACCTTCTCCACCAACTGCGTGTCTATCCAGGGCCGGTACGGCATTCCCTGCGTGGGCTTTGGCCCCGGTGCCGAGTCCCAGGCTCACGCTCCCAATGAGATCACCTGGAAGCAGGATCTGGTCACCTGCGCCGCCATGTACGTGGCCGCTGTGAACCTCTACAAGGAGGAGAACAAGACCTCCGATGTCACCGAGTTCCGCCAGAGCCTGACCGACAACGTCATCCAGTAAATAATCGTCAAAATGCAAGCATTTTGACGAGGGAACGGCTTTCTGCGCGCACTCGCTGCGCTCGCACACTGGAAAGCCGAGCGGTATTTTTGGTGACGTACATGCCGCCACCAAAAATCTTTTAAATTCCTCGCGTCTCAGATCCGCGAGGGATGCAGGCAAATACCGCGGCAAAACTCTGTGAGGCAGTTTGCCGCCTCAACAATATAAACAATATATTTTAAGGAGATTTAACTATGTCTAAGACCATCGAGCTGGCCAAGCATTTGGAAAAGCTGCACATCAACAACATGTACAAGTCCGACTTCTACTGGACCTGGGACAAGACCGACGAGGAGCTGGACGCCATCTTCACCGTGGCCGACGCCCTGCGGGACCTGCGTGAGCGCAACAAGTCCACCCGGATCTTTGATTCCGGCCTGGGCATCTCCATCTTCCGTGACAACTCCACCCGCACCCGCTTCTCCTTCGCCTCTGCCTGCAACCTGCTGGGCCTGACCGTCCAGGACCTGGATGAGAAGAAGAGCCAGATCGCCCACGGCGAGACCGTCCGTGAGACCGCCAACATGGTCTCCTTCATGGCCGATGTCATCGGCATCCGGGACGACATGTTCATCGGCGAAGGCCACAAGTATCAAAAGACCTTCATGGACGCCGTGAAGGAAGGCTACCGTGACGGCATCCTGGAGCAGCAGCCCACCCTGGTGAACCTGCAGTGCGATGTGGACCATCCCACTCAGTGCATGGCCGACATGCTGCACATCATCCACCAGTTCGGTGGCGTGGAGAACCTGAAGGGCAAGAAGATCGCCATGACCTGGGCCTATTCTCCCTCCTACGGCAAGCCTCTGTCCGTTCCCCAGGGCGTCATCGGCCTGATGACCCGCTTCGGCATGGACGTGGTGCTGGCCCATCCCGAGGGCTATGACGTGATGCCCGAGGTGGAAGAGATCGCCAAGAAGAACGCCGCGGCCACCGGCGGCAGCTACAAGAAGGTTGCCACCATGGAGGAGGCCTTCGACGGCGCCGACATCGTGTATCCCAAGAGCTGGGCTCCCTTTGCCGCCATGGAGCAGCGCACCAAGCTGTATCAGGCTGGCGACCAGGCCGGTATCGACGCCCTGGAGAAGCAGCTCCTGGCCCAGAACGCCCAGTACAAGAACTGGACCTGCTCCGAGGAGATGATGAAGCGGACCAAGAATGGCAGCGCTCTGTACCTGCACTGCCTGCCCGCCGACATCACCGGCCTGAGCTGCCCCGAGGGCGAGGTGGACAACTCCGTGTTCGACCGGTACCTGGTGCCCCTGTACAAGGAAGCCAGCTACAAGCCCTATGTCATCGCCGCCATGATCATGATGAGCAAGGTGAAGGATCCTGTGTCCGCCCTGATGGCTCTGGACGGCGCCGGCAAGCGCAAGTTCTTCTAATCAGAAAATTTTTGAGACTTTTCGGTTTTGGCGGGAATAGCACAGATATTCCCGCCAAAACTATCGGATAGTCTGACTATGAAAAGGGGATACACCATTATGGGCAAACGGATCGTCATCGCCCTGGGCGGCAACGCCCTGGGCAACAATTTGCCGGAGCAGATGGCCGCCGTGAAGCACACGGCCAAGGCCATCGCCGACCTGATCGAAGAGGGCCACGAAGTTGTGGTGGCCCACGGCAACGGGCCCCAGGTGGGCATGATCAACATCGCCATGACCACCCTCTCCCGTGAGGACAAAAATCACCCCATCGCCCCCATGTCCGTGTGCACGGCCATGAGCCAGGGCTATATCGGCTACGACCTGCAGAACTCCCTGCGGGAGGAACTGCTGGACCGGGGCATTCACAAGCCGGTGGCCACCATTTTGACCCAGGTGGAGGTGGACCCGAAGGATCCCGCCTTCCAGAACCCCACCAAGCCCATCGGTACCTTCATGACCGAGGAGGAGGCTGAGGAAATGCGCCGTCGCGGCAACGCCGTGATGGAGGACGCCGGCCGTGGCTGGCGTCGCTGCGTGGCCTCTCCCAAGCCCAAGTCCATCATTGAGATCGACACCATCCGGGCTCTGGTGGACGCTGGCCAGGTGGCCGTGGCCTGCGGTGGCGGCGGCATCCCGGTCTACTACACCGAGGGCAACCACCTCAAGGGCGCTGGCGCCGTCATCGACAAGGACTTTGCCTCCGAGCTGCTGGCCGAGTCCCTGGATGCAGACGCGCTGATCATCCTGACCGCTGTGGAGAAGGTCGCCGTGAACTTCGGCAAGCCCGACCAGCAGTGGCTGGACCACCTGACCCCGGAGGAAGCCCGCAAGTATGAGGCGGAGGGCCAGTTCGCCCCCGGCTCCATGCTGCCCAAGGTCCAGGCCGCCGTGAAATTCGCCGAATCGAAACCCGGCCGCACGGCCCTGATCACCCTTTTGGAGAAAGCCAAGGATGGCATTGCCGGCCGCACTGGTACCTCCATCTCCCAGTGACCGTTTTCCGCTCCTTGGCGGAAAAGGTCGATCTGTTGATTTTTCACAAGGAGAGCGGATTTTCCGCTCTCCTTTTTTTATTTTCGTTCATATTAATTGTTTATATTTCACAAAGGTTGACCTATATGAGTCGTTTTTTTATGGTCCTTCCAACGAGGAAAAGCAAAAAATTAGTTGAATTTTTTGCCGGGAACTTGTATGATGGCATTAGACAAGGTCATCCCTGTGAGACCTGCCAACCTGTTCCAACTATTTTGAAGGAGGAAAACAGAATGAAGAAGTTTCTTGCGCTGCTCCTCTCCCTGGTCATGGCTCTGAGCCTGGCCGCCTGCGGAGGGGACGACACCCAGACTGAAGACACCACCGATGACACCGCTACCGAGGACACAGGAGCCGCCGCCAGTGACATCAAGGTCGGCTTCATCTTCCTGCACGATGAAAACTCCACCTATGACCTGAACTTCATCAACGGCGCCAAGGCTGCCTGCGAGGCTCTGGGCATCACCGACTACGTGCTCAAGACCAACGTGCCCGAGGGCCAGGAGTGCTATGACACCGCCGCCGAGCTGGCGGACGACGGCTGCGACATCATCTTCGCCGACAGCTTCGGTCATGAGGACTTCATGATCCAGGCCGCCAAGGAGTTCCCCGATGTCCAGTTCTGCCACTCCACCGGCACCAAGGCCCACACCGAGGGCCTGGACAACTACCACAACGCTTTTGCCTCCATCTATGAGGGCCGTTACCTGGCCGGTATTGCCGCTGGCATGAAGCTCAACGACATGATCGCCAACGGTGAGATCACTGAGGATCAGGCCAAGATCGGCTATGTCGGCGCTTTCACCTACGCCGAGGTGGTCTCCGGCTACACTTCCTTCTTCCTGGGCGCCCGCTCTGTCTGCCCCTCCGCCACTATGGAAGTGACCTTCACCGGTTCCTGGTACGACGAGACCGCTGAGAAGGAAGGCGCACAGAAGCTCATCAACAACGGCTGCACCCTGATCAGCCAGCACGCCGACTCCATGGGCGCTCCTACCGCCTGCGAGCTGGCCGGCGTTCCCAACGTCTCCTACAACGGCTCCACCATCAGCGCCTGCCCCAACACCTATATCATCTCCTCCCGCATCGACTGGGAGCCCTACTATGAGTATGCCATTTCCGCTGTGATGAACGGCGAGAGCATCGACGCCGACTGGACCGGCACCCTGTCCACCGGTTCTGTGGTCCTCACCGACCTGAACACCGACGTGGCGGCCGAGGGCACCCAGGAGGCCATCGACGAGGCTATGGCCGCTCTGGAGGCCGGCACTCTGCATGTGTTCGACACCTCCACCTTCACCGTGGGCGGCGAGACCCTCACCAGCTACATGGCCGACGTGGACACCGACGCTGATTACACCCCCGATACCGAGGTCATTTCCGACGGTTATTTCCACGAGTCCGAGTATCGTTCCGCTCCCTATTTCGATCTGCGGATCGACGGCATCACCCTGCTGGACGAGGCCTACTAAGCTCTCTTGGAGCTGCCCCGGTCCTCTCTGGGACGCAAATAACCCTGCCCCTGTCCGACCACTGCGGCCGGACAGGGGCCTTTTCAAAAGGTGTCCCTCCAGGTCGGGAATTTGATTTACATCGTACGACAAATATGCTAAAATAAAATTGTTATTTATCCCCTATTTTGCCCATATCCGGGGAGAGGGGTCTTTGCCGCTCTTCCACAGAGAAAGGATGACAGCCTTGGAAACTGTTAGGAACGCCATCAGAATGGAGCACATCACCAAGCGCTTCGGAAACGTCGTGGCCAACCATGACATCAACCTGGAGCTGCACAAGGGTGAGATCCTCTCGCTTTTAGGAGAAAACGGAAGCGGCAAGACCACCTTGATGAACATGCTCTCCGGTATCTATTACTCCGACGAAGGCCAGATCTACGTCAACGACCAGCCCGTGACCATCTCCTCTCCCAAGGACGCCTTTGACCTGGGCATCGGCATGATCCATCAGCACTTCAAGCTGGTGGACGTGTTCACCGCCACGGAAAACATCGTCCTGGGCCTGCATGAGCCGGGCAAGCTGGACCTGAAAAAGGCCAGCCAGAAAATTACGGAGATCTGTGAGCGCTATGGGTTCGAGATCGACCTGAACCGCAAGATCTATGAGATGTCCGTTTCCCAAAAGCAGACGGTGGAGATCGTGAAGGTCCTCTACCGGGGAGCTGATATCCTGATCCTGGACGAACCCACCGCTGTGCTGACCCCGCAGGAGACTGACAAGCTCTTCACCGTCATGCGCAACATGAAGGCCGATGGAAAATCCCTGATCATCATCACCCACAAGCTCCATGAGGTGCTGGAGGTATCTGACCGGGTGGCGGTACTGCGCAAGGGCGAGTATGTGGGGGATGTGGCCACCAAGGACGCCAACCAGCAGTCTCTGACGGACATGATGGTCGGGCACTCCGTCAGCCTGAACATCAACCGTCCGGAGCCTGTGAACGTCCGTCCCCGTCTGGAGGTCAAGGGCCTGACGGTCTATGACGAACTGGGCGTCAAGCGTCTGAGTGATGTGAGCTTCACCGCCAACGCCGGAGAGATCCTTGGGATCGCCGGCATCGCCGGCTCCGGCCAGCGGGAGCTGCTGGAGGCCATCTCCGGCCTCTATCCCATCTCCTCGGGCAGTATTCTCTTCCATCCTGAATCGGAAGAGGAGAAATCTCCCGAGGATCGGAAGTCTCGGGAGCTGGTGGGCCTGGACCCCATGGCGATCCGAAAGTGCGGCGTCTCCATGGCCTTTGTGCCAGAGGACCGTCTGGGCATGGGCCTGGTGGGCTCCATGGGCATGACCGGCAACATGATGCTGCGTTCCTGGCGCAAGGGCAAGGGCGTTTTCCTGAACCGGCGGGAACCGGAAGCCCTGGCCAATCGAATCTGGAAAGAGCTGGACGTGGTCACCCCCAGTACCTCCTTCCCTGTCCGGCGGATGTCCGGCGGCAATGTACAGAAGGTACTGGTGGGCCGCGAGATCGCCCAGGACCCTGCCGTGCTGATGACGGCTTACGCCGTCCGGGGCCTGGATATCAACACGTCCTATACCATATACAATCTGCTGACGGAAGAAAAGATGAAGGGTGTGGCCGTGGTCTACGTGGGCGAAGATCTGGATGTGCTGCTGGAGCTGTGTGACCGGATCCTGGTGCTCTGCAGTGGCCAGGTCTCCGGCATCGTAGACGCCCGCACCACCGATAAGCGGCAGGTTGGTACTCTGATGACCCGTGTGGGAGGAGGCAGTGCAGATGAATAAGCGGATTCATATTTCCAAGCGTACGGAGCTGCCCTGGTACAAATCCTGGGCTATCCGGGGCATCGCCATTCTCCTGGCGCTGGTCACCTGCGCAGTGGTCACCATGCTGATGACCGGTGAAAATCCCATCAGCATTTACGCCACGATTTTCTACGGGGCTTTCGGCACGGCCCGCCGTTCCTGGGTCACGGTCCAGGATCTGGCGATCCTGTTGGGCATCTCCCTGGCGGTGACGCCTGCCTTCAAGATGCGCTTTTGGAACATCGGCGCCGAGGGCCAGGTCCTGATCGGAGGTCTCGCTACCGCCGCCTGCATGATCTGTTTGGCGGATAAGCTCTCCAACGGCATGGTCATCCTCTGCATGATCCTGGCCAGCATCCTGGCAGGCGCTGTCTGGGGTTTCCTGCCTGCCTTCTTCAAGGCCAAGTGGAATACCAATGAGACACTGTTCACACTGATGATGAACTACATCGCCACCCAGTTGGCCGCCTACTTCATCATCGTATGGGAGGTACCCAAGGGTTCCGGCAAGATCGGCATCATCAACCAAAGCACGGAGACCGGCTGGTTGCCCCAGATCGGAAACCAGTACCTGCTGAGCATTGTTGTGGTGGCGATTCTCACCGGCGTCATGTACATCTATCTCAATAACAGCAAGCACGGCTATGAGATCGCTGTGGTGGGCGAAAGTCAGCGCACCGCCAGCTACGCGGGCATCAAGGTGGAGCGGGTCATTATCCGCACCATGGTTCTCTCCGGTGCCATCTGCGGCCTGATGGGGCTGCTGCTGGTGGGCGGTATCAACCACACCCTCACCACCACCGTGGTGGACAGCCGGGGCTTCACCGCCGTCATGGTCTCCTGGATGGCCAAGTTCAATCCCATCATGATGGTATTCACCAGTCTGCTGTTGGTCTTTCTCAGCCGGGGCGCCAGCGAGATCTCCAGTACCTTCGGCCTGAACCACTCCTTTGCTGACATCCTTACCGGTATCATCATCTTCTTTATCATCGGCAGTGAGTTCTTCATTACCTACAAGATCAATCTGCGGAAATCCGCCGAAAAGGAGGTGTGAGGGATGTTTGATCTGGTATCTTTTATCCCCCGGGCCGTCATGCAGGGCATTCCCCTTCTGTACGGCAGCACTGGCGAGATCCTGACGGAGAAATCCGGCAATCTGAATCTGGGTATTCCCGGCGTCATGTACGTGGGCGGCATCTGTGGCGTCATCGGCTCTTTCTTCTACGAACAGTCCGTCTCCGCGGCGGACATGAACGCCTTTCTGGCCATTGGCATTCCGATGCTCTGCTCCCTGCTGGGCTCCCTTCTGATGGGCCTTCTGTACAGCGTACTGACCATCACCCTCCGGGCCAATCAGAACGTCACCGGTCTTGCGCTGACCACCTTCGGCGTGGGCATTGGCAACTTCTTCGGCGGCTCCCTCATTAAACTCACCAACAGCGAAGTTCCCTCCATCGCCCTTTCCGCCACCAGCGCCTATTTCAGCAAGTCTCTTCCCTTCGCGGAGAGCCTGGGCTGGTTCGGTCAGGTATTTCTCTCCTACGGGTTCCTGGCTTATCTGGCAGTGATCATCGCCATTGTGGCCTCCTACATCCTCAAGCGCACCCGGGTCGGTCTTCAGCTCCGGGCGGTGGGTGAAAGTCCCGCCACGGCGGATGCCGCCGGCATCAATGTCACCCGGTATAAGTACATGGCCACCTGCATCGGCAGCATGATCGCGGGCCTGGGCGGCCTCTACTATGTGATGGACTATGCCTGCGGTGTCTGGTCCAACAATGCCTTCGGCGACCGTGGCTGGCTGGCCATCGCACTGGTCATCTTCACGATCTGGCGTCCCAACGTCAGTATCCTGGCCTCCATTCTCTTCGGTGGATTCTACATCCTTTATCTGTACATCCCCTCGGGACTGGATTTGTCCGTGAAGGAGCTGTACAAGATGATCCCCTATGTGGTGACGCTGGTGGTGCTGATTGTTGTCTCCATGCGGAAAAAGCGGGAAGATCAGCCCCCCGCCAGCCTGGGTCTGGCCTATTTCCGGGAGGAGCGTTAGTTCCCACCGGATGGACATTCCCCTGTTGTTACGATTCTTCCCCCTGTCCTCTGCGCCAAAAGGCCGCCCATTGGGCGGCCTTTTTCTGTCGATCAACGGCGACAATCTGCTATTTTTAAGTATGCCGGATAAAAAATTGTTTTCAGGGAACTATGCAAAGAAGATGCCACATTGAAATCGTTCACAAATTCTTTGCGGTTTGTTAACGGATTGAATCGGATTCTGTGCTACCTTAAACAAAAAGGAAGGGGGAACATCATGAGCCGTCTGCCGGAGCGTGTGGCCGGACCACTGCGGGAACTGCGTTACGCCCTGTGGCTGCCGGTCTATTTGGCTTGCTTCTTCCTCCTGGAGCACTTGATCACGGATTCTTATTGGGCCACGCAGCTTCCCCTGGATCACCTGATTCCCTTCTGTCCGCAGTTTGTGGTGTTTTACTGCCTGTGGTATCCTCTGCTGGTGTCGGTGGGCTTTTATCTGCTGGCCACTGACCGGCCCGGCTTCCACCGGTACATGGCCTTCCTTGCGGTCACTTTTTTTCTCAGTATCCTGATCTGGATTCTGATTCCCAACGGCCAGGACCTGCGGCCGGACCTGACGGGACGGACAGACTTTTTCTCCCGGTGGGTAGCCTCTCTTTACGCCGTGGACACCAACACCAACGTGTTCCCATCCGTCCATGTGGTGGGTTCCATTGGTGCTGCCTGGGCAGTGTGGGACTGTTCCTCCTTGCGGAGGCGCCGGTGGCCCGGCATTGCAGCCACAGTGCTGGCCTGTCTGATCTGCCTGTCCACCCTGTTCATCAAACAGCACTCTCTGCTGGATGTGGCAGGTGGCGTGGTCCTGTCGGCCATGGTAGGTGCGGTGGTGTACCGCCACCAGTTAATCCGGCTTCACCGGCGGGTATGGGCGAATTTAAGGCTCCGGCGGGCCCCGGATGGGGCTTGACGCCGAAGTTGTGATAGAAAGCGGAGACGGCTGACGTAAGTCAGCCGTCTCCGCTGTTTTTCTGTATAGACCTTACGCCTCATGGCGCCGGGCTGCGGTGAGAATATTGGCCATCAGCATGGCCCGGGTCATGGGACCCACACCGCCAGGGACGGGGGTGATGTAGGATGCCTTCTCCGCCACAGCGGCAAAGTCCACGTCACCGCAGAGCTTACCGGCGTCATTGCGGTTCATGGCCACGTCGATGACCACCGCTCCATCCTTTACCATGTCAGCAGTGACCAGACCTACCCGGCCCACGGCGGACACCAGAATGTCCGCCTGCCGGGTGATCGCTGCCAGATCCGGCGTCCGGGAGTGACAGATGGTCACGGTACCGTCTGCCTGGGTCAGCAGCATGGCCATAGGCTTACCCACAATATTGCTGCGGCCCAGCATCACGCACCGCTTCCCTGCCGGAGAAATCCCATACTCCTTCAGCATCTCCATGACTCCGGCAGGCGTGCAGGGCAGAAACACCGGTGCGCCGATGGACAGCCGCCCCACATTCACCGGATGGAAGCAATCCACATCCTTGTCCGGGTCGATGGCGTTGAGGACCGCCTCCTCATCCAGGTGCCTGGGCAGGGGAAGTTGACATAAAATTCCGTCCACCGCATCGTCATGGTTGAGCCGCTCCACCAGAGCCATCAGCTCCTCCTGAGTGGTGCTGGCCTCCAGCTTGTGCTCAAAGCTCAAAAAACCACACTGGGCACAGTCCTTTTCCTTTCCGGTGACATAGACCCGGGAAGCCGGGTCATCTCCCACCAGAATGACCGCCAGACCGGGACGGCGTTTCAGTCCCTCCGCCTCTGCCGCGGTCCGGGTCTTGACCTTTTCCGCCAGGACCTTTCCGTCAATGATGGTCGCCGCCATGGGTCCCCTCCTTCTCTCTCTTCTCCTCCGCCACAGGGAAGGCTTCCTTCGTATCGGATGCCACAGCCTCCGTCGCCTCGCTGCCGGCAACAGCTTTCGCCGTGTCACTCTCCTGGGGCCCTGCGCCGGCATCATCTGCCGGTACAGCGGTTTTGTCCACCGATACCTCGTCGGCCTCCGGCCCTGAGGACGCATCCTCTGCCGCCGGAACATCGGTCTGGGTCTCCCCCGCTTCCAGTGCCTGGGCCACCTCGGCCTCCGCGGCGGCCTCTGCCGCTGCACGGGCCACTACATTCACCAGCAGGTCATCGGCGCTGCGTTTTTTGATCTTGATATTGTAAAACAGCATCACAGCCGACACCAGCACCATGACAATGCTGAGGGCCTGGGACACCCGGATGGGCTGGCCCATGAAGGTCCAGTCAAACAGGTACAGACTGTCGGTCCGCAGCCCCTCGATCCAGGCCCGGCCCAGGCCGTACCACAGGAAGTAGAACCAGGTGTTCTCCCCGTCGAAGCGGCGGCCCTTGGAGACGACGAACAAAATCAGCATCAGTCCCACAAAGTTCCACAAACTCTCATAGAGGAACGTGGGGTGCACATCGATGGACTGATAGCTGCTGATCCAGATCCGCATCCGCCAGGGCAGGTCGGTCACATCACCGAAAGCCTCGCGGTTGATGAAGTTGGCCCAGCGGCCGATGCACTGGCCTGTCAGCAGTCCCAGCACCGCCAGGTCCGTCATGGCCCAGAATTTCAGCTTTTTATGCCGGGTGTAGAAAAACGCCACCAAGACCCCGGCGATGACGGTACCGTAAATGGCAAGTCCACCGTCCCAGATGGCAATCATCTTGCCCCAGTTCAGGCTACCGTCGGCGTTGCGGTACAAATCCAGATAGAAGATCACATAGTACAGCCGGGCGCCGATGATGCAGCAGGGCACCGCCCACAACACCATGTCCAGCACATTGTCTTCGGTGAGCCCGTAGTGCTTGGCCTGTTTCATGCACAGCAGCAGACCCGCCAGCATCCCAATGGCCAGAATGATGCCGTACCAGTAAATCCCGTGGCCGATGTGAATGGCGATGGGGTCCGGGTTGAACTCCCAGTCGCCGAAGAGACCCGGGAAACTGATGGGCATGTCCGTCAAACCTTTCAAGATCAAGTTCCTTCTTTCTCTCTGTCTGTTTCATCCTTGGGCACGATCTCACTGAGGACCGCCCGGTCCTCGGTGATGTTGTCCCGCAGGAATGCGGCAATGTCGTCCTTGCCGATGGTGTCGAACACCTGGGGGAAACGGAGGGGATCGTAGCCGTGGAAGTAGCCCTCTGTCAATGTCACAGCGATATTCTCAAAGGAATTCAGGCCCCGCAGGTTTTCGCCGAAGGCAGCCTTCCGCACCCGCTGGTAGAAGTCCTCGTCAATACCCTCCCCTGTCAGGCGCCGGGCTTCCTTCAGGATCTCCGCCGCCACGGTGCGGGATTCCTTGCTGTCGCCGCCGGCGTAGAGGTACGCCACGCCCGGCATCATCTCAAAGGCGCCGCCGAAGCTGGTGTTGATGAGGCCATTTTCATAAAGCCGCTGGTACAGGGGGCTGGAATCTCCCAGCAGGATGTCGCAGGCCATGTCGCCGATGGCGGCCAGACGCATATAGGCCTCCCCTTCCGGAGCCGGGTCGCACTTGAAGCCGGACAGGAACTGGGGAGTGGCCACCTCCATGGCCATCCGGGTCTCCTTCTCCGCCACGGCGGCGGGCTCTTCACCATAGTCCCTGGGAATCACGGGGCCGCCCTCCCGGGGCAGAATCCGCCGGGCCAGATCCACCACATGAATCGGGTCCACATTTCCCACCACCGTCAGGATCATGTTGGAGGGGGTGTAGAAGGCCTTGTGGCAGTCGTACAGGGTCTGGGCGGTAATGTGGGAGATGCTCTCTACCGTACCGGCAATGGAAACCCGGGCGGCACTGTGCTGATAGAGGGCTTTCATCATCCGGGTGTAGAGCTGCCAGTCGGGGTTGTCCTCGATCATGCGGATCTCCTGGCCGATGATGCCCTGCTCCTTGGCCACGCTCTCGTCGGTGAAGTAGGGGATGGAGACAAAGGACAGCAGGATCTCCAGGTTCTCCTCGAACTTCTCCGTGGAATCGAAGTAGTAGCCGGTCATGGCGTTGGAGGTAAAGGCGTTGGGCTCCGCCCCGTTCTGCGCCAGCCGCTGGAGGGCGTTGCCCTCCTTGGTATCGAACATCTTGTGCTCCAGGTAGTGGGCAATGCCCGCCGGCGTGTCCAGCCACTTGCCATCCAGGGAAAAGCGGATGTCCATGCCGCCGTACCGGGTGGCGAAGAAGGCGTACTTCCGGGCGTGCTCCGGCTTTGGCACCACGCAGATCTGGAGGCCGTTGGGCAGGGTCTCCCGGTAGACGGACTCGCCGATCCGCTCGTAAAAGGTCTGCTTCATTCCACGGCCTCCTTTCCCTTCAGGAAATACACAGTGTCCAGCTTCACGGTCTCCATGGCCTGGAACACCCGCTCCGCGGTCACGTCCCGCAGTTGGGCCGCCAGGTCCTCCGGGGACTCGGACTGGCCGGTGGCCGCCTGGCCCAGATAGAAATTCTCCAGCTTGCCCTGGGAATCACCCATGGATGCGTAGGCGTTGAGCAGTGTGGACCGGGCGCCGTCCAGCTCCCAGTCCTCCAATTCGCCTTTTTGGACCGCCTCCAACTGACGGAGGATCTCATCGTAGGCCCGCTGGTAGTCGGCAAACTCAATACCGGAGGACACGGTGATCAGCCCCTTCTGCCGGTGATAGGCGGAGGAGGCGTAATAGCACAGGGACATCTTCTCCCGCACGTTCAAAAACAGCTTGGAGTTGCTGCTGCCACCGAAGAGGGTGTTGCCCAGCAGCAGAGCAGAGTGGTCGGTGCTGCCGCAGGCAAAGCCCATGCCCAGCTTGCCCTGGGTCACGTCCATCTCCTCCGTGACGGTGCGGACTTCGCTCCGGGCAGGATGGGGCGCGGCGGCGGCAATGTCCCGGATACCGTCCCGGGGCAATGTGGCGAAGGCTGAGGCCAGAGCCTGACGCACCCGGTCCAGATCGGCGCTGCCGATGTAGATCAGCTCCAGCCGGGCGGTGGAGATCAGCTCCCCGTACTGGGCGTAGAGCTTCTTCATCTGCAGCTTCTCCGCGCTCTTTTCGTCACCCAGGCGGCCCACACCGTAGGGCTCCCCGGCGCACATCTCCTGCAGCAGACGGGCGGAGGCGTAGTCCCGCTTGTCATTGATCTGGCTGCGGATGGCATCGATCAGGTTGGTTTTCTCACTTTCAAAGTAGGCGCTCTCAAACCGGCCCCGCTCGGTGACCGGATCGCAGATCAGCTCGCCCACCAGCTCCGCCGACGGTTCCAGCAGCTTCTCCCCCTCAGGGGCAAAGCTGTCGTCGATAAAGCTGGCCACGAAGCCCACGCACTGGTTCTCACCCTTCTTGCGGATGGTGTACTCCACGGAGGCGCCGTACAGCCGGTCCAATTGGGCAGACAGGGCCCCCAGGTCCGGGTAGGTGACGGTGCCGCGCCGCAGCACTGCCGGCAGCAATGCCCAGGCGGAGGCGGTCTCCTGCCGCAGGGGAGTGACGAACTGAGCGGAGAGCAGGCTGGTCTTGAACTTTCTGGCCGGCAGATACGTCAGATAGACGCCGTCCGCCAGTTGGATTCTTGTTGCCTTCAAGGTCTCAACTCCTTTACGGAATGGGGTCTCATTCCTGTTTCAACAGCAATTGCAGAACATACAGGAGATATTATAGTATATCTTCCCTTATAATTCAAATTCTATTTTTCGCCTCGCCGGGGACTTGACGCAGGCGGGGCTTTCCGCTACAATACCACTCGGGAATGAAGTTCTCCCGCGGCGGGCCCTGGGCCCCCGGAACCGCTTTTAAAGCTGATGACTTCTGTGATGATTTTCGTCGCAGAGGGCATCAGCTTTTTGCGCGACAAAGGAGGATTTTCTCTATGGTAACATCTCTGGCTCTCATCTTTCTGGTGGGTCTGGCTGCCGCGGCGCTGTGCCGCCAGGTGGGGCTGCCCCGGATCATCGGCATGCTGCTGGCCGGCATCGTCCTGGGGCCCTTCGCTTTGAACGCTCTGGACCCGAACCTGCTGGCGGTGTCCGCCGACCTGCGGCAGATCGCCTTGATCATCATCCTGCTGAAGGCAGGCCTGTCCCTGAACCTCTCGGACCTGCGGGCGGTGGGCCGCCCGGCGGCCATGCTTAGCTGCGTGCCCGCCTCCTGCGAGATCCTGGCCTTCGTCCTGTTCGCTCCGGCCATTCTGGGCGTGAACCGGGTGGAGGCCGCCGTCATGGGGGCAGTGCTGGGGGCAGTGTCCCCGGCAGTGGTGGTGCCCCGGATGGTGGAGCTGATGGAGACCCGCCGGGGCACAAACAAAGGCATTCCCCAAATGATCATGGCCGGTGCCTCCTGCGACGACGTGTTCGTCATCGTCCTCTTTTCCACCTTCCTGGGTATGGCCCAGAGCGGTACCGCCGACCTGACCGCCCTGGCGGACATCCCGGTATCCATCGTCCTGGGAATCGCTCTGGGAACCGGGAGCGGATGGCTGCTGAGCTGGTTTTTTGAGACCGCTTACGCCCGCCGCCACTATGTCCGTAACAGTATGAAGGTCATCATTGTCCTGGGCGCCGCCTTTTTGCTGATGGCGGTGGAGACCTGGGCGGAATCCCTCGTCTCCATTTCCGGGCTGCTGGCAGTAGTGGCCATGGCCTGCGTGCTGCGGCTCCGGTGCCCCCAGCTGGTGTCCCGGCGGCTGTCGGAGAAGTTCGGCAAGCTGTGGCTGGCGGCGGAGGTGGTGCTGTTCGTACTGGTGGGTGCCGCCGTGGACGTGCGGTATACCCTCTCCGCCGGACCTGCCGCCCTGGGAATGATCTTCCTGGCGCTGGCCTTCCGGTCCCTGGGCGTACTGCTGTGTGTGACAGGCACAGCCCTGAGCAGGCGGGAGCGGCTGTTCTGCGTCATCGCCTACCTGCCCAAGGCCACAGTCCAGGCTGCCATCGGCTCCGTGCCATTGGCGGCGGGACTGCCCTGCGGAGCTCTGGTGCTGTCGGTGGCGGTGCTGGCCATTCTGGTGACGGCGCCTTTAGGGGCCCTGGGCATGGACGCCGGTGCCCCCAGGCTGCTGGCCGTCAGCCCAGAACCCGAAGAAAATTCTCCCGGGCGATCAGTTCCCGCTCCCGCTCCGTCATCCCCAGCCGCTCCAGCCAGTAAAAGAGATTCTTGATCTGTCCGGCGTCCTCCAGGCCCTGGGCGGACTCATTGCCGGGACCCATGAAGTGGCAGAAGTCAAAGCCACAGCCCACATGCTCCACTCCCATCACATCCACCATGTGAGCGGCGTGGTGCGCCAGGGTCTCGGCAGTCTGTTGCTCCCGGTCTGCATGGACAAATCCGTGATAGCTGTTCAGGCCCACCACGCCACCCCGGTCCCGGATGGCCCGGAGCTGATCGTCGTTCAGATTCCGCCGCACGTCACACAGTGCGCGGCAGTTGGAGTGCGTGGCGATTACCGGGCCCTCCGAGGCTTTCAGCAGGTCCCAGAAGCTCTTGTCCCCCAGGTGGGATACGTCCGGCACCATGCCCAGACGCTCCATCCATCGCACTGCCTGACGGCCCAGGTCCGTCAGTCCCGTGTCCGGCGCCCCGGCCCCGGCGGCCAGGGCGTTGGCCTCATTCCAGGTCAGCATGGCGGTGCAGACCCCGGCGGCTGCCAAACGATGCAGACCCGTCAGGTCCTTGCCCAGGGGCATGAGGCCCTCCACCCCCAGAAAGGCATAGAGGCAACCGGCGGCCTGGGCCTCCGCCGCTTCCGAAGCGGTGCGAACCAGCCGCACCGCCGGGCACTCATGAAGTTCCTCCTGTGCGCAGGCGAGCATCACCTCCAGCCGCTGTGGCGCCGTGGAGGGGTCTCCCCAAGCGGTATCCCGCCAGAAGGTCTGTCCCTGGCCGGTGCCGCTCCACAGCGACAGCACCAACCCCTCCACCCCGCCCCGGCGCAGCCGGGCCAGATGATGCCGCTCCAGCACATGGGTCTCCCCTATCAGACGGCGGTATGTCACATCGTAAAAAAGGTCCGAATGGGCGTCCAGTATCATGGTCACTCCTCCTGTTCTGCCCCATTCTATGCCGTCTCTTTCCTGTCCACAAGATTTTTTCAAGTGGGCAAAATTTTTTTGGTTTCTCCCCAGTTTCCCCTTGACTTTTCCCCCGGTTTCCTGTAAACTAGTTGACGTTGTAAAGCAGTATAACTTTACAGAAGGAGGCGGTCCCATGAAAAATCAGACCTATCGCATGACCATGCTCTTTGATTTTTACGGGGAACTGCTGACCGAGCGGCAAAAGGAGTTCTTTGACCTCTATTACAATGAGGACCTGTCTCTGGCCGAGATCGCGGAAAACGCCGGCATCTCCCGTCAGGGTGTCCGGGACGTGATCGTCCGGGCGGAGGGCATCATGCAGGAGGTGGAGGACAAGACCGGCCTCATCCGCCGGTTCGAGGCCCAGCGGGCCCATCTGGACGCCATTGCCGCCGCGGCCACCGAGATCCGCACCATCAACTACCGGCAGTATGAAGATCAGCGGCTGACGGAGCTGGCGGATCAGATTCTGGAACAGACCTCTGCACTGAAGGAGTGAGCCATGGCTTTTGAAGGACTCACGGAAAAACTGAATGCCACATTCAAGCGTCTGCGGGGCAAGGGCCGCCTGACGGAAAATGACGTCCGGGAGGCCATGCGGGAAGTCCGCCTGGCTCTGCTGGAAGCAGACGTCAGCTACAAGGTGGTCAAGGAGTTCGTCTCCTCCGTCACTGAGCGGGCCGTGGGGTCCGACGTACTGGACAGCCTGACGCCCGCCCAACAGGTGGTGAAGATCGTCAACGAGGAGCTGACGAATCTCATGGGCGGCGGTACCGCCAAGCTCACCATGGCCAACAATGGCCCCACGGTGGTGATGATGGCGGGCCTCCAGGGCGCCGGCAAGACTACCACCACCGCCAAGCTGGCCGGGCTTCTGCGGCGCCAGAACGGCAAGCGGCCACTGCTGGCCGCCTGCGACGTGTACCGTCCCGCCGCCATCGAGCAGCTCAAGGTGGTGGGTTCCCAACTGGACCTGCCGGTCTTTGAGGAGGGACAGGGGGACCCGGTGCAGATCGCTCAGGACGCCCTGCGCCACGCCCGGGACCACGGCAACGACATGGTGTTCCTGGACACCGCCGGCCGGCTCCATGTGGACGAGGAGCTGATGGACGAGCTGAAGCAGATGAAGTCCGCTGTCCATCCCAATGAGATCTTGCTGGTGGTGGACGCCATGACCGGTCAGGACGCCGTCAACGCCGCCACCGCCTTCGACGAAGCACTTGGCATCGACGGCGTGGTGCTGACCAAGTTGGACGGCGACGCCCGGGGCGGCGCGGCCCTCTCCATTCGGGCTGCTACCAGTAAACCCATCAAGTTCGTGGGCACCGGCGAAAAGCTGGACATGATCGAGCCCTTCCATCCGGACCGGATGGCCTCCCGGATCTTAGGGATGGGGGACATGCTGTCCTTTATTGAGAAGGCCCAGCAGACCTATGATGAAAAGCAGGCCGCCAAGCTGGAGGAAAAACTGCGGAAAAACCGCTTCACCCTCCAGGACTACTACGATCAGCTCCAGCAAATCCGGGGCATGGGCGATCTGAGCCAGATCGCCGGAATGCTCCCCGGTGCCCTGGGCAAACAGCTCTCCGGTGCCAGCATCGACGAGAAGCAGATGGCCCACACCGAGGCCATCATCCTCTCCATGACCCCCCTGGAACGGGAGAATCCTCAGATTCTGAACGCCAGCCGCAAGCGCCGCATTGCCGCCGGCTGTGGATTGCAGGTGGTGGATGTGAACCGTCTGCTCAAGCAGTTCGAGATGATGCAGCAGATAACCAAGCAGTTCTCCAAGGGTGGCCGCATGGGTGGCCTTCCCGGTATGGGCGGCCGGATGCACGGTTTCGGCCGGAAAAAGCGGCTGAAATAAAATCTTTCCCCTTTACAAGCATATAAGTGCTCTCGCATTTATAGATACAAAAACTTTTTTACATTTCGGAGGTAACAATCATGGTCAAGATCAGACTGCGCCGTCTGGGCGCCAAGAAGGCTCCTTTCTATCGTGTCGTCGTCGCCGACTCCCGCTTCCCCCGGGACGGCCGCTTCATCGAGGAGATCGGCACTTACAACCCCTGCGTCTCCCCCGCTGAGATCAAGATCGACACGGAGCGGGCTCAGGCCTGGATCAAGTCCGGCGCTCAGCCCACCGACACCGTCAGAGCTCTGCTGAAAAAAGTAGAGGTTCTGTGATCCGGAGGGCGGATCATGAAAGACTTGCTGCTCTATATCGCCAAAAACCTGGTGGATGATCCCGACGCCGTCTCCGTCACGGAGGTTCAGGGCGCGCAGGAACTGACGTTGGAGCTGCGCGTCGCCCCTGACGACATGGGCAAGGTCATCGGCCGTCAGGGCCGTATCGCCAAGGAGATCCGGACAGTCATCCGCTCCTATGCCCAGCGCACCGGCGTGAAGGTTTCCGTGGATATCGTGGACTGAAAAGAAGCGGCGCGCAGCGCCGCTTCTTTCCTTCCGGCCGGGTAAATTCCGCAAAAGGAGGCATCCTCCATGAAACTGGAGACCATCAAGGTGGGCCGCATCGTGGGCACCCATGGCATCCGGGGCGAGGTGCGGGTTCAGCCCCGGGATGGCGACCCATCCTTCCTCACGCATTTTTCCACCTTTCTGCTGGATGGACAACCCGTCTCTCCCACCGCCAATCATGTCCACAAGAGCCTGGTGCTGATGAAGTTCCCTGGCGTAGACGACATGAACGCTGCTCTGACCCTTCGGGACAAGGACCTGTACATCCGCCGGTCTGACGCCCACCTGCCAGAGGGGGAGTGCTTTGACGACGAGCTGCTGGGCATGGAGGTCTATGACGCAGCCACCGGTGAAACGCTGGGAGAACTGGTGCGGGTGGACCCCTACCCGGCCCACAAGGTCTATACGGTCCGGGGTACCCGGGAGTACCTGATCCCGGCGGTGAAGGGGGCCTTCATCCAGTCGGTGGACCTGGAGAACAACCGCATGGAGGTCCGCGTATGGGAGGGGATGGCGTCTGATGAGAATTGATATTCTGACCCTCTTCCCCGACTCCGTGGACGCCATGCTGAACGTCAGCATCCTGGGCCGGGCCCAGGAGCGGGGCTACATCGCCATCCAGTCCCACCAGATCCGTCAGTTCACCACCAACAAGCAGATGCAGGTGGACGACTACCCCTACGGCGGTGGCCGGGGCGCCGTCATGCAGGCGGACCCCCTCTATCGTTGCTGGGCCTATGTGGTGGAGACTTATGGCCCCGGCCGCACCATTTTCATGTCCCCCTGCGGCCGTACCTTCACCCAGGCGGTGGCCCGGGAGCTGAAGGAGCGGTACGATCACCTGATCCTGGTCTGCGGCCATTATGAGGGCGTGGACCAGCGGTTTTTGGACGAGTGCGTGGACGAGGAGATCTCCATGGGGGACTTCGTCCTGACCGGCGGGGAGATTCCCGCCATGGCAGTTTGTGACGCCGTGTGCCGCATGGTACCCGGCGTCCTGCCGGACGAGGAGTGCTTCCAGGAGGAATCCCACTGGAACGGCCTGCTGGAGTATCCCCAATACTCCCGTCCCGCCGTGTGGCATGACCGGGCGGTGCCGGAGATCCTGCTGTCCGGTGACCACGGCAAGGTAGCCGCCTGGCGGAAGAAAGAAAGTTACAAACGCACCATGGCCCGTCGGCCAGACCTGTTCTCCAAATTTGACGAGAGCCAACTGACTACCAAGGCAGAGAAAAAAATTCTGGCGGAGGCCAAGGCGGAGTTTGCCGCAGAACAGGCGGAACCGGACACACCGACGGAGGGCTGACGATCTTCCCTATCAAAAAAACTAGAGCGTGGCGGAGCCGAATGGCTTCGCCACGCTTTTGTATTTCACAAAATTATATACAAATATTTAATCGTTTTCTATGGGACTTTCCATATCCTTTGAGAAGATATTGACAGAAAAGGGAAAGAAGGCTATCATCAGGGAAAAAGCGTCTCGCAACCTGGGACGCCAAACAGATAACAAAAAGAGGAGGGCTCTCCATGGACGAACAGATCCATCGGATCGGTATACTGACCAGCGGCGGCGATGCCCCCGGCATGAACGCTGCTGTCCGTGCCGTGGTGCGGACGGCACTGGACCAGGGGATTAGCTGCGTGGGCATCCGGCGGGGCTGGAATGGCCTGATCGCCAGTGACTTCATCCCCCTGGACGCATCCAGCGTCAGCCACATCATTGACAAGGGCGGCACCATGCTCTACACCGCCCGCAGTGAGGAATTCATGACCGAGGCGGGCCGGGCCAAGGCCTTGTCCACCTGCAAGCTGCTGGGTCTGGACGGCATTGTGGCCATCGGCGGTGACGGCACCTTTCGGGGTGCCCTGGCCCTGAGCCGTCAGGCTGCCGCCAGCGGATACGGTGG
>URXS01000020.1 GCA_900551885.1 uncultured Oscillibacter sp.
ACCCGAAATCCTATGAAGCGGTTCCAAACACCGACTTCAAGAAATCCGGTTATGGAACGCCGGAGGACTGAAAACCGCACTCCACAAGTACGATAATCAATCCTCTTGAAGTACGAAAACCGGACGGTATATAGAAATACAGAGATAAAAATATTGATTTATATTCTATCCATTCCCTTCCTATCCGAGATATTTTCTGCGGGATTTTCCTGTGGAAAAGTCCCGGAAAGGAATGGAATGGGGAAAGGAGTTTCATGGCACAACACGCAATTTTGCGATTTGAAAAACACAAGGGCAATCCGGCAAGACCGCTGGAAGCCCATCACGAAAGACAAAAGGAACAGTACGCCAGCAACCCGGATATTGACACCAGCCGGAGCAAGTACAATTTCCATATCGTCAAGCCGGAGAGCCGCTATTACCATTTCATTCAGAGCCACATTGAACAAGCCGGATGCCGCACCCGCAAGGATAGCACACGCTTTGTCGATACGCTGATAACCGCCAGCCCGGAGTTTTTCAAGAAAAAATCCCCAAAGGAGATACAGGCGTTTTTCCAGAGGGCGGCTGATTTCTTAATCGGGCGGGTAGGAAAAGAAAATATCGTGTCGGCGGTGGTACACATGGACGAGAAAACGCCCCACCTGCATTTGACCTTTGTTCCGCTGACAAAGGACAACCGCCTGTGTGCAAAGGAGATTATCGGCAACCGGGCAAACCTGACGAAGTGGCAGGACGATTTTCACGCCTATATGGTGGAGAAATATCCTGACTTGGAGCGTGGGGAGAGCGCCAGCAGGACAGGCCGGAAGCATATCCCCACCCGGCTTTTCAAACAGGCGGTTTCCCTCTCCCGGCAGGCAAGAGCCATTGAAGCCACACTGGACGGCATTAACCCGCTGAACGCCGGAAAGAAAAAAGAGGAAGCCCTCTCCATGCTGAAAAAGTGGTTCCCGCAGATGGAGAATTTCTCCGGGCAGTTGAAAAAGTACAAGGTCACAATCAATGACCTGCTGGCGGAGAATGAGAAGTTGGAAGCAAGGGCAAAGGCCAGCGAAAAAGGAAAGATGAAAGATACGATGGAACGGGCAAAGCTGAAAAGCGAACTGGACAATTTACAGCGGCTGGTTGACCGTATCCCGCCGGATATACTGGCGGAACTGAAACGTCAGCAGCGGCACACGGTAAAGGAAAGGTGATAGATATAAGCAGAAATTTTCGCCGCCTCTGTGCGGCATTGTACCTTGAAAACTGAATATGGAGGACACTGGATGGCAAAAAGTGAAAGCGATATTTTTACACCCCGAACAGGGCAGGTTATACAAGCAGAGAACGGCACGCAGTATTTTGTATGTGGGAACAACCGTATAAAAATCTCCGAACACTTCGCCGCAGGCGGGAAGCCCCTCGGTGATCTGATTGTAGATGTGGTGCGGCATACCGCAGAAAAAGCCGCTTCAACCTGATAGCCCATCATTGATAACACGCCCACGCTTATGATATAATTGCCATAGAGCAAAAGTATTGTAAGCGTGGGTTGTTTCTTTAGAAGGAGGATTTTTACGGTGAAACAACCTTACAATACTACGATTTACAACACGGCGCTTTATATGAGATTGAGCCGGGACGATGAACTGCAAGGAGAAAGCGGGAGTATTCAGACACAACGCATGATGCTCCGGCAATATGCCGCCGAGCATGGCCTGAATGTCATAGATGAATATATCGACGATGGATGGTCTGGAACGAACTTTGACAGGCCGGATTTTCAGAGAATGATTGATGACATTGAGGACGGGAAAATCAACTGCGTTGTTACGAAGGATTTATCCCGCTTAGGCAGAAACTACATTCTGACCGGCCAGTACACGGAAATCTACTTTCCCAGCAAAGGCGTCCGCTATATCGCTGTCAATGACAATGTGGACACCATCAACGGAGAGAATGAGCTTGCCCCATTCCTCAACATTCTGAATGAAATGCACGCCCGCCAGACCAGCAAAAAGGTAAAGGCGGCCATGCGGACACGGTTCGCAAATGGCGCACACTATGGAGCCTATGCTCCGCTTGGCTATGTCAAAGACCCAGATAAGAAAGGCCATCTTCTGATTGACCCGGAAACAAGGTGGATTATCGAAAAGATTTTTGACCTTGCCGTTCATGGCCGGGGAGCCGCCAGCATTACACGGATTTTGGTCGAAGAAAAAGTACCTACTCCCGGCTGGCTGAATTTCCAGAGATACGGCACTTTCGCAAATATCTATGCCGGAGCGCCGGAGGAAAAAGCCTATGCGTGGACGATAGCGCAGGTGAAAAGTATTCTGAAAGAGGAAACCTATATCGGACACAGCGTCCACAATAAGCAGACCAACATTTCATTCAAAAACAAGAAGAAAGTACGCAAGCCAAAAGAGGAATGGTATCGTGTGGAGAACACCCACGAAGCGATTATTTCCGAAGATGTGTTCCGTCAAGTACAGGAGCAGATTTGCAACAGGCGCAGACGGCAGAAGAACGGCACAACACAGATATTTTCCGGGCTGGTAAAATGTGCGGACTGCGGCTGGTCGCTGGCCTATGGTATGAACAGCCAGAACAAAAATCCCTATGCCCACTACCATTGTAGCAAGTACGGGCAAGGATTGCACCAGTGTTCCATGCACTATATCCGCTATGATGTGCTTTACGCCTATGTCCTTTCCCGTCTGCAATACTGGTCTGTGCTGGCACAGCAGGATGGGGACAAACTTCTGAAACGGCTACTTAACGCCAGCGACAAGGAACGCAATACTGCAAGGAAGCGGCAGACAGCCGAACTGAAAAAGGCGGAAAAGCGCAAAGCAGAAGTAGACACCCTGTTTGCAAAAATGTATGAGGACTGGTCTGCCGGACGCATTACAGAATACAATTTCAATATGCTGTCCGAAAAGTATCAGGGCGAACAGCGAGAATTGGACGTAAAAATTGAACGGCTTCACGAAGCGATGGAGACCGCCGCCCAGACAGCGGTTGACGCTGAAAAGTGGATAGGTCTGATGAAACAGTATGTCAATCCCACAGAATTGACGGCTGAACTTCTGAATACGCTGATTGAAAAAATCCTTGTCCATGAAGCGGTCAAAAGTGAGGACGGAAGCCGGGAACAGGAAGTGGAAATCTTCTACCGCTTTATCGGCAAAATCGAATGACACATCTTGAGATACCCAACAATATCTTTAACTAAGGGAAACGGGAAAATCGCTTCCGGATATTGCCAAGGTGGAGGTGCTGGCCAATGCGCTGGATCTGAGCGTACTGGAACTCATGCGGTGTCAACGGCAGGAGCAGCCACTGCCCAAGCAGGAGTTGGCCGAGGTCTATGCCCAGACGCTGCGGACGGCAAAGCGCCAGAGCCGCCGCAGAATGCTGAAAGTGGGGATCGCGGCGGTTTTGACTGCATGTTTCCTGCTGGCTGCTTACTATATCCCGCTGGGGCACTTAATTCGTGTGTGGAGCATGAATTATCATACTACCGGTGAGGTGGCGGCCTTGTTCACCATCGGCTCCCGTGAGGATCGCCGCCAGGCTCAGTCCATCATGGATCTGGCGGAAGAGGCATTCTCCGACATTGGCCTGACAGAGGCCGAGGCCAGGAACGCCTATGGAAAACTGAGCCAATATGCTTATCCCATAGATGTCTATGAGGGTGTGGTGGATGAGCGTCACACCTTGAAATTGCTTTCGGCCCATTTTGAATACGGCGAGGGGCTTCTGTGGGTCTATTATTCCCAGGAAGGCCTGGACCGGAACGGTGAAGTGGTGGTGGGATCGTGGGAGGTCGAGTCGTTGTGGAGAGTGGCCAGGACGAAGAGCGGCCAATGGAAGCTCTATGACATCAAAGAACATCCGTGAGCAGGCATCGGGAATACTCACTGGGACGGGACTGAGGGCAAATACCCTGCTTTGACGGACTACTCAACGGCCCGCAATGCGGGCCGATGTAACTGGGAGGTGGGCGCTTTGCGACCACCTCCTTTTATCTGGTACTTTTTTCGGCTGGCCGAAACCGCCGGATTTTCTCCTCAAAACCCCGCTCAGCTCTACCAGATGAGCTTCTTCTCCCTCTGAAGATTTCCCTGGAGAACTGCTTGGCTAACCTCCGTCCACACGGGCCTTGCGCTGGTCGTAATTCTCCAGCGTCCCCCGATGCCCCCTACCCGGACCCCTCATAGTCCCCTCACGGGCGGGAAGCATTGAGATTGTACTTTTTTTGAAGGATCTGAAGTGTTTTGCCAGAAGTGGGGCCATATGATCGCGCGAAATTGCGTTGACTGTCTAGGTGCGGAAGGCTAAACGGCCCTGCTTTCTCCGCCTGAGACGGCCTCCCGCGTAAATTCTCACTTTATTTTAAAATATTTTTTTAAGAAGATCCATTCTTTTTACCGCAGTGAGAAGATCTTTCAAAGAGTGCCGGCAGACGCAGGGTAAATATGCTGCCTTTGCCAACCTGAGAAGCAACCTGAACAGAACCACCGTGCTCCAGGGCAATGATGCGAACGATATGCAGTCCCAACCCCTCGCCGCTGTCATCTTCGCGGCGGGTGAATCCCCGCTCGAATACATGGGGCAGATCCTCCGGGGCGATACCGCATCCGGTGTCCTGCACTGTGATGACGGCATAGGGGGGTTCCTGGGCCAATCCCAGAGTGACTGTGCCGTCCGGAGGTGTGAAGGAGAGCGCATTGTAGCAGAGATTTTCCAGAGCCGTCCGCAGGCGGTCCTGGTTACCGCGGATGTAAAGATTTTCACCGGGCAGGCGGAGACGGAATTCCAGACCGGAGAGTTCCATGTCCGGGCAGTTGGCGGCATAGAACTGGCGTAGTAAATCATTGAGGCAGATATCCTCCGGAGAAAACATCCAGCGTTCTCCCCTGGAGAAATCCTGGAGCAGGTCGAACCGGTCTCCCACCGCCTCCACCCGGTCCGACAGTGCGTTGAGGTATTCGGCGGTTTCCTGGTCCAGCGCAATGTTGCCGCTGCGGACCAGCTCCGCATAGTTCCGCAGGGCTGCCAGCGGGTTTTTCAGGTCGTGGAGCAAATTGGCCAACAGCTCCCGGCGCTCTGTCAGCAGAATGCTCATACTGTGGGTCTTGCGGTCCACCTCCTCCTGAAGGTGCAAGGTCAATCGGCGGTTTTCCTGGGTCAGCAGCACAGACCTTCGGATCATCTGCGCTGCGAAGCCGATGACCAGCGTATATCCGCCGTATTCCTCCAGCCAGGCCCCACAGAAAGGCTCAAAGTGATTTGCCGTTACCACGGAAGCAGCCACCGACAGACCGTAGAACCCCGCGGCGCACAGAAGATAATGCCCCAGCCTCGTGTCCTGTGAAAGCGCGTGACCGGACAAAAACAGGAGATAGAGCCCGGCCCCCAGCTTCCATACAAAAAGAAGGATACCGTAGCTGTTGATGAAAATGGGGGCATATGGTAAAATGAACAACGGAAACAACACGGTAAAAAGGCAAAGCCCTGCCGCAGCCGGCACCGCTCCGCGGCGATGGTACTTGCGCCCGGCGCAGCCTGACAGTTCTCCTGCCAGCAGGATGGCGCACAGCACAACGGCATTTCCGCAGACATCCTCCAATGCGTAAAGGGGCCGTATGGAGGGAATGCCCAGGGCCCGGATAAAAGGATAGGATACACGCAGGGCGAAGAACAGACTCAGCCCGCCCATCCAGCGCGCCAGCTTGTCCCGGCCCAGCAGCCATTGGAGCAGATGGAACAGGGAGATCGCCAGCGCGGTGAAGCACAAAAACCCGTACACGATCTGCCGGATGGTCAGCATTCGGGAGATGGCGCCCAGTGATCCCACGGCCGGCGGGTAATACATACCGGAGTAGTAGTGCGTATAGTTGGCGCACTGAATAATGATTTCTGCACTTTTATTAACGGCCAGAGCATATGTCCCGTCCATGACGCGGGGGGCATACGGCTCCAGACTGCCCTGCTCCCCAGCCAGAACGCCGTTGATATAGACGCGCCCGGCGCACAGCAGCTCCGGCAGATACAGCGCCAGCTCCACAGGGTCTCCTCCGTTCTCCAGTGTCAGGCGATAGGTCGCAACACCATAGGGGGTACCCAGATGGGCGGAAAAATTGGGGTATTTCCCAATATAGGTATAGAGATCCGGTGTGACTCCATGGTCAAAATCTGCTGGAGACAGGAGCTGGCCGGGGTAATATTCCCAACCATCCACCAGAAAGGCGACGTCATCCGGGTCATCCTGGAGAACGTTATACCCATATCCGCCGGGCAGAGCGGCTGTGTATTTGTTGTCGAAACAGTACAAAAGAGTGTAGAACGCTGCGCTACTCAGCACCACGGCGGCCAGGAGCAGCGCCTGTAATCTGACTTGTCTGCGCATAAAATCACCTCACAGGAGGAACGAGCATGAGTATTTCCTGGAAAAAGAAACCAGTCCTCTGTTTGTGCGCACTGGCTCTGTGCTGGAATGGAGGCCTGACGGTTGCCGCCGCGGATCTCTCTCAGGTCCCGGAGGAAGTGCCCCAGGGGACAGAGGATCCCCCGACGCTGGGCGGCGCGGTAAATCCTGGCGGAGACACCGGGACAGAGGATCCCCCGACGCTGGGCGGCGCGGCAAATCCGGACGGAGACACCGGGACGGAGGATTCCCCGACGCTGGGCGGCGTGGCAAATCCGGACGGAGACACCGGGACGGAGGATCCCCCGACGCTGGGCAGCGCGGTAAATCCGGACGAGGACGCCGGGCCAGAGGAGCCAGCCGGAGAATCCGATACGGTCATGCTGGACAGCCGTGTCATCGCAGAGGGAGAAACTCTGAGTTACACCACCATCTCTTCTGCCTTTGCGGGTAAGCCAGTGGCAGAGGGCTACTACCCCGGTGAACTGACCATCCAGCTCTCGGGAACGGTGATCGTGGAAGCGGGCGGCAGCCTGGTAGTCGGTACGCTCAGCGTAGGCGGACAGGAGGCCAGCCCGGTGATCACCGGAACGGGACAGATCATTGTCCGGGCCGGCGGCAGCCTGCGCCTGTCAAGCGTGGTGCTGGAACCGCAGGGGAGCGCCCCTCTGATCGTTCAGGAGACCGGTGGCTCTGTGGAGATGCAGTACACAACGGTGGAAGACGGCGTCATCCAATGGGCGGGGCCGCTGGTGAATAACCTCTATGACAGCCCGCACGATGTCTGGCTGGAGGTGGGCACCGTTTTGACCGGGGATATGCTGCCTACCGTGCTGAATACCGCCCTTCAGAAAGAGGGGCACGAGGACGATGTGGAGATCCCCCTCTCCTGGGACCTTGGCAGCTATGACGGCCAGACCCAGGGCGAGCTTGTCCTCTTGGGAACGTTTCTGGATGAGAGCGGACAACCCCTGGCCAGCCTGGTTCCTTTGGAGATCACGGTCCGCTGGTACACGCCTGGGACCTTGACGGTTACTGATGCACAGTGGAAAGGTTCCACCGTGCCTACGGTGCAGTTGACCGTGCAGGAACTGCCGGAGGACGCCGATGTTGTCTGGGGCGAGGTGTCCACAGACGGCGGCGTGACCTGGACCCGCTGGGAGAATGAGGACGACTTCTTTGTTGTGGAAATAGAACCGGAGGGCTGGGCCTGCGTCTTCGACCTGCATGACGAGACGCCGGCACTGTTCCGGGTGGCGGCCGAGACCGCCTGGTGGTTTGACGAGTATGCCTGCTGGCGCTCCGATGCCTTTGCTCTGAGCCCGCCGGAGGACGGGGAGGACTCCGGCGGTAACCGGGGCGGCAGCACCACGCCGGACCCGCCGGAGCGGGAGCCGGAGCCGGCGGAGCGGCCTGATCCGGACCGGGAGGATCCGGGCGCGGACAGAGACGACGCTCCCTCACTGACAGAGCCGCCCATACAAAATGAGGAGCAGCCGGAGGGAGGAGCGGTGCAGGAAACGCCGCCTGACACACCGGAGACGGAGCTGCCGGAAAGCGAACCGACCTATGTCCGGGAGCCGGAGGAGAGTCCGGCGGAGAAACCTTCCATACCCGCCCAGGAATCTTCTGCATCCGTCCCGGAGCCTGCCCAACTGACCGGCCCGGAGTCCGGAGAAAAAGAGGACCTGATCTGGAAAATCGACGATGAGCCGCTGGAAACCACCCCGGAGCAACCGACTGAGCAGGATACAGAGCCTGAAAGCCAGGCTCCCGAACCGGAGGAGGAACCCCATCCGGAAGAGCTGGCCCAGGAGGAGCTGACGCAGAAAAAAACGGATGAACCGCTTCCCGCTTCCGCGCAGGTGCTTCTGGCGGCAGCGGGAGTGGCGGTCTGTGCCGTCTGCGGCTTGGCCACCGCGGGCCTGGGACCGTTCCGAAAGAGAAAATAGCGGCGCCTTTTACCGCCCCGGAGTTTTCCGGGGCGGTTTTCACTGGAACTCAGAAGGAGAGCGGAAACGGTAGCCCTTTCGCCGTACGGTTTCGATATAGTGCATGCCGGGGCAGAGCTGTTCCAGCTTCTGCCGGACACGGGCCATGCAGACCTGAATGTTGTGCAGGCCCTGATTGATGGGGGACTTCCACACGCCGTTGTAAAGCTGTTCATAGGAGAACACTTGCCCCGGATTCTGGGCCAGAAAGGCCAGCAGATCAAATTCCAGGGTCGTGAGCGTGGCGCAGGCGCCCCTGTAGCGTACTTCCCGCAGCCCCAGATCGATCTCCAGCTCGCCGAAGCGGAGGACTTCCGCCGTGTGGACGTGCTGGTGCCGCTGGATCCGCAGACGAAGACGCAGCTCCAGCTCCACCAGGGAATAGGGCTTGGCCAGATAGTCGTCTCCGCCTGCCATCAGGCCCCGGATGCGGTCGTCAGTTTGGGCATAAGCGGACAGAAAGATCACCGGGACCCCGCTGAGTTCCCGCAGGCGGCGGCACACGGACACGCCGTCCATTCCCGGCATGTCCACATCCAGCACCACGGCGTCCAAAGCGGCGGTGGACGCGGTTGCCAAAGCGTCCGCGCCGTTTTCCGCCCGATAGACCTGATAGCCCTTCTTTTTCAAAAATGCCTCATTGGCTGCTTGAATATGGGGGTCGTCATCTACCAGTAGTATCCGATACATGGCATTTCTCCTTATACTGCTTTCTTAAATTTTATCATATCATATAAAAAATGCTAGAAAAATCACGTGCCTGTCACATTTGAAATATTCAGAGGTTAGAGCTGTGCAGATAAAGCCATAGCAACACCGAAAGGTCAGGGAATATTTCATTACGAAATATTCCCTGACCTTTTCCAGTAAATTCATGATATTTTTTGCGCTGCCACGAGAAAACGCCCGTTTTCCGTGTGATAGCTGCAGGTGGACAAAATAACGATCTGCTTTCCTGGAGAGGGGAGGACACCTGTGGAGTAAAGTGTGTTTTCTGCCAGCCACCCGGTCAGTTCGATGAAGTCTGTCTCTGACAGTTCTCCTGCATGGCTGTAATAGCGGTAGCCGGCCTCTCCGGTATACAGTACGCGGGTTTCCACTGCCGCAAAGATCTCATAGACGTCCTCCCCCTCGGCGGACGCCAGAGTCAACGTGGAGTGTTCTCTGTAAAACTCCGGATCCTCATAGCGGGACAAGGTGCCGAACATGGTGCCGTTTTTCATGTTGTGGCCGTAGATGATAAACAGATCGCTCTCCGGACTGCCGCCTTCGCCGATGAAGGGCGTGCCGCTGACGGAATCCGACTGATCGAAGGCGCGGTGCAGATAGTATTCCGGGTCGTCCGGTGTATACATCACAGGGTAGTCGATGTCTGTGCCCGGCACAGTCAGCCAGGCGGCAAAATCGGTGTTTTGTGCCTTGAGCGTTTCGTATACGCTTCTGGTGTCCCGCTGTGCCGCATCAGGGGAGGCGGAGGCATCGGATGCGGTTTCTTTCGCGGCGGACAGGCGCTCAAAGGCCCGCTGCTCTGAACGGCTTTGCAGGCAGGCTCTGGCGGCCATCACCGAAGAGACCGCGAAGAGGATCAGCAGCACGCCGCAGAGGAGGGACAAAACCTGCGCCGTCAGGCTGGCTCTGTGGGTCCGCTTTCCCCTGTAAAAATATCGCTTTTTCATGGCTCCTTTCTTTGGCGGGCGGAGTGGGGACTATCGTTTGCCGGAAAGCAGACGGCGTTTGATGGCCAGCAGGAGGAAGAAAACGGCCAGAGAGCACAGCGCAAGCGCGGACCACAGCCCCAGCGTGGAGGTGTCGCCGGTTTGGGGGACGTCATCCGGGATGCCGGGCTGGTCCGGCTCGGAGGGATCGGGGGAGGTACCGGTATCGAGGTCAGGGTCGGGATCGGTACCGGTACCTGGATCGGCGCCGGGGTCGGGATCGGTACCGGAATCGGGGTCAGTACCGGTGCCGGGGTCGGTGCCGGGATCAGGATCGGGATCAGGGTCAGGATCGGGATCAGGATCGGGATCAGGATCAGGGTCGGGATCGGGATCGGGATCAGGTTTAGGATCAGGATCGGGATCGGGATCAGGGTCGGGATCGGGATCGGGATCAGGATCGGGATCAGGATCGGGTTTAGGATCAGGATCGGGATCGGGATCAGTACCAGAGTCAGGATCGGTCCAGAACAGGGCGAAGGGTGAGAAGGCTTCAACGGTGATCCTGATGCCCTGGTCGGTATTGTCCAGCGTGAGTTCGCCTGCCTGCCCATTGGCATCGGCGGCGTACAGCGTGGTTACATACTCCTTTCCTATCAGATCATCGTCGTACTGCCGGTCCAGATCGTGGTAATGGACGATAAAGAATTCCGTATCCTTGTCCGTTCCATCCGGGTAGGGCCAGTAGACGGTCACCGGCTCGCTGGCGGTGACCCAGACGTTGCCGTTGCTGGTGTCCACCAGGTCCAGATACCGGAATTCATAGTTGTATTCCTCCGTCAGCCGGGATTTAAAATCATCCAGTGCGCGGTCCAGCAGAATGTCCTCGGCGTCCGGCACGATGTCGTCGGCCAGCAGCTTCACCGCGTCCCAGTGCTCTACTTCCAACGTGCTCTGGTTGATGTAGAACAGCGTGTCTGCCGGAACTTGGGCCGTGATATTGTCCACGGGATCCGCGGGGGGCGTGGTGACAATGGTTGTGGTGGGGTTGCCCTCGTCCACCACGCCGCGGATGATGAGATCGGCCGGATCGACCTCCAGGGCATACGTCTGAACAGAGTTGTCCGGGAAGGTCACCACTGCCTGCAGATGCGCGGGGTCCAGCGCTCCGGGGTAAATGGTCATCTCATAGACCTGATACTGGTGGGTCAGCACGATTTCAAATTCATCGCTGATGGTAGTTTCGTTGTTTTCATCGGTAAATTGCAGCCGGACAGGCTCCTGCCCCAGGGCGGGGACGATACGGTAGATGTACCTGCCGCCGGCCATGCTGGTGTTGCCCGGTTTGTTGTCGTAGTGCTCCAGCGTCCAAGTCCGGGTGGTACCCGCGCCGTCGTTATAGGCGAAGGAGAGGTAGTCGGACAGGTCGAGGGGATCTGAGGAAGTGTGGCCGGCCGCTTTCTTCAAAGCGGCGTCTATTGCGGCGGGCAGCTCCACGGTGAAGCCCGGCTCCGGCAGACCGTTGCTCTCAGTTTTCACAGGATTGCCGTCCTGGTCTGTCATTACACTTTCATAGCCGTCGCCGCCCACATAGATGATGAGGTCAGCCAGGGCGATGGTGATGGGCTCCTCCGGCGGCACTGTGCAGAGGGTGGCCCAGTTACCGTTGAGTCCGGTCACATCATCCACCACCGTGACCGGGCCGATGGTGACGGTGCCTTTCGTTTCATCAAATGCCCAGTCGAAGGTTTCGTTCGCGGCGTCTGTGGGTTGCTTCAAATAGCCCGGCACGGTGGACAGCGCGGCGCTTGTAGCATCTTTGTTCTCGTCCACATAGTGGGTGAGATAAATATTGTTGCCGCTGGAGTAGGAAACGGGTGTGCGTCCATTGTCATATTCCGTGGTCGCCACCAGTGCAGGCTGATAATAGTCGGCGTTCTGCGCCCAGAGGAAGATGGTGTCATCCAACTCCAAGGTGATGCCGTAGCCGATGAAATCCGTGGGTCGATAGCCGTAGCCGATGGCCTGGGCGTGGTAGCCGCCGTAGGCCCGGACGGATGCGCCGTTGGTGATAGAAATGTCAAAGGCTACGCTTCTGGCGTTGTTTCCGGTGGGGTAACCCGAGCCGATGCCCGCGCCGCCGTAGTTGCCGGAATAGCCCTCGTTCGTGCCGCCGCGGGCGGAAACTGTCGTGCCCTCGCCGGAGATGGAAATGACCCCCACCCTTTCGGGCGTAAGCGCCCCATTCATGTCACCGTAATGTACATTGCTGTAGGAGGTGTTGGTACCGCCTCCAATGCCGGCCGCGCCGCCGTGGGCTATGGCAGTGACCTGCGCGCCGCCGGAGATAATCACGCTGCTCACGGAGGAGTCGTTGCCGCCGCCAATCCCGGCCGCGCCCATGGAATCCTCGTTTGCTCCAGCCTCGGCTGCAACTGTCGCGCTGGAAATAGAGATATAGCCGCCGTCGCAGATGGCACCGCCGCCGATGCCTGCACCCAGGGTGCCGCCGGTGGCGTCAATCGTACCGCCGGTGATGGTGACAGAGATATGCGACGCAGCGGAGTCTTCGCCCTGCCCACCGCCGCCGCCGATGCCCGCGCCGTTGCCATTCGAGGTCGCGTTGATGGAGCCGCTGTGAATCTCGATGGAACCGTAGACCTCGCCCCAGTAATAGGGACTGGTGTTTGAATAGTCGGAATTATAACCCATATTGAAACCACCGCCGCCGATGCCTGCGCCGCCGCCAAAGCAGTTTGCGCCGTCCTCATAAACGGAGGCATTACCACCAGTTGCGTCAAGCGTGCCGGTAAATGTGGGTTCAATGCAAATCAGCCCGAAGTCTACGCTGTCGCCGCCGTTCTGGTCCTCGCCGTTGCCGCCGATGCCTGCACCGCCGCCGTAGGTGCCGGCTGTTGCGTCACCGTCACCGCCCTCGGCAGTCAGGCTGCCGCTGCCGGAGATGTACAGCTCTGCGCTGCCCGCTGCATCGTAGTTCCAGTTTTCGTCATATGCCGGCTCCACGCAGATGGCCGCAAAGCCCGGACCGCCGGTCAGGGAGTTGTTCCCCTCCACTGTCAGATGCAGCGTGGCTCCAGCTTGGACGTAGATGACAGGAGCGTCAATTGCGTCAAGATTCAGGCCGGAGATGGTCAGATCGACCTCGGCGCCGGATTGGACTGTGATGGTCTCCGTGCCGGTCCCGCTGACGATATAGGGACCGTCGTATGTCGTCTCATCCGCCGCGCTTCCCTGCCGGTAGCCGGTTGACGAGAAGGTGATGCCGCCATTCCCTATGTTCAAAGAAACCGGGTCTCCTGTGTTTTGCAGACCGGGGTCTCCGCTGGTCAGATCATCCGCGGCCGCGGACCAGATCGGCAGAAATGCCAGGATCATACACAGGGATAACATTGCTGCCAATATGCGTTTTCTCATAGATGCTCTCCTTTTTTGCCTTTTGCGAGGTGGTTCAATACCAAAGTATAAAAAAAGGAGAGTTGATTTTCTACGGTTTTAAACAATGTGACGAGCCTGTGATTTTTCGCAGACACGACTTCTGACAAACGTATGCGGAAACTCCAAGGGCTGCGAATTGCCCCAGGTCAACACTTTGGGGACTGTACTCGTATGACAAAAGACCGCCATGTGTGGTTGAGAATTCTCATTGCTCCCATGGATAACGGTTTTGACGGGCAGGTATAGACGGAGCAGGGGAGGTGCCGCTCTGGCAAGCGGGAGGGTTTCGGCGCAGGAATTATCTCTATTTAGACGCGGGCTTGCAAGTGCAGAGGGCAACGCCTGCTTCAAATCTGTCGAGTGGGTGGTCCGCTTGTTGGCATATGTGTAAATGTGGGGAGGTTGACCTACACTGTGCCCCACATCGCGGAGCGGTGGGAGAAATCATGCGGGAGCGGCACTCCCCAAAAGTTTCCTGATCTGCTTATTTTTGTGGGCTTTACCGTACCTGCGCCATGAGATTCCCCATGGTCTGGGCGGCTTCGTCCAGCTTCTGCCCCGTGGTGTGGGTGTAGGTCCGCAGGGTGAACCCGGCGTCATAGCGGCCCAGCATAGCGGACACAGTTTTGATGTCCACGCCGTTCTGGAGGACCAGGGTGGCGAAGGGTATGGCGGAGGTTGTGAAACCGGAGATGTTCCAGCCCGGCGTCCTTGAGGATCCGCTGGTGCAGCGTGGCCGCCGAGTCCGGATGGTACATTCCTCCGATCCAAGAGGAGGGGAAGAGCCAGGGGGTGCTTGGGTGCTTGGCGTGCTCTTGGATGAGTAGCTCCACCGCTTCCTGGGGAATGGAGATCTGCCGCACGGAGTTTTCGGCTTTTGGCCTTGCCACGATGAGATTGTTATCCTCATCTTTTGTGGCCTGTTTGCTGACGGAGATAGTCCGTTATTCTACGTCAAGGTCTTCCCACCGCAGGGCAACCAGCTCACCCTTGCGAATCCCGCTGACCAACTTCAGATAGAACATAGCTAGGGTACCTCGTTTCTCCGCTGCGTCCAGGTAGGATCTTAAATTCTCTGATTGCAGCGTCTTCATCTCTTGCTGCTAGACTTTTGAGACTACGCAGCACTCTGCTCTTTGTACAGTTTCTGGCTGTCCCAGATGGTGAGCTTGTCCTGCTTGATGTGGCCGATTCGCGGGATCGTGTATTCCTCCATGATTCGGGGGTAGTACCCCGCTATGGAAGGGCGGATGTTGGGCTTGGCGTACAGCTCGAACCACAGCCGTAGCCACTCCACCATCGTGTATTCTCCAGAGCGGGAGACGTCCAGATGCTGACATTCCGCGATGGCCACGGATAGCTTGCCTTTCACCTCCGCCTGGGTCCTGCCAAGTACGTTCTTGATGATCCGTTTCCCACTCTGGTCATACCCGGCAGTGTAGCGTCCCTCCCAGCGGCCGTCCTTGCGCTTTCGAATGTTTCCCTCGCCGTTGGCTCGCTTTTTTGCCATCACTTACCCCTCCTTTTCCGGAAGGCTTCACAAGCCCGTTGCTCTTCCTCGGCGTCGAAGGAGTAGGAGGGTGCTAATTCTGTCGCGATTCCCAGGGCAAGTTTAAATCCAGAGAGGAAACTTTCCAGGGAGATCTCATCTTGCAGTTTATTTTCCAGCTCTGACAGCTTCAGCAGTTGCCCCTGCCCACGCCGGTCCAGCACTTGGTAGAGGGCCTGATGGACCGCCTCCAGCTCTTTCCTGACTTCCCGACATTCCGGCTCCTTGCGGAACCGCTGGTGCAGGGCCATCATGTAGTCCTTCATCGTGTATCGCCTCCTATTCAGCGACACACAATACCCCAACTCACAGAGAATAGCCAGGCCAAAAGGGCAGAGTTAAGAGAAAATTTGCAATTGGCGGAATGATTTTCAAAGTCAGGTCCTCCTGGTTTATAGCGTCCTATTTGAGGCGAGCTGTTATCTTTGTTTTGCGGCGTGATTTTTGAGGGGTAGAGGCACAGGTGTTTGCTTACATTCCATGCCCTGTATTCAAGGAAAACTTCGGCCAAAACCGTGAACAACGCCAAATCGGATCCTTGCAACTCTAAGGGGAAATTGCCATTATGGGGAAGAAAGGTGGCACAGTCTTCCAACAGGGCGGGAAAACAATGCCTGTTACGCCCCAGTAAAACTGCCCGCACGTCTCCAGCCCAAGAGCCGTCCGCAGTGCGGGCGGTTGGTATTCGAAACGCACCTGCGGGTGCAGTGTGGGCAGAAGAGGCTGGCCCGGCGGTGCTTGCGACGTCGGGCCTTTCTCTGCCTGCCTTTTTTTCGCCCTCCGCAGAGCATTTCAAAACGGCTCAAATCCGCTCCGAAATCTCCGAATCGAGGACTCTGCCTTGCCCTTAAGGAGGTCACACAGCCTCTTGCACGGGGAAATACAGAGGATCACCCGTTGCTGCAGGAGCTTCTACACCCGCTGCCAGTTTTTTTTAGCTTTTGTTCCTCATGCCTTTTCCTTCTGTATTGGGGGTGTGAGCTTTCTTGCCTTTTTCTTTGATTTAGCGATGCAATTTTTGCTCGCAAAAAGGGCTCCCTTTTATAGCGGCGGTGAAAAACGCCGAAACCTCTTGGAACCGGAGCACCTCTCAATCCCATCACTGCGCTGAAAAGCCGAAACTGCCGAGACCGACGGCGGTGCTGAAATTCCGGAAAGCCCCGTATTGCGGGGTATTGTGGCCGGTCCGCCGGGGTTCACCCCGGCGGACCTTTATCTAGTACTTTTTTCGACAGGCCAAAATCGCCGGATTTTCCCCTCAAACTGCGCCTCACGTAGTTCACTGCTTATCCGGCGTCCACAGATGCCATCCTTTTCGCCGCGGCTTCATGCCGCCATGCATGGGCGGCAAGGGGTGGACGATTTGCTTTTGAGTCGTGGCTTCACAAAAGCACTCCGCACCCTTGTCCCTTTTCCAGAGTGCCTCCTATTCTTTTCCTTTACTGCGGCGTAGATTTTGAATATTTCAATTTGGCAATCAAGTGTTGAGCTGCGGCCAAAAATTTCTTCTCCTTTTTTTGAAACGATGTTACCCTATTATGCGAATATATAGTCGGAAAGGCGGTGAGACAGTGGAAGAGCAATGGATCCGGGAGATACAGCGCAAAGGCTCCCGCACGGCGGCGGATCATCTGATCCGGGCCCACTACGATGAGATCTACCGCTTTGTCTACCGCCAGACCGGCCATAAAGAGGATGCCATGGACCTGACCCAGTCCATATTCCTGGCCATGTTGCGGGCACTGCCCGCCTACCGGGCGGAGCGGGGGACGTTCCGTACCTGGCTTTTCCGCATTGCCGCCAACAAGGTCATTGATGCCCGCAGAAGGACCCGCCTGATGCCCCTGCCCATGGAGAAACTGGAGGTGCCGTCGGAGGAGGACTTCACCGCCTGTGTCCAGGACCGGGTGCTGCTGGAGCAGATCGAGGCCTATGTCTCCGGCCTGGAGCCCCAGATCCAGGCGGTGTTCCGCCTGCGGCTTTATGCAGAGCAGTCTTTCCCGGAGATTGCCGCCGCACTGGGTGAGCCGGAGGCGGCGGTGAAATCCCGCTATTACCGCCTGTTGAGGCAACTGAGAGAGGAGTTTGATCCAAATGGATGACTGCTGGAATGAAATCCCCATGCCCACAGAGGCGGAAAAGGATGTCGCCGTGGCCCGAATTCTGGCCGCCGGACTTCCGGCCCGGCCGAGATTTTGGCGTACACTGGGGGAAACCCTTCAGGCAGTGGGCTTCCGTACGCTGTTTTTTGGAGAGGCGGACTGTCTGTTCCTTTCGGCGCTGCTTCTGATATTGTGTTTGCTGCCGGCGGCGGCCGCGGCAGCCCGGCAGGGGCCGGTGGGGCCGGCACTGTTTCTGCTGTCCCCGGCATTGTATGCCGCGCTCCACCTGCTGACTGCCTGGAAAGAAGCCCAGTCCGGCACACTGGAGTGGCGGCAGACCTGCCGGGTTTCCCTGCGGGCCATGACTGCTCTGCGAATGCTGGTATTCGGTGGAGCGTCGGTGCTGGTGTGTGTGCCGGCCAATCTGCTGCTGTGGTATCTTGCCGGTGGGGAAATCTCCCTTTCCTGGATGATGGCCCTGTCGGTATCCAGCTTGTGTCTGTATGGGGCCCTGGCTCTCTATTGCCTGCGGCTGCGGGGAGCGGCGGGATTGCTGACGGCCCCGGCGGTCTGGGCAGCGTTGGGAATCGTGCCGCTGCTGTGGGAGCGGGCCGCCCTATGGCTCAACAGTGTGCCTGCTGTACTGTTCTGCCTGCTCACCGCTGCCGCACTGGCCCTGTATTTCACGGAACTACGCCGTTTCTGCCGGCGGCGCGCAGAAGGAGGAATCGTCTATGCTCTCGGTTGAACACGTCACAAAGCAATACGGGACTTTCACCGCTTTGGAGGACATCTCTTTGACCTTTTCCCCGGGGGTCTATGGCCTGTTGGGCCCCAACGGCGCCGGAAAGACCACCCTGATGAAAATGCTCTCGACGCTCCTGTTTCCCACCAAAGGGCAGATCCTCTGGGATGGGGAGGACATCTTGGCCCTGGGGGCGGACTATCGGGGACTGCTGGGGTATCTCCCACAACAATTCGGTTACTATCCCAACTACACTCCCCGGCAGTTCCTGCGGTATGTAGCCGCCCTCCAGTGTATCCCCAAGCGGGAGACGGAGGAACGCATCAGCCGCCTTTTGGAATTGGTTGGCCTGGGGGCGGACGGAGACCGGAAGCTGAAGAAGTTCTCCGGCGGCATGATCCAGCGGGTGGGCATCGCTTCCGCCATGCTGAACGATCCCCGGCTACTGATTCTGGACGAGCCCACAGCCGGACTGGACCCTCGGGAGCGGGTACGGTTCCGGAATCTGATCCACTCCCTGGCGGAGGACCGAATCGTGTTGCTGTCCACCCACATCGTCTCCGACGTGGAGACCATCGCCGGACAGATCGTCATGTTCCGGGATCACCGGCTCTACTGCTGCGACACCCCCGCCAACATCTGTGCCCGGTTTCGTGGGAAGGTCTTTCAGGTCTCGGCGGGGACCCCTCTGGGGCCAGATCAGTTTCTCCTCAGCGAGGGGCAAAGCGAGGCGGGGCCGGTGCTGCGCATCCTGACGGAAAATCCGCCCACCGGGGCCGTTCCCGCGGCGCCGGGACTGGAGGACGCGTTCCTGGCTATCTACCGGGAGGGGCAGTCATGAGCCTTGCTGTGTATGAGTGGCGCAAACTCTTCCGCCTGCCTGCCCTTTGGGCCTTCCTGGCGCTGAGCCTTCTGTTCAATACCTGTTTGATCTGCACCCTTTCGGAGTGGGACCGGGCCTTTTTCAACGAGACCTCGGCGGATGCCGCCCTCCTGGGCCAGCGGGTGGATCAGGCGTTTTGCGATGGTCTGTCCGCCCTGCCGGAGACGGAGAACCGAAGTATCCTACTCCAGTCTGTCACTGGCCTGGAGAATATCTTTGAGACCTACGACACAGGCATTTTAAAAGAGTTCTATACGGATATGGTGAAAGATTCCCCCACGGCGGTGTCATGGATGGCCTGGAAATACGATACTCTGTCCGCCCGGGTGGACCATCTGTCCCAGACAGGCGCCGGGATGGACCTGTACGCGGGGCCTGTCACCCAGGGGAGCCACCAATTCCTCTTCGGGACACTGATGCGGTCCATTCTGGGAGAGGCGGGGATTGCCGCCATGCTGGGGACGCTGTACCTCCTGGGCTACGAGGGGATGCACCGGATGGAGGGCCTTGCCTGCACCTCCCGGACCGGGCGGCAACTGCGGCGGACCAAAGTCCTTGCGGCCCTGGCGGCGTCCCCTGTGTTCCTGGTACTGGTGGCCGTGCCCACCCTGGGATTGTACTTTGCCCGATTCGACTACGGCGGTGTCTGGAACGCCAACGTCTCCAGCCAGTTCAACTACCTCTCGGATATGCTGCTGATCCGGCCCTTCCTCACCTGGGGGGACTTCACTGTGGCCGGGTATTTGGCGGCGGCTCTGGCCCTGGGAGTGGCGCTGACGGGGGTGTTTTCCCTGCTGGCGTCCCTCTGCGGCACGCTGGTCCGCAGTCCTTATCTGGCGGCGCTGATGCTGGGACTTCTCTGCTTCGGCGGTCTGGGGCTCACCTCGGCGCTGGGGAATCTCAAGCTGTGGGTGGGATATGTCCTCTCCTGCTTTCAGCCCACCATCGTGTGGCTCTGCTGCGGTGGCTGGTTTACGGAACTGGGCCTCAACGCGGTGCTGCCCTGGCAGGAGACCATCGCCGTGGCGGCGGATCTGCTGCTGCTTGGTATCGGGACGGCCCTGGCCCTGCGCCGCTTTCGGAGAAAGGATGTGCTCACATGAGACTTTTGGCATGGGAACTGCGGAAGATCTGGCGTCCCGGCATCCTGGTGGCCATCTTGCTGCTGGGAGCGGTGTACTACTGGATGTTCCCGGAGTTTTACATTGAATATTTTTGCAACGGGCCTGCTTCTCAGGCCCAGTTCCAACTGGCTTCGGAGTGGGTGGAGGCATACGGCCCCACTCTGGAGCCAGAGGAGCGGGCGGAGCTGGACGGCCAACTGGCGGAGGAGATCCAAGCATTCGACCAGCAGATCGCCGCCATCCCGGAGGCTGCCGCTGTGGGCCTGACGGATTATGAGACCTTTGATCAATTCCGCGAGGACTACTACTCCGGCACCGCTGCCTCCGGCGGTGAGGCGGACATGGACCGGGAATCCCTAGTTCACAGAGTCTACGGCGGCACCAACTGGTATGTCATTGAAGAGATCCAGTATACCATGAGGCTGTATGATACCCAGGAAGAACACAGTGCCCTAGTGATCTCTGGCAGAAGGGCAGAGGGACAGCCGGAAGCCATGGTCCATCGGGAGGAGCAGTTGGCCGAACCGGAGAGGGCTCACGGGCTGCTTCCGACCCCTGTCCAGGAATCCACCCGGGAGTACGGCAGGGACCTGGCGGTGTGGTGCGTTTTGAGCATCGTGCTGCTGCTCTGCCCCACGCTGGTGCGGGACCGGCTGCGGAGGACCCGGGCCATGCAGTGGACCTCCCGCCGGGGACGGTCCATTCTGACCACCCAGATGGTGGCCGCCATGTTCTCCGCTCTGGTGCTGACAGTTGTTAATCTCGTGGTTTACGCCATTCCCTTCCTGGCTCAGGAGCCCCTGCGGTTTCGCACCTGCGGCCTGGGCGGGATCTGGGAATGGGGCTCGCCCTGGTTCGACTGGACTTACGGGACCTATCTCGTCGTGCTGGTGGGACTGATTCTGGCGCTGTCCCTGGCGGCTGCCGGACTGACCGTGTTCCTCTCCCAGTACAGCGGCAGCTACATCGCCATGCTGCTCAAGGCCCTGCCCCTATTCGTGGCAGTGGGAGTGGTGTTGGGCAGTTGGCTGCTGGACATGCCGTTCTCCTTCCGGAGAGTTTGGGAGGACGGTTCCTGGATGCCGAAAGGAACAGAGGCGGTGGTGGTTGCCGGGCTTTTGGGAATCAGTGCTGTTCTCTGCGCCCTGACCTGCCGCCGCCAGAGAAAACGGGAACTGCTTTGAAGGGGCAGGCTGTCCCTCGAGTCAGGGATTTCTGTGGGACTGCCGAGGACAGCCCCACACCGCGCCCCACATGCCCGAATGGATGCGGAGGAGCGCTGCTTTGAAAAAATTCTCTGACCTGTCCTGGAGAAAAAGTGAAATTCCTTTTCTAATGCGGCCGTTTATATCCATCTTCATGTGGGCAGCACGCCTTTCCTTTTTTCAACCCGCTTGGAGAAAATGATGAGAGGGACTGTTCAATTCTTTATTCCTTTTGCAATGGGCCAGGAGCCTTTTCCCACTGGAAAACATCAAGGCGAGAACCACTGGGCGGGGCAGGGCCTCTGCTGGAAAATATCCGTTAATTTCACAATGGGAAGCCAATGTCCAAAGCAGAAATTCACCGTGGAGGAGAGGACTCCTGGAAGAGCGGCTTTTCCAGGGCTCTGGCCAGATTCCTGGGATACGGGGCTACCCCTTTTTGCAAAAGTCTTGCTATTTTAGTTGCGTCTACTATAATAAAAGTAACGTAATCTATCTTAACGGGATGAAAGGAGGACAGCATATGCCGTTCGGCTGGAGTAAAACAAAAAGTCCTTTTGCTTCTCACAGAAAGAGTTCCGCAAAAACAAAAAAAGAAACGCCTCATTCGGACGGAATGACGTCCATGGCCTCTCAGGTGGGGAACAGCGGCATGGCTGAGCTGTTAAGCCCATCTTCCTCTCCAAGCCAGGCGGTTCAACCCTTTGGCAGCGCGGTAAGCCAAGAGCTGGACCAGGTGATGAGAAGCCGCACCGACAGTTTAATTCACCGTGGAGCGCCCCAAGGGGTGCACTCAGCCCCAGCCGGATTGGATTTGGATCTGGACGCGCCTGTTGCTGTGCCCGGGGCATCAGGAGCAGGGAACCGTCCGGTTTCCCCCAACCTATCCAGGCTAAGTTTGGATCTGGATCAGCCTGTTCAGCCGGCAGGTCCGGCTTCCGCCGACCAGGGCAGGGAGCCGGAGGACGCTGCTCGTCCAACCTCTCCCAACCTGTCCAGATTCAATGTAGATCTGGATGAGCCGGTTCAAAACCCCACGGTGGCGCCTGCTTCCCAAGAGCAGGCCCCGGCGGAAGGGGAGGCCGCAAAAACCCCCGCTGAATCAGGGGAGGAAAAATTCGGCACATTTGTCTCCCTGCGGGAGCAGCTCCTGCAATCGGAGAAAGGCGGCATTGGCGGAAATTCCGCCCGGTTTAACGCAGTTGACCACAGCATCGGTCAGGTGGTGGGCCTCATGAATCAACCGCTGTCGGGAGAGCCGCAAAAGGACCAGGAGACTTTCAACGGCCTGGTTTCGGCTTACGCCCGGCTGTTGGAAGCCTGCGACGTCTATACCAAGCGAAACGCCCATACCTCCAGCGGCAAGGCCCGGCAGGATATTGTCCGTCAAATCAAAAGCCAGGCGGAACAGGACTTTTCCCACCTGCGGGATTTTTCCGACCGGATGTCCTCTCTGCCCCCGGAGCAGCGCCCGAAGAACATGGTGGAGGCCCTGGGCATGGCCCGGACCCGTGTCCTCACCCTGAAGGAGGGTAAGGAGTCCGATCTCAAGCATGTGGGCGGCGCAGTCAGCTACATCGGGGTTCTGGAGACAGGTTCCCTCACCGACGAAAAGGCCTCGGGCTTCTTTAAGAAAGGGGAGACCTTTGACCTCAAGCAATCCGATGTGGAACGATACATACAAAACGTGGAAACCTTGGCAAAGCGGAAACCGGAATATCAGGCGATTGCTGATGCGGCAGCCTCGTTGGCCAGGGAAACCGGCAAGATCCCCGATATGTATCGAGATGAGCATTCCCCGGTGAAAGGAACGCGGCAGGCCATGAACTTTTCACTGGATATCTCCGGCTTTTCCGACACAGACCGGGAGGTTCAAAATCACTTCAAAAGTATGCTTCATTCACATTACGCTGCCCACTTGCCTGAAAGTCTTCCCTCGGCCCGGCTAAGACAGCTCATGGCGCAACTCCCTGAAGAAATGCGGGTGGAGCTTCCAGCCAGCATGCCTGAGATTCTCTCATCCGACAGCCTGCTCGATCTGCTGGAAAATTTTCCTGCCGATACCGTGGAGAGAATTCTGCCGAATCTCGTCTCTGAGAAGAAACGATATGCCGATACCGACCAAACTGTGCGGGTTTCCGACCGTAATGTGGCCACCAGCCGAATGGCAAATCTCCTTGGCATTGGCGACCTGGTGGCCCAGTCGGAGCGGGTGGAGCTCCATGACGCCGTGGGGAAAGGTGTCCAGCAGGGCAACCTGATGCAAAAGGCCCGCGGAAAGGAGGTCGCCTCCTTTTTCGGTGAGCGGCTGCAGGATGAGGCCATTGTCAACACCGATGCGTCCAATCTGAGCCATGTGGACACTTCCATTTCCCCACAGGCCCAGCAGGAGTTGATTGAGTCGGCGATCACGCCGGAATTTATGCAGTCTCTCACCTCTCTTCAGGTTCTGGACAGCATCATTGGTCAATGTGACCGCCATCATCAAAACTACTTTGCCTCTGTCACTGGCGATGGGAAGCTGGGCAGGGTACAGGGCATCGACAATGACTTCGCTTTTGGCTTTCACTCCTTGCGGGGACAGGTGGAGGAAAGACGCCTGGGCAATTTCGGCCATAAGCTGGTGGATGAGCAGGGGAAACTCCGACTGCCCCATATGGACCGGAAACTGGCCGACCGCATCCTGGCTCTGCGGGAAAATGATGTGCGGCTGATGCTGGCCGACGTATTGGAAGACTGGGCCATTGACTCTCTTTGCATGCGGATCTCGGAAGCACAGGAGGCCATTCGGAACGACCAGCGAGACAATCCCGACAGCGGTCGCTACCTGGACGATGTGAGTCAGTGGGATGCCAAGGTGATGGAGGACCTGCGGGGCAACGAGCGCGCTCCCACCACCTATGTGGGAGACCTTTTGGCTGCCGGCAAGCATATTTCCAGTGCCATGCTGCCCGGCCTCGGCAATCCGGCTGTGGAAGATCTGCTTGACAAACTGCGGCAGGAGAAGCGTGAACAGTTGTGGGCCGGCATTGCGGGTGCGGAAGACAAAGCGGAGTATTTGAAGGCCCACGGAGTAAAAGATGTGGGAGCACTTCAGTATGTCGCGGCCCACGGCGGTGAGTTTACCGGCTCCCCTGAGGAACTTTCCTCTCCGGATGTCAGTTGGGTCCTCAGCGGCAGGGACGTCAATGCCACGGAGGTCCAGCAGGCGTTTATTGCCGAACAGGAACGGATCAAGCGGAGCAGAAGCCGTTCATCCTAAGTTCTTAGCTCTCATTGAACTATTTGCCAACCGCCTATGAAAGAAGC
>URXS01000021.1 GCA_900551885.1 uncultured Oscillibacter sp.
GATCATATTCCGGCGGCAGCGGGCCTCGCAGGGGTGCTCGCAGATGTAGGCGCAGGCCACCGGGAAGGGGTTGTCCTTGCGGATCAGGCGCACCGCGTCGGCGTACCGGCCCGCGTGGACCAGGGCGATGTAGCCGGGGATGTCCACTCCGGCCGGACACAGGGCCACGCAGGGCACTGGGTTTTTCAGGCTGCCCAGGCACCGGTGGCGGAGGATGTGTTCCTCATAGTCGTCCCGGAAACCCTGAAGTCCCATCAGCACAAGCTGAGCGGCGTTGATGCCGATGGCACAGTCGGCGGTGTCTACAATGGTCTGGGCAGTCTCCTCAATGCGGTGCAGAATCCGAATATCCGGCTGTCCGTCCAGCACTTCCCGCAGCATATTGGCTAGCTGCCCAAGGCCGATCCGGCAAGGCACGCACTTTCCGCAGGTCTGGGCGTGACACAATTCCAAAAAGTTCAGGGCCATGTCGATGGGGCACAGACCCGGGGGACTGGAGGCGATCCGGTGCTCCACATTTCGGTAGAGCTGGTCCACCACCGTCTGGGCCTGGCTGGGGGTTTTGATGTCCAGTCTGCTCATGGGGTATGTTCACTCCTTTTTCCTCAACAGGGCCGTCCAAACGGTTGGGCGGCGATCCTCCATTTTCAGAATACCTGTTTTTTGTTAAATATGCAACAATTTCTTTCAGAATGCCCCTGAAAAACCAGCAAAATCTTTACTGGTTTTTAACAGTCTCTCCTTCGCTGTCTGAACATGGCTGTCCCAACACAGAAAAAGGCCGCGGGCAAATGCCCGCGGCCTTTTCGCAGGGAAACGGTTTCCTCCCGGTCACGTATTGTCCCGGCTGATGGGCTCCCGGAACAGCAGCCGCCGCAATGCGGTGCCGTTGAAGGGGATCAGTGGATACAGATACCCCTTCCCCACCAGAGGCTTGGTGGTAGCCAACAGCACCAGGATGCCCAGGGTCCCCAGGAAGAAGCCCCACACGTCGAATACCGCCGTCACCAGCAACAGCACCACCCGCAGCAGCTTGAAGGCGTAGCCCAGCTCGTAGCTGGGTTGGGCAAAGCCCGCCACCGACACGAAGGCCATATACACCAGGACCTCCGGCCCCAGCCAGCCTGCCTGCACGGCGAAATCGCCCAGGATCAGAGCGCCCAGCATGGAGAAGGAGTTGGACAGGGAGTCCGGGGTATTCAGGGAGGCCAGCTTCAGCACGTCGATCAGGAACTCCACCACCAGCAACTGCCACAGCAGATCCAGTTCCGCCGGTTCCGGCGAGGACAGGAAGTCCAGCCAGCCGGGCAACCGCCCCGGCTCACTGACCATCATATACCAGGCAGGAGTGATCAGCAAAGAGATGGCAAAGACGATGATCCGAAGCAGCCGCAGATAGGTGCCGATCAGCGGCGGGAAGTAGAACTCATTGGCCTCCTGGGTGAAATCGAAGAAGGAGGTGGGCAAAATCATTACCGAGGGGGAATTGTCCACCATCAGGATGATATACCCCTCCATAACACAGGCAGCGGCGGTGTCCGGCCGCTCCGTATAGCGGACCTTGGGGAAGGGGTTGTACCATTGCTTGGGGCGAATGCTCTCAGACACACTCTCTTGTCCCATGCTCAGGGAGCGCATCTGGATGTTCCGCAGCTTCTCCCGGATTTCCTCCAGGATCTCCTTGTTCACCCGGTCATCCAGGTAGCACAGCACCACGTCGTTGTGGCTGCGGGTGCCCACCTTCATGCCCTCCATGGTCAGGTGGGGGTCCCGGATGCGGCGACGCAGCAGGGCCATGTTGGGCACTACTGCCTCAATGAAGCCGTCGTGGGCGCCCCGCAGCACTTTGCCGTCCAGGGGCTCCGCCACACCCCGGCTGGGATACTCCTTGGCGTCGATCAGGGCCGCGCCCTGGATGCCCTCCAGCAGCAGAAGACTTTTGCCCAGCAGCACCGAGGTGACGATGTCCTCCCGGTCGAAGCTGACATCCACCTCCATAAAGGTGACGAACCGGTCAACAAAGTCCTGCATCCGGGTAATGGTCCCCACCTGCTCCGGCTTTAATGACAGCCAGAAGGACCCCATCCGCTCCAAAATGGCGTCGCCGCCAAAGCCGTCGATGACCCAGATTCGGCCCCGGCGGCCACCTACCTGTAGGTCCCGGCAGACCATGTCGCAACTGCGGCCGGCCCCCAACACGTCGTCAAACCAGCGGACATTGTCCATGTAATGTTCAGCAATCTGTTCCATGCGCTACCTCCGTTATTGGAAGTAGTATGCACCACCGGAAGCCGGTGTATCCATCTATACATTTCGTCATATTTTTTTGAAATTCTACAATTCATTATGGAATTTTCAAAAGAAGCGGGCCACCCTGACGGGCGGCCCGCTTCTTTTGGGGATTTGGGAACTTCAGCACCTCTTCCGGTATGGAAGCAGGCACTGGTATGACTTATGCCGTCTGGCGCTCTTCCTCCAGGTGGTCCCGGGCAAACTCCCGGAACGTCTGACCAATCAGAGCCTGGCCGGCAGAGTTGGGATGGGTACCGTCCTCGCATAAGAGCTGGTCCAGATGGCCATGGGCCAGGAAGGCGCCCCGGATATCCACCAGCGGCGTCCGGGTCTCCCGGGCCAACTGTTCCACCGCCCGGGAGTAGTTCTCCTGATGGGCGTAAATATTGCAAAGGCTGCCCAGCCAGCTTCGCACCGCCGCCTGGTCCAGGTCCCGGCACCACCAATTGAAGAACCACTCCGGCTCCAGCGGAGGCAGGGTGGTCAGCACCGGCACAATACCATGCAGCCGCAGCCGGGCAATCATCTCCCGGTACCGCTGTAGGAATTCCGGCAAAGGCACGTTAGGCCGGTGGTCTCCCTCCGGGTCCGCGGCCACCTGGTCCCAGCGGAAGTCACAATCATTTCCGCCAAAGTCCATCACCACTGCGTCGCAGGGCGCTCCCCGCTCCAGCAGACGGTCCAGCAGACGCTGTCCCTTCACAACCGTGGCGCCGAAGTGGGAGCCGTTTTTCACCGTCAGGCCAAAGTCCCGCTCCAGGCCGGGGATACCGATCTCGTTCCGGGTCACGTACCGCCCGGTGGCGGGCTCCACCTGAATGCCCTTTAAAATAGAATCTCCCAGCACCTGAATTTGAGACACGCGCTTCATGTGTAGGCCTCCAAACCATGTAATCTAATTTCTAATACTATATTATGCAGTTTCACTTTATTTGTCAAGTGATTTTCGAGTTCTTTTTGTTTGCCGCTTTAACAGCCCCAGGAAAGTCCGAAAACATCCAATAACCCCTACAAAATATGAAAAAGGCCGCCCAATCGGGCAGCCTTTTTCCATTTTGCTTTTGCAGCCTACGGCGTTCCCGATCCTGTATGGGTCAGGATGCCCCGTTTTCCGGTGGCTGATTCCCTTTTTGCGCTTTTTTCTTCCGCAGCAGACGCCACAGCAGTACCCCGGCAATCACTAGGACTACCAGTACCAGCACCCAGGCGTAGGCCAGGATCATCACCAGCGCCTCCAAGATGTCCAGGAAGCCATTCCAGCCGGAGACCAGCGCCTGCCCCAGGCGGCTTGCGAAGGTAGTGGCCGGTTCCTCTACGTTGGAGAGCTTATAGACCTCCTGGAGGGAGATGGTCACGGTGGAGAAATCCACCAGGCTGTCATACTGGCGCAGGGTACCGGTCAACTGCTCGATGGCCAACTCCGTATCGGAGATGGCGGACTCGATGGTAATGATGTCCTCCATGGTCTCCGCCTGGCTCAAAAGGGTCTGGAGCCGCTCCAGCTTGGTCTGCTGGGTCACCAGGCGGCTCTCCGTGTCGTAGTATTGCGTACTGATGTTGTCGCTGCTCTCCTCCTTGCGGACAACATGGCACAGCTCCCCCACCTGGGTCAGCAGGTTTTGAAACTGGTCCGACGGGACCCGGATAACGTAGTTGCCGCTGCGGTAACCGTCGCCGTAGTTGTAGACGGAGGCCTGCTCAAAGTAACCCCCCATGTCCTCCACCATCTGCCGCAGACCGGCAGCAGCAACGTCAAAGGCGGTGGTCTCCACGTCCATGGTGGCGGTGTAGATCATCTTGGCGTCCAGGAGCTGGTCTTCCCCATTTTCCGCCTCGGATGTCTCCGCCGTCTGGGGCATCATGTTCCCACCATAGCTTCCATTGCCGCTATCCGCGCTCTCTGACGATGCAGCCGTATCCTCCGTAGCAGCGCTTGTATCGCCGCTTCCTCCACAGCCGCTCAAAAACCCCAGCGCCAACACCAGCACCGCCAGAATCGCAAGTCCCCGCTTCATGTGAACTCCTCCTTCTTTCCATCCACTTTTTATCTGTTCTTCCGCTGTGTCCATTTGTCTGTATAGACGAGATTTTTGCAGACGGGGTTCCGGGCATGCCAAAAAAATTCCCAACTTTCGGGAGCGGCGGTTGCCTTTTTGCTCCGCTGGGGGTAAAATAACGGTGCATAAATGCCCGCTCGGCGGGCTGTGATTGAAATTCGGAGGGGAAATACATATGACCTATCAGGAAGCTTTGGAAAATGCCCGGGGCAACATCGGCCCCCACTGCAAGGCCTGCCCGGTTTGCAACGGCCTGGCCTGCAAGAACGCCATCCCGGGCCCCGGCGCCAAGGGCATCGGCACCGGGTTTATCCGCAACTATCAGAAGTGGCAGGAGCTGTGCGTCAACATGGACACCATCTGTGACAACAAGCCGGTGGATACCTCCTTCCAGCTCTTCGGGCAGACCTTTGATCTGCCGGTGTTCGCCGCCCCGGTGGGCGCCATGCAGCTCCACTACGGCGACAAGTACGACGACCTGCAGTATAACGAGATCCTGGTCTCCGCCTGCGCGGCGGCTGGCATCGCCGCCTTCACCGGCGACGGCACCAACCCCGCCGTGGTGGAGGGCGCCGTAAAGGCCATTGCCGAGAACCATGGCCACGGCGTGCCCACCATCAAGCCCTGGGACGTGAATACCCTGCGGACCAAGCTGGAGCTGGCCCGGAGTGCGGACCCCTTCGCCATCGCCATGGACATTGACGCGGCGGGTCTGCCCTTCCTGAAGAATCTGACCCCGCCGGCCGGCAGCAAGAACGTGGAAGAGCTGCGGGAGGTGGTAGAGATGGCCGGCAAGCCCTTCATCCTCAAGGGCATCATGACCGTCCGGGGCGCCCAAAAGGCGCTGGAGGCCGGCGCCAAGGGCATCGTGGTGTCCAACCACGGTGGCCGGGTGCTGGACCAGTGCCCCGCCACGGCGGAGGTCCTGCCCGCCATCGTGGACGCGGTGGGCGGCAAGCTGACCATCCTGGTGGACGGTGGCATCCGCTCCGGCATGGACGTGTTCAAGGCCCTGGCCCTGGGCGCTGACGGCGTGCTGATCGGCCGGCCCTTCGTCACCATGGTCTACGGCGGCGGTGCCGAGGGTGTCAAGGCCTACGTGGACAAGCTGAAGGCGGAGCTGGCGGACACCATGGCCATGTGCGGCGCCCACTCCCTGGCGGACATCAACCGCTCCATGCTGTACGGATTCTGAGCCACCTTTCCTTCAGGTGGAAAGCTTCCGGCGGACTGTGTTCAATTTCCGTATCTTGCGCAAGTCAGATACAAAACTTTACAGGGCCTGGCGTCGATGAACGCCAGGCCCTTTTTCCAGCGAATGATCCGCCCCGTCCCTGCCCGGCCATTTCTGTGCTTTGCCCGTATAAAATTAACGGCGGAGCGGCACGAAAGTGCCGCTCCGCCCTTTTGCATATTCAATACTGCCAGTTGGCCGGATCATGGTTACTGGCATCGTAAAAACCGGGCCAGGTCAACTCCCCGCCAGAGAGGATGTAGGGAATATCACCGTACACCGCCTCCCGGCCGTACTGGTCTGTCACCACTGCAGCGATCTGAATCTGGTCCGTACTCTTGGCCAATGTGGCCTGGGCACCTGCTGCCAAGTGGTAGAACGTATCATTTTCAAAATCGCCGTGGAAGCTCTCCGGCTGCTGGCAGGGCTCCAGCCAGGTGACCAGGACGTTGTTCTTGAACAATCCCACCCGGACAGTCTCTATCTCCGATTGGCCAATGGGCTCCTTGCCGCCATCAGAGGAGGGAGATGGACTGACCGTGATGTAGACCTCCGGCAATGTCACCAGACCGCTTTCGTCTGCCTCCAGACCCAGCAACTCGCCGCTGTCGTAGTTCATCAAGTCCACGGCGGGCAGGGATTCACTGTACAGTCCTTGGAACTGGTCCAGTAGTTGAGTGGATCGGGTGTCGTCGGCGGCAGTGAACACGGCGGAGATGGTGATGCTGTCAGTCAGTCTGCAGGCTAAGGTGCCGGTGAAGGCACCACCCGAAGAGGGAGTCCCCTGCGTGTTGTTGATCCCGCCGGTACCGTTATCCACTGAGAAGGTCACATTCATGCCGTCGGAATAAGTTTTCGGCACGGCACGGGCGGAGAATACCACCCGGTTTTCCGCCAGATTGGTAGAGACGATTTCCACGCCGTAGTCGGCCACCAGGCTGTTCTGGGCTTTGAGAATGTCCTCCACCTGGCTGGAAATGGAACCGATCTGGCCGTTGACGGCGCTCTCCACCCGGGTGATCTCGCTTTGCAGTTGGCTGTATTGGCCGCCAAATTCCCTGACATCGTGGCTGATGCCCATGAGGCAGCCGACCATCAGACCGCAGATGGCAAAAAGAATCCGAACAGACCACTTGTCCCAGGGAGACTTTTTCGGTTTCGGCAGTGCGGCGGTATACCGCTCCACGATCTCCTCCACCATATTCAACTGGACTTCCGTCAGCTCTCCAGGCCCCGTCTCCGGAACAGAGCCGGGGTCTGCTCCGGCATTCTCCGCCCCGTCCATCTGCGGCTCCTCCACCCCCAGCAGCCAACCCACGGACACACCAAACAGGCGGCTCAGGGCAATCAGCTTGTCGATCTCCGGCAGGGTGGTGTCGGACTCCCACTTGTAGATGGACTGGCGGGAGACACCCAACTGATCCCCCAGAGCCTCCTGGCTGAGGCCCAACTCTTTCCGCTTTTGCGCCACGCGCTGTCCAATGGTCATAGGCAGACCCTCCTTTTAGTGCCAGCATAGCAGCCAGAAGGCCACCAGGACCACCAACCACCGGGCGGCATGCTGTCAACCCACGGTTAGCAAAGGGCGAAACCCCTTGGGGCCCAAAGGGTTCAAAGGGCCTTTTCGTAGCAGTTCAGGATCTCCCGGACGAAGCCCATGAAGAAAAACTCCGCCGCCCCGGCGTACTGATAGCCCAGGGAGGGGTACAGCCGGTTGGCCGGAAGGTTCCCCTCCCAGGTGTCCAGACGGATGACGGTCTTCCCCTGACGGCGGAACTCCTCCTCGCAGAAGGCCACCATCCGCCGGGCCAGGCCTTTCCCGGACTGATCGGGATGGATACACAGCGTATGGATGACACCCACCTGGTCCGGCTCTGCCGGGATGGCCCAGGGGATGTCACTGTACTCCGGGAGTTGCTCCCCGTTCAGGTTTACCACTCCCCAGAGAACGCCGTCGTCCTCCCCCACATAGAGGGTCCCGGCCTCCAGAGCAGCGCGGGCATGGTCAACGGTAGGATACTTGCCTCGCTGCCAGTTGGTATAGACGGGGCCTCGCTCGTCCCGGTCCAGAATGGCCTCATAGATGCCGGAGATGGCAGGCAGATCAGAGGGAGCGGCGTGTCGGATCATGGGATATACCTCCTATGTTTATCAGTGATTTCAGTGAAAATTCGGGATTACGAAAACGGCGCGCCGCCGGGGCAGCGCGCCGTCTGTTGGAATCCGTCAGTTCTGGGGCGGGGTCTCAGGCTTGTCCTCTGCCGGTGTGTCCTGAGCAGCGGCATTCTCTGTCGGAGCGTCCGGGGCCTCCTGGCCGGAGGTCTCCTCCACGGATTTGTCCTGGGGCTCCTCCTGGGACTCCGGAGCCTCGATCTTCTGAGAGATCATGTGGACTTTCTTGGCCGCCGGCTCGATCACGTCCGGTGTGGAGGGACGGAAGCCCTCCTGGGACCGGGTAGAGGCGTAGGGATTTTCCACCAGTGCCGGGTCCCGACCCTCGATGATCGCCACCATCTCCGCGCCGGTGATGGTCTCCTTCTCCAACAGGTAGGCCACCACCTTGTCCATGTCCTCCCGGCTCTCCTTGATGACCTCCACAGCAGCCTTATAGCACTTGTCCAACAGCTCCTTCACCGCCCGGTCCATGGCGGCGGCGGTATCCTGGGCACAGTCCATGCCGTAGCCGCCGTCCAGGTACTGATTCCGGCGGGAGGCCAGGGCCATCATGCCGAACTCATCGCTCATGCCGAACATGGCCACCATGTTGCGGGCCACGTTGGTGGCGTCCTGGATATCCTGGGAGGCGCCGTTGGTCATGGTGTTCATGACCACCTCCTCGGCGGCCCGGCCGCCCATGGAGACAGTGATCTTGGCCATGAGCTCGTCCTTGGTGCGCAACTCCGTCTTGTCCTCCTCCGGCATCAGCAGGGTGTAGCCCAGAGAGCCCTGGGTGTGGGGGACGATGGTGATTTTCTGCACCGGCTCGGTGTTCTTCTGCTTATAAGCCACCATGGCGTGTCCCACCTCGTGGTAGGCCACCAGCTTCTTTTCAAACTCGGTGAGAACGCTGCCCTTTTTCTCCGTGCCGGCAATGACCAGCTCGAAGGCGGCCAGCAAATCCTCCTGGGTCACCAGCTTACGGCCCTTGCGCACGGCCCGGAGGGCCGCCTCGTTGACCAGGTTAGCCAGGTCCGCGCCCACGCAGCCGGCGGTGGCCAGGGCCACTTTTTTCAGGTCCACGTCCTCCGCCAGGCGGATGTTCCGGGTATGGACCTGAAGCGTGGCGATACGCCCGGCCAGATTGGGCCGGTCGATGGTGATGCGGCGGTCGAAGCGGCCGGGCCGGAGCAATGCCTGGTCCAGTACCTCGGGCCGGTTGGTGGCGGCCAGCAGAATGACGCCCTTGGTGGGGTCGAAGCCGTCCATCTCCGCCAGAAGCTGATTCAGCGTCTGCTCCCGCTCGTCGTTGCCTCCCATGCGGTTGTCACGGGATTTGCCGATGGTATCAATCTCATCGATGAAGACGATGCAAGGGGCCACCTTGCTGGCCTCCTTGAACAGGTCCCGGACACGGCTGGCGCCCACGCCTACGAACATCTCCACGAAGTCAGAGCCGGAGATGGAGAAAAAGGGCACGTTGGCCTCGCCGGCCACGGCCTTGGCCAGCAGGGTCTTGCCGGTACCCGGAGGGCCCACCAGCAATGCGCCCTTGGGCAGCTTGGCACCGATCTCCGTGTATTTCTGGGGGTTGTGAAGGAAGTCGATGATCTCCGTCAGGGATTCCTTGGCCTCATCCTGGCCGGCCACGTCCCGGAAGGTAACACCGGTGGACTTCTCCATGTACACCTTGGCGTTGGCCTTGCCCACGCCGCCGATGCCGCCGATGCCGCCCATGCCGCCCTTCTTGTTGATCCAGCGCATGACCAGGGAGAACATTAGGAAAATGAAGACAAAGGGTACCACATAGCTGATGAGAATGGCCAGAATGGGGTTCATGGCAGCCTGGTACGGCTCACCGAAGGGAACGCCGGCAGCATCGCACCGGGCAGTAATGGTATCTCCGCTCTCTGTGGGAACGCAGTAGAACTGATAGTCCTTCTCATAGGTCAGCCCAGTCTCCGGATCCTGATACACATATCCATCTTTTGGTGTGATGATCAGTGTCCCTTCAGTACTGTCCATCTGGACTTCACTGACATGGTCCTCCTCCAGCAGGTCCAGAAAATCCGTGTATCGGATCTCCACGGAACCGTTGTGGCCGGCGGCGCTGTTCAGGTAACTGCTGGCATAACTGACAACAATTGTCAGCAGTGCCGCCCAGCACAGCAAGGAAACCACGCCCTTCCAATTGCTGTTTTTGTTGTTTTTATTATTCTTGTTGTCGTTTTGGTTCATGTATGGAACTCCTCTCAAGTGAAAGGCCGGACATTAATAAGGCCGGGGTGCAATTCCATGAAAGTATATCACAGAAGTGACGGAGCTACAAGGAAAAGCAATGGATTTTTGATGAAATTTCTGTGAATTCCACTTTATTGTGCCCGGCGCTTATGGTATACTAAACTGCAAATGTGACAGAAACTTTGCTTGGGGGAGACACCATGGACCAACAGAAAAAGAACGATCTGACCGCCGAGGCCGACGGTATCATCGAAGGACGCAACGCCGTCATCGAGGCACTGCGGGCCGGAGAGAGCATTGACAAAATCTACCTGCAAAAGGGCGAGACGGACCGGACGCTGGGCCACATCGCCTCCAAGGCCCGTGCCGCCGGGGTTGTGGTGGTGGAGGCGGACAAGCGCAAGTTGGACGCCATGAGCCGTACCCACGCCCACCAGGGCGTCATCGCCCTGGCGGCGGTGCGGGAATACGTCAGTGTGGAGAGCATCCTCCAGCGGGCGGCGGACCGGGGAGAGGCGCCTTTGATCGTGGTATGCGACGAGATCTCTGACCCGCACAATCTGGGTGCCATCATCCGTACTGCCGAGTGCGCCGGGGCCCACGGTGTCATCATTCCCAAGCGCCGCAGCGCGGGACTGACCGCCGTGGTGGCAAAGACCTCCGCCGGCGCAGTGGCCCACGTACCGGTGGCCCGGGTGCCCAACATCCCGTCTCTGCTGAAGGACCTGAAAAAGCAGGGTGTGTGGGTCTTCGGAACCGCCGCTCAGGGAACCACGTCTCTATACGACGCGGATTTGAAAGGACCCGCCGCCATCGTCATCGGCAGTGAGGGTGAGGGCATGACCCGTCTGGCTATGGAGAACTGCGATTTCCTCGTCAGCATCCCCATGCGGGGAAAACTAAATTCCCTCAACGCCAGTGCCGCCGCCGCCATTTTACTGTACGAGGCAGTGCGTCAGCGGGGATAAGCCCTGGAAGGCAACGGGATCACGGATAAGATAAAGAGGATCGATATGCTTCCAAAAGACGCGGACAATCAATACGACGATCTGCTCTCAGGCGGTGTGCCCCCCGCCCAGGAGGAGTTCTCCCTGGAGGAGATCCTGGCGGAGTACGGCGCCGGAGAGGAACAGCGGCTGCTGCGGGGGACTGAGGCGGAAGAGCCGCCTGCAGCGCCTCCGGTGGTGAAGGAGAAGCCCTCTGCCGCGGCATCGGAAAAGAGCCACCCCCCTGTTGCTGAAGCTCCGACAGAGGAGGAAAAACTGGCCGAAGAGCTGCCGCCAGCTCCCCGGCCCATCTCCCTGGAAGATGTGGTGGGCAGCACTGTGGACGCGGTGATGGAGGAGCGGCAGGAGCCGCTGCTGAAGCGCCGGCGCCGGGGGCTGTTCTCCCGCAAGCCCATGGTGGAGGAGGAGACGGAGGAGCTGTATCAGCGGCCTCCGGCACCCGAACCGGAACCGGAACCCGAGCCTATCGGCCCGGAGCCGGATCTGCTGGATGTGTCGGAGACCTGTCGCCGGGAGAGCCGGATTCTGAGTGGCCCTCTACCAATAGCCGCAGCGGTATCGCTGCTGCCGGCGATTTTACTGGCGGCGGAAGCTTATGGGCTGGAGATTCCCCTCTGGACCGGCCAGGTGCAGACCCAGTGCCTGGTACTTCTGGGGTGCCTGCTGGTGGTGTCGTTGTTGACCCGTCGGGTCTACCTGCGGGCCTTTCGTCTGCTGGCGCGAAAGCGGTGCTCCAGCCAATTGCTGGCTGTCCTGTCGGCATTGGCCTCGGCGGCGGACTGCGTGGTACGGCTGACCTCCCAGACCCGGACAGACACCATGCCCTATGCCGCCGTCAGTTGCATGGCACTGACCTTCGCCCTGTGGGGCGCTGCCCGGGAGGGTCAGGGATATTGTGACACCTTCCGGGCAGCGGCGGTGGATGACGACCCGCCGTATCTGGTGACGGAGACGGACCGGGGCGCCTGCAAACAGCGGGGCGCCGTGCCGGGCTTTTACACCACTGCCATCCGGGACGACGCGGTGACGCTGTGGCAGGCAATCCTTTTGCCGGTGGTACTGACAGCCACCGTGATCTTCGCCGGACTCAGCTCTCTGGGGCAAGGCCGCGGAGCGGACTTTTTCCTGAACTGGTCCGCTATTCTGGGCGCCGGAGCCACGTTTGCCCTGCCGCTGTGCTGGGGTCTGCCCTTTGCCCGTCTGGCCCGGCATTTGCAAAAGGCCGGTTGCGCGGTAGCCGGCTGGAGCGGTGCCGAAAAAATCAGTGGCCAGCGGCGGATGATCCTGACGGATGGGGATCTGTTCCCGCCCGGCACCATCCAGCTCAACGGTGTCAAGGTCTTTGGAGAGGAAATTCCCCGGGCGGCCTCCTACGCCGCCACGTTGGCCCGGTGTGCCGGGTGCGGGCTGGAGCGACTGTTTGACGGCCTGCTCCGCAGCGAGGGCGGCCACTATCAGGAGGCCCAGGACTTCAGTTTTTACGAGGAGGGCGGCTACTCCGCCACCATCCATGGTGAGACGGTCCTGCTGGGCACCGCCTCCTTCATGCGGAAGATGGAGGTACGGCTGCCGGGGAACATCAATCTGCGCACCGGCATCTTCCTGGCGGTGGACCGCCAGCTCACGGCAGCCTTTGCGGTCAAGTACCACGCATCGGAAAATGTGGACTTTGCCCTGCGGCTGATGCGGCGGTGCCGTGTGACTCCAGTACTGGCTTCCCGGGACCCCAACATCACACCGGCCCTGCTGAAACGGAAATTTCACAAGGGTGTGAAGGTGGAGTACCCGGACCTGACGGACCGGGTGGCCCTCAGTGAGGCAGAACAGGACCGGGGACTTCCCCGGGCCCTGATCTTCCGGGAAGGGCTGCTGCCCTACGCTGAAACCGTGGCCGGCAGCCGCCGGTTGTGCAGGGCAGTGCGGCGGGCGGCTGGGCTGTCCTTCTTTGCCAGCGCCGCCGGAACCCTGCTGACATCCTATCTGGCTTTCCAGGGATCCTATGACTTGCTGACGCCCCTGGCGCTGCTGGTATTCTGTCTGCTCTGGACGGCGCCGGTTCTGCTGATGGCGGACTGGACTGGCCGCTATTGAACCAAACAGTTCTTTCCTGAATGGAGCTCAATTTGTGCCATCTCGCTGGCTGCATCCCTCCGCACTGATTTCAGGGAATCGGGACAGCCCACGCAGTGAGCAAGGACACCCGCTCCTACAGGCGCTTACAATGTGACAATCCCCCTCCCGCCATTGGGGGGAGGGGGATTGTATTGCCTCTGGAAACGTTCCCGAAGGAGAAAGCAGCTCTCCGGATGCAGAGCTGGGCGAATCGCAGTCTGTTCTGACAAGGCGTTGAAGGGATTGGCCGCACAGCCGTCGGCAGCTCCGCTGCTTCACGGATGCGGCGTCTCGCTTTACGAAAGCTCGGCCTGACCCGTATAGAGCTGATAGTACCGGCCCTTCTGGGCCAGCAGGTCGGCGTGGTCGCCCCGCTCGATGATCTCGCCCTGCTCCAGGACCATGATGGCCTTGGCATTGCGGACGGTGGAGAGCCGGTGGGCAATGACGAACACGGTGCGTCCGGCCATGAGCCGGTCCATGCCCTGCTCGATGAGCTTTTCCGTCCGGGTGTCGATGGAGCTGGTGGCCTCATCCAGGATCAACACCGGCGGATTGGCGCAGGCTGCCCGGGCGATGTTCAGAAGCTGGCGCTCGCCCTGGGAGAGGTTGCCGCCGTCGCCGGAGAGGACCGTCTGGTAGCCGTGGGGCAGACGGCGGATGAAGCTGTCGGCACCGGCCATGGCCGCGGCGGCCTCCACCTCTTCGTCGGTGGCCTCCAGCCGGCCGTAGCGGATGTTGTCGGCCACGGTGCCGGTAAACAGATGGGTGTCCTGCAGGACAACGCCCAGAGACCGGCGCAGGGAATCCTTTTCAATATCCCGGACGTCGATGCCGTCGTAGGTGATGGTGCCTTCCTGGATCTCATAGAAGCGGTTGATCAGGTTGGTGATGGTGGTCTTGCCGGCACCGGTGGAACCCACAAATGCGATCTTCTGGCCGGGTTTGGCGTACAGAGAGATACCGTGGAGAACGGTTTTCTTCTCATCATAGCCAAAAACCACATGGTCGAAGCGCACGTCGCCCCGTACCTGGACCAAGGTGCCGTCAGGCTTCTTCCAGGCCCATTCGCCGGTGTCGAAATTGGCCTCGGTCAGCTTGCCAGTCCGGTCCTCGGTGACCCGTACCAGCTTCACCTTGCCCGTGTCAATTTCAGGCTGGGCCTCCATGATCTCGAAGACCCGCTCCGCGCCGGCTACGGCGGAGAGAATGGTATTCACCTGCTGGGAGATCTGGGTGATGGGCTGGCTGACCTGCCGGGTGTACTGGAGGAACGCCGCCAGGTCACCCAGTTGGAAGGTGCCGCTGCCGATGGCGAAGATGGCACCCACACCGCAGGTAATGGCGTAGTTGATATAGCTGAGGTTGCCCATGGCGGGCATCATGGCGCCGCCGTAGGCCTGGGCCCGGGTGGCAGCCTGCCGGTAGGCCTCGTTGCGCTCCCGGAAGCCCTCCTTGGCCGCCGGCTCGTGGTTAAAGACCTTGATGACCTTCTGGCCCTCGATCATTTCCTCAATGTAGCCGTTGACGGTGCCCAGGGCCGCCTGCTGGGCGGCAAAGTAGCGCCGGGAGCGGCCACCGATGATTTTGACCACCCGCAGCATCACCACCAGCATGACCAGGGTGATCAGGGTCAGTGCCGGGCTCAGCACGATCATCATGATGATCGTGCCTGTAAAGTTCAGTGTGCAGGAGATCAGGCTGCCGAAGCTGTTGTTCAGAGCCTCTGAGATGGTATCGATATCATTGGTATAGCGGCTCATCAGCTCGCCGTGGGTATGGGTGTCGAAAAATTTCAGGGGCAGGGTCTGCATCCGGTCAAACAGGTCCGCGCGGATCTTCGCCACGGTGTTCTGGGACACATGTACCATGATGCGGGCATAGCCGAAGGAGCACAGGGCCCCGGTCAGATATACCGCCCCCATGATGGCCAGCATCCGGGCAAGGCCCGGAAAGTCGCCGGGAAGGATATAGTCGTTGATCAGGGGTTTAATCAGATAGGACCCGCCCACGGTACAGGCAGAGCTGATCACCAGCAGCACCGCCACCAGGATCAGCAGGTGGGTGTACCGCCCCAGATAACGCATCAGCTTGCCCAGCGTACCCCGCAGATCCTTGGGCTTTTGATAGCCGTGCCGGCCAGGCCCCCGTCCGGGGCCGCCGCCCGTTCCCATGGGGCGAGTGGTATTCTTCTGCTCAGCCATCAATGCTCACTCCTTCCTGCTGGGATTCGTAGACCTCACGGTAAATTTCGGAGTTTTTCATCAGCTCTGCGTGGGTGCCCTGCGCCACTATGTGGCCGCCGTCCATCACCAGAATCAGGTCCGCCTCACACACGGAGGCCACCCGCTGGGCAATGATCAGCTTGGTGGTGTCCTTCAGCTCCGAGGAGAAAGCGGCTCGGATCTTGGCGTCGGTGGCGGTATCCACGGCGGAGGTGGAATCGTCCAGAATCAGCACCTTGGGCCGCTTCAAAATGGCCCGGGCAATGCACAGCCGCTGCTTCTGACCACCGGAGACATTGACGCCTCCCTGGCCCAGATCTGTGTCCAGGCCATCCGGCATCCGTTCCAGGAACTCGTCGGCGCAGGCGGAGCGGCAGGCGGCCCAGAGCTGCTCATCCGTGGCGTTGGGGTCGCCCCACAGGAGATTCTCACGGATGGTACCGGAGAACAGGGTATTCTTTTGCAGCACCACGCTGACCTGGTCCCGCAGATGCTCCATGGTGTAGTCCGCCACCGGGCGGCCACCCACAGAAACGGTTCCTTCTGTGGCCTCGTACAGTCTCGGAATCAGGGAGACCAAGGTGGTCTTGGCACTGCCGGTGCCGCCCAGGATGCCCACAGTCTGGCCGGAGCGGATATGCAGGTTCACGTCCCGGAGAATCCACTCTGGGCTCTGGGGATCGTACTTGAAGGAGACATGGTCAAAATCAATGCTGCCGTCCTTGACCTCGGCGGGAACGGCGTTGCCGTTTTCATCGGTGTCGGTGACGGCCCGGTCGTTGTCGATGGCGGGCCGCTCCTCCAGCACCTCCCGAATCCGGCGGGCACAGGCGATGGAGCGGGTCATCATCATGAAGATCATGGACACCATCATCAGGGAGATCATGATCTGGGTGATGTAGGTGAAGTAAGTGATCAGCTTTCCGGCTTCCAGAGTCCCGGCGTAGACCATCTGGCCGCCGAACCACATGACGGCGATAATGGTGCCGTAGACAATGAGCATCATGATGGGCATGTTGATGACCACCATACCGAAGGCCCGTTGGGCGTTGGACTTCAGGTCCAGGTTGCGCTTTGCGAACTTTTCCCGCTCATGGTCCTCCCGCACGAAGGACTTCACTACCCGGATACCGGTCAGGTCCTCCTGAACCACCAGGTTCAGTGCGTCGGTCTTTTCCTGCATGGCGCGGAACATGGGACTGGCCTTGGAGAGGATCAGTCCAACCGCCACCGCCAGCAGTGGCAGCGCCACCAGAAAGACGTTGCTGAGCTGGCGGCTGATGCGGATAGAGAGGAACAGCGCACACACCAGCATCACCGGGGCGCGTACCAGCAGGCGCATACCGAACATCAGCGTCATCTGCATATTGTTGACGTCGTTGGTCAGCCGGGTCACCAGGGAGGCGGTGGAGAACTTCTCAATGTTGGAGAAGGCATAGTCCTGAATATGGTCATATTCCGCAGCCCGCAGATTGGCGCCGAAACCCATGCCCGCCGTGGCGGAGCAGGCGGCGGCACCCAGGCCGAAGCAAAGGGACACCATGGCCATGACCACCATGAGAATCCCCTTTCGCAGAATGTAGCTCTGATCGCCGGTGGCAATCCCCACATCCACAATGTCGCTCATGACCAGCGGAATCAACAGCTCGAAAACGGCCTCCGCCGCACTGCATCCGATGCCCAGGGCAATCCAGCCGGCGTAGGGCTTCATATACTTTGTCATGTGGCTTGATCCTCCTCTAAATTTCGAATAATCCGGCCCAGAAGGTCTCGGAACTGCTCCGTTTCCTGGGGGGTAAAGCCCCGCACCATGGCAGCCTCCGACTCCCGGAAGCTCCGCTCGAACAGGGCCTGCTGCTGACGGCCCTTGTCCGTGAGGGTAATCAGCCGGCGGCGGGCATCGCTACCGCTGACACTGCGGACCACCAGCTCCTTCTCCGCCATCCGGTCCAGAATGCCGTTGGCAGTGGAGGGCTTCACCTTTAAAAAGTCCGTCACCTGGCACTGGGGCGCTTGCCCACCGTGACGGAACAAATACAGCAGCACGTGGGTCTGGACTGAGGTCACCTCATACCGGCTCAACCGTGCCTCCATTCCGGACCTGACCAGATGGGCACACCGCCCCAGCATAGGCCCCAGGGCGTTGGCGTAAAACATGCGGATACCTCCCCCTTTATTTAGCGTGCTAAATATTAGCAGGCTAAATACTAGCACAGTACAAGGGGAATTGTCAACACGGAAATAATGGGAACTTTTTGAACGATTTATGAACGAATTTTTGCGAATTTTTTCGTTCTGTAAACAAATTGTGAAGCTTCCCTTCAGACTGTTGACTTTCCCCTCTCCTGCCGCTATGATGAATTCAACAAGCAGAAAGCTTGTAAACACACACACCATTTTCCCTCTCCTTTCTCTATATCATACAGGAAGGCGGGCAGTCCGAAGGGACTGCCCGCTTTCCTGTTTTTTCGAAAAGAAGCTGGGATGCCTTTTGTGCCTCACCGTTTCCCAACACCCCCGCAGAGAACCGCTACCTTTCATCACATCTTTTTATTTATCGAAAAACAATAAAAAATCATTGACAAACAATAATGCCGCATGGTAGGATACAGGCAAAAGGAGGAATGCCCATGGAAGCATCCCATGTGCGGAAGATTGCCCGTGTCCTGAATGTTCTGGTGCAGATCGCTCTGATTTGTAATATCGTCATCTTATACCTAGTGCCTGTGGCAGTGGTTTCGCTGGATCTGTCGGAGGGATCCGGCCTGCTGGCGGGAGTAGCAGCATATCTGGGAGACTTTCTCCATCCCGGGGAAGATGATATTCTGGCTGCCGGAGCGGCCGCCAGCTTTCTGGCCTGGTTCTGGTGCTGGAAAAGCTCCAGGACACTGGTCCTGACACTGTTTCTGGTGGTCTCCGGCATCTGCACCGCCATCATTCTCTGGCAGGGACGGCGAGTGCTGCGGACGATTTTGCGCGGAGAGCCCTTTTCCCTGGAGAACGCCATCAGCCTGCGGCGGGCCGCCGTGTGTTCCTTTGTCATCGCCGTTGCGGCCCTGGCGCGGGTAATCTGCAACATGTGCCTTTTCCACTCCGCAATGCCCTTACTGTCCTACAACGCCCTGTTCGTGCCCATCTTTGCTATGGCGGGGCTTCTCTGTCTGGTCATGTCCGCCCTGTTTCGTCAGGCGGCAGAGATCAAGGCGGAGAACGACCTGACGATTTGAGGTGGGCCATGGCGATCGTAGTGAATCTGGATGTGGTGATGGCCCGGCGAAAGATGTCCCTGAATCAGCTCTCGGAGAAAGTGGACATCACTCTGGCCAACCTCTCCATTTTAAAGAACAACAAGGCCAAGGCGGTGCGCTTTTCCACCCTGGAGGCCATCTGCGCCGCTCTGGACTGCCAGCCGGGGGACCTGCTGGAGTACGTGCCTGATGAAGAGGCCCCCTGAGGGCCGGCCAAAGAGAACATTTCTGTCCGCAATATGCGGACAGTCGCAAAAGGAGAATTGCATATGTCTGTTCCTGAAAATGCCCTCCCCGCCGGAGGGCAGGCGAAGCTTACCCAAAAAGCCTCAAAAACCTATGAAATTGACCACCGTGACCGCTGGGTACTGGCCGGCACTTTCGTGTGGTGTTTTCTTGTAGTGGACAGTCTGCTGTGGAGCTGGCCCTGGGGACTGGGCCTGTCCGCCGTTGGAGCCCTGGGGTATGTGTTGACGCTGGCGGCGCTGGGGCCCGCCTGCCTGAAGCGGCGGGAGGACCGGTTGCTGCTGGTAATGAACCTGGCGCTGTTCGCCTCCTTCGCCCTGACATCCAACACCTGGTTCCGCTGGTGGAACTTCCTGGCGCTGCTGGTATTGGTGCCGGTGCACCTGATGTCCCTGTCCGGGGCGGCCCGGCTGCCCTGGTGGCGACCTGTGATGCTGTGGGAACGGCTGTGCCTACTGCTGTTGGGCTTTTTCGGCCAACTGGGCGCCGCCGGAGCCGCCCTGACCTCCGCCTCTACGCCGCGACGGCGGACGTTGACGGCGGTGCTGGGCATAGCGGGTGCCCTGGGACTGCTGGCGGTGCTGGTGCCGGTGCTGGCCTCCGCCGATGCCCTGTTCGCCGCAGCCACGGCAGACCTCAGGGCCTTTGTCAGTGCACACTTCACCTCCACTCTCTGGAAGCTGATCTGGGCAGTGATTTTGACGCCTTTCGTGTTCAGTCTGCTGTATTTTCTGCGGCGCCCCGCTCCCCTGTCCCAGTCCCAGGAGCGGCCGGGGCGGACGGTGGACGGTCTGGCCTTTGCCGTGATGCTGGCAGCCGTGGTGGCGCTGTACGCCCTGTTTCTGGCGGTCCAGTCCGCCGGGCTCTTCGGCGGAGAGGCATACCTGGCCAGTCGGGGACTGTCCTACGCCCAGTGGGCCCGCAGCGGCTTTTTCCAAATGGTCGGCGTGACCATCGTAAATCTGACGGTGCTGCTGTTGGCACTGACATTCTCCCGCCGGGGCGGGGGGTGCTTCACGGTGGTACGGCTGCTGGGGGCGGTACTGACGGCGGAAAGCTTTCTCCTGCTGGCCTCCGCTGCCTGGCGGATGACACTGTACGTCAGCGCCTACGGTCTGTCCTTCAAGCGGGTGATGACTTACTGGGGCATGGCCATGATGGCCCTGTTTTTCGTGGCGGCAGCCTGGAAGCTGGCAAAGCCGGACTTCCGCTTCTTCCGGGCGGCACTGCCCCTGGCCCTGGCCGGATGGCTGGTGATCAACTGCGTACCGGCGGACTATCTGGTGGCCCGGGACCAGGTGGATCGATACCTCTCCGGCCAGAGTGAGACCATCGACGCGGAATACCTGCTCTACAGCCTATCCTACGATACCCTGTCCCAACTGGACCGGCTGGACGGAACTCTCATCTGCCAAGACTGGGCCACCGGCGGGCAAACCCGGCTCTCCACCCTGCTGGAGCAGCGGCGGGAAGAGGCCCGGGAGGTCTGTTCCGACTGGCAGAGCTGGAACCTGTCGGCATGCCTGGCCGCCATGGGGAGGTGACAGCGTGAGAAAGGGAGGATTTTTCATGGGGCGTTTGGGGCCGGTCCTGGCTTGTACGCTGGCCACGCTGCTGTGCCTGGGTCTTTATTGGAATCAGCCCTGGCTGCGGGCGGAACGCTTCGTGGAAACCCACGGGGCGGAATTGGAGGAAGCCCTGGAGGGAGACGGCGGCATCCCTGCGAATATCGGATACAAAACCTACAACCTCTGGGGCGAGAACGGAGAGATGGTGGAATTTATTCTCTCCGCCTGGGGGGACACCTACTACGGCTGCTATTACTCCCGTGAGGATCTCCCCTTCCCCTTTCAGGACGCCGGCGTACCGCTGACGGAGGAACCGGATGGCCGCTGGACCTGGACCGCCCAGGGCGACAACCACGGTGTCACCTGGAAGCTCTCCGGCAAATGGTACTACTTTGAGGCCTCCTTCTGAAATCCATCCTGTGTCCCCGTTTCGACAAGCCGGAACGGGGACATTCTCTTGTTTTTCCACGCCGGACCTCATATAATAAAAGAAGGAATTTTTTCCTAGTCACTGTCACCTTTCCCACCTCAAAATCATCTGAATAGATGACCGGTCAAAAGCGTAAAGGAGCGCTCCAACCCATGCAGACCATCATGGACAAGGAAACATTCACTCGTCAGGTGGTGCAGAACCAAGAGGCACTGTTTCGAACGGCCCGGGCCATTCTCCGTCAGGACCAGGACGCCGAGGACGCCGTGCAGGAGGCCATCTGTTCTGCGTTCACCCACCGGGCCCTGCTGCGGGATCAGGAAAAATTCAAGCCCTGGATCCTGCGCATTGTGGCAAACCAGTGCTACGAGCAGTGCCGCCGCCGGCGGCCCACCGTGGACCTGACGGATGTGGAAGGTGTCCTTCCAGCAGTGGACACCGACCCCACAGAGCGCCTGACTCTGTGGCAGGCGGTGCTGTCCTTGCCGGAAGAACTCCGTCTCACGGTGACTTTGTTTTACTATGACGATCTCTCCATCCGGGAGATCAGCCAGGTCCTCTCCGTCAGTCAGGCGGCGGTGAAGACCCGGCTCTCCCGGGGGAGAGCACGGCTGCGGTCCATGCTGCGGGAAACGTGAGGAATATAAGATGGAACAATTTGACGAGTTCGACAAGCAATTGAAAGAGCGGGCCCGGCAGGAGCAGATCCCTCTGCCGGAGGACTACCCCGGCAGGGTCTTCGCCACCTGTGCCGGGCTGAAGGAGACCGGCGCCCAACGCAGGCGCAGTTCCTCCCGGTTCTTCCGCCGGATGGGCTGCGGTGTGGCCGCCGCCCTGGCCCTGTTTGTGGCGCTGCCCAACCTGTCGCCCACCGTGGCGGCAGCCATGGTGGATGTCCCTGTACTGGGTCCCCTGGTGGAGATCGTCACCTTTCGCAATTACACCTACGACGACGGTCACAGCTCCGCCGATGTGGCGGTGCCGGAGCTGGGCGGCAGCGACGCCGCCGATCAGGTCAACGACCAGGTCCAAACCTATACCGATCAGTTGATTGCCCGGTTCAAGGCCGACTGTGAGCGTATCGGCGAGGGCTATCAGGGGCTGGACGTGTCCTCCACCGTGGTGACCGACACCGACACCTGGTTCACCCTGCGGATCGACGCCACGGAAACCATGGCCAGCGGCTATGATTTCAGCCGCTTCTACCACATCGACAAGACCACCGGCCAGGTGGTGACCCTCAGTGACCTGTTCCCGGCGGGCTCTGACTATGTGGATGTTCTCTCGGCGGAGGTCCGGTCCCAAATGGAGGCCCGGATGGCCGCTGACGAGAATCAGATGTTCTTCCTGGACGAGTTCACCAGTATTGACCCGGAGCAGAACTTTTACTGGAACGACAGCGGTGAGCTGGTGTTGGTATTCGACGAGTACGCCGTGGCCCCCGGCGCCATGGGCATGGTGGAATTCACCATCCCTGCTGCCGTCACGGACAGTCTTCGCTGAAAATGCTCCTCTCCGACGGGAAACTATTATGGGCACTCATGAAAAATGAAAAGAGGCGGCGCCTTCGGCGCCGCCTCTTTTTGCCTCTGTCCTTCACTCCCGCAGGCTGGGGGGATAGACGCCCTGGTCGTGGAGCTTGCGCAGCTCCTGAGCCACCACCGCCCGGTCCTGCTGGTATGTCATGCCGAACCACTTGTCAGCGGAGCGGAGGACGGAGACCTCCCAGGCCCCCTTCTCCAACTGCTCCCCCACCATCAAAGGCAACAAACATTCGGCTTTGATATTGTCCCCGGCCTCATAGCGGAGGAAGTTCTCAAAATACGCCTTCAGCGCCGGGAAAACGCAGGGGCTGAAACCCCAGAAGTTCATGGACACCACGGTCTCCGGCTCCAGGGAGCGGTCCTCCGCCAGGTCCTTCAGGGACCCGTCCGGGTAAAGCTGGATCTTCAGAGCCTCCCGGATGGAGCGCAGCTTCCCGTTCTCCACCGTGCACACGCCACGGGAGACGGTGCCGTGGAGGCTGGCGGTGTTCTTCAGCAGATAACCCACCATGGTGGCCTTACCCTCCGGCGGCAGCTTGGTCAGCTCCCGGTAGATGGTGCGGTAGGCATCGATCCCATAGTAGTCGTCGGCGTTGATGACGCAGCAGGGCTCGTGGACTTTGTCGGCGGCACACAGCAGGGCGTGGACCGTGCCGAAGGGCTTGGTCCGCTCCGGCGGAATGTGATAGAAATCCGGCACGGAGGAGAAGTCCTGGAAGGCATAGGCCACCTCCACCGGACTGCCGTCGGCGGCGGTGCGGCGGGCCAGGGCGTCTCCACACAGGCGGCGCACCATCTGCTCCATCTCCGGCTTGATGATGAACACCACCTTGTTGAAGCCAGCCCGGAGGGCATCGTAGATGGAATACTCCATCAGAATCTCGCCGTTGGGGCCGATGCCGTCCACCTGCTTGCTGCCGCCGTACCGGGACCCCAGGCCCGCGGCCATAATCACCAAAGAGATTTTCATGCGTCTTCTCCTGCATTTTCTAATATTTGGGTTTGCGTAACTGTGCGCAAACCCATCATGGTTCTACCATACCCTATTTGCCGGATTTTTGCAACCGCTCTTGACTTTTTTCTCCGCCCGTCTATAATACGAGAATGAAAATCATTTTCAAATTGAGGAGGAGCACCGTATGCCCTATACCACCAAACAGCGACAGGCCATTCTGCGGTGCCTGGAACGGCGGGGAGACGCCTCCGTCACCGCGGGAGAGCTGGCGGAGGACCTGCGCGCGGAGGGCTTTCCGGTGGGTCTTGCCACTATTTACCGCCAATTGGAGAGATTGGAAGCCGCAGGTGTGGTCCACAAGGTCAACACCGAAGACGGCGCCTTTTACCAGTACTGCGGCCGGGACGACCACGATCACCGGGACTGCTTTCTGCTCAGGTGCGAGCGCTGCGGCCGCATTCGCCACGTGGACTGCACCCAGCTGCAGGCCCTGTACGACCATCTGGAGCGAGAGCACCACTTTCGCATCAATCCCCGGGGCACACTGTTGTCTGGAGTGTGCGACCAGTGTGCCAAAGAGGAGGAACAACGTGGAAAGCAATGAACTGATCGTCTGCCAGGACGTATCCCTGGGCTATGAGGGCCAGAGCGTTCTGACCCATCTGGACCTGACCATCCGGGCCGGGGACTACCTGTGCATCGTGGGAGACAACGGCTCCGGCAAATCCACGCTGCTACGGGGGCTGCTGGGCCTGCTGGTCCCCCAGTCGGGGCAGATTCTCCGCTCGCCGGAGCTGCAGCGGGGGGCCATCGGGTACCTGCCTCAGCAGACCAAGGCCCAGCGGGACTTTCCTGCCACGGTGTATGAGGTGGTCCTGTCCGGGTGCCTCAACCGCAGGGGCGTCCACTTCTTCTACTCCGCCGCCCAGAAATCCGCCGCGCTGATGAACATGGGCAAGCTGGGCATTTTGGAGCTGAAGGACAAGTGCTACCGGGACCTGTCCGGCGGCCAGCAGCAGCGGACGCTGCTGGCCCGGGCCCTGTGCGCCGCCGGGCGGCTGCT
>URXS01000022.1 GCA_900551885.1 uncultured Oscillibacter sp.
CATCGAGGACGACTACGACAGCGAGCTGCGGTTCACCGGGCGGCCCATCCCCACCCTCCAGAGCATTGACCGGGGCGGCCGGGTGCTGTACATGAACACCTTCTCCCAGACCATCTCTCCCTCCATGCGGCTGGGCTTTGTGGTGCTGCCGCCGGCGCTGCTGGCGGAGTACCGCCGTCGGCTGGACTTCTACGCCTGCACGGTACCGGCTCTGGAGCAGCATGTGCTGGCCCTGTTTCTCTCGGAGGGGCATTACGAGCGGCACTTGTCCCGGATGCGCAAGGAGTACCGACTCCGCCGCGACGCGGTGCTGGAGGCCTTCCGGTCCAGCTCCTTTGCCAGTAGGATCACCCTTTCGGAGCAGGGTGCGGGGCTCCACTTTCTGCTGCGACTGAAGACAAGCCGGTCCGATGAGGACCTGCGCCGCCGGGGGGAGGCCCTGGGGGTGCGGCTGGGATTTTTGTCGGAGTATGCCGCCCTACCCAGCCCCACCTACGCCCACACCCTGGTGGTCAACTACGGCGGGTTGGAGCCCGCCGCCCTGCCGGAAGCCATGGCGCTGCTGGGGGCGGTTTTTGCGGAGTAAAAAACGGCGTCCGGACCCGCTTGGGTCCGGACGCCGTTCATTATCTTGATCTCTCTGTGCCGCCTCAGATGTCCCGGCGGCCCTCCAGGGCCCGCATGAGGGTGGCGTCGTCGGCGAATTCCAGGTGCCCGCCCACGGGGATGCCGTAGGCCAGGCGCGTCACCCGCACGCCGAAGGGCTTCAGCAGCCGGGCGATGTACATGGCGGTGGCCTCTCCCTCGGTGTCGGGGTTGGTGGCCATGATGACCTCCTCCACACCGCCTTTGGCCACCCGCTCCACCAGGGACTTGATGGAAAGATCGTCGGGTCCCACGTGGTTCATGGGGGAGATGACGCCGTGGAGTACGTGGTAGCGGCCGTTGTACTCCCGGCTGCGCTCGATGGCGGCCACGTCCCGGGGGTCTGCCACCACGCAGATGGTGGACGGGTCCCGCTTGGGGGAGGCGCAGATGGGGCACAGGCCCCCGGCGGTGAAGTTCTGGCACTCCGGGCAGCAGGTGACGCTGCGCTTGGCGTCCAGAATGGCCTCGGCGAACTCCCGGGCCTCCTCCTCCGGCAGGCCCAGCACGTAGAAGGCCAGCCGCTGGGCGGACTTACCGCCGATACCCGGCAGCCGGGCAAACTGCTCCACCAGTTTTTCAAGGGGTGCGGGGAAATATTCCATGGTGTATGGTACGCTCCTTTATTTCGATGCTTCCGGCAGGTCCATGGCAAACAACGCCGCCGCGCCGCCGGTGTGGACAAAGGCCAGGGCGCCGTCGCCGGGGAAGCGCCCCTCTTTCAGCAGCCGCAGCATGCCCGCCCAGGCCTTGCCGGTGTAGACCGGGTCCAGCAGAATGCCCTCCGTCCGGGCCAGCTCCCGGATATAGGGGGTGTCCTCCGGGTTGGGAATGGCGTAGCCGGGACCCACGTGGTAGACCATTTCAAAGTCGCCGTCCCGGCGGGACAGGTCCCACCCCAGCAGCTCCGCCGCCCCGGCGGCCAGGCGGGGGACGATCTCCTCAAAGGGGTCGTCGTCCACACCGATGCCGGTGACTTTGGCGTCCGGCAGATACCGTTTCGCCCCCAGCAGCAGCCCGGCGGTGGTGCCGCCGGAGCCGGTGGCGGAGACGATGTGGTCGATGGTGACCCCCTCCGGGGTCTGGGCAGCCAGCTCCTCCACGCAGTGGACGTACCCAATGGCCCCCAGAGCCGTGGACCCGCCCACGGGAATGGGGCAGCACTTATGGCCCTGGGCCGCCAGTTCGGCGCCCAGGCGGTCCATCTCCCGGTAGATGTCCTGATAGTCGTCGGTGTCGATCAGGCGGACCTGGGCACCGTAGATCTCGTCCAGCACCAGGTTGCCCAGGTGACCGGTGACGCCCCGGTCCTTCAGCAGGAGGATGGTCTTCATCCCCAGCCGGTCGGCGCAGGCGGCGGTCAGCATGGCGTGGTTGGACTGGGCCCCGCCGGTGGTGAACACCGTGTCGCAGCCGTCGGCCTTTGCCTTCGCCAGCAGGTACTCCAGCTTGCGGACCTTGTTGCCCCCTAGCGCCACGCCGCACAGGTCATCCCGCTTGATGTAGATGTCCCGGCCGTATTGGGCACTGATCTGCTCCAGCTTGTAAAAGGGCGTTGGATAGATGCCCAGGGGAACTCTGGGCAGATGGTTGTATCCGGTCATAGGCGCCCCCTCATCCCCGGAGGGCGGCGATGCGGGCAGGGATATCCTCCGCCTTGTAGACGGCGCTGCCGGCCACCAGCACATTGGCTCCGGCGGCGATGCAGACCTTGCAGGTCTCCGGGTCCACGCCGCCGTCCACCTCCAGCTCGCAGTCCGGGTTCTTCTCGTCGATCCAGGCCCGGATGGTGGAAACCTTGGGCATCATGTCGGCCATGAATTTCTGGCCGCCGAAGCCCGGCTCCACCGTCATCACCAGAATCAGCTCCACCTTCTCCAGGTAGGGCAATGCCGCCTCCGCGGGGGTCTTGGGCTTGAGGACAATGCCGGCCTTTTTCCCCTTGGCGTGGATCTTGTCGATGGCGGCGTGGATGTTCTCCGCCGTATCGGACTCCACATGGACCGTCACCAGGTCGGCGCCGGCGTCACAGAACTGCTCCACATACCGCACCGGCTGCACAATCATCAGATGAACGTCCATGGGCAGTGTGGTGGTGGGCCGCAGCGACTTGACCACCGGAATGCCGATGGTGATGTTGGGGACGAACATGCCGTCCATCACGTCCACATGGACGTAATCGGCGGTGGAGATCCGCTGGATGTCCCGCTCCAGATTCGCAAAATCGGCGGAGAGAATGCTGGGTGCGATCTTTACCATGGAAAACCCCTCTTTTCTTGAAATGGGAAGGGCCTCCGCCCCTGGGCCGGGCCGCCGGCCCCTGTGGCGGCGGAGGGCTGCGCCGCATAGGATACCCCAAGCGGAGGGCGCCCCCCAGTTGACTCTTCCGCGCAGCGTCCGCCCCTGGCGCGGAGCGCCGCCGCTTTTTTGAATAGGGAGCCGGTGGGATGTCCCGCCGGCTCCCATTGCTTTGCAGAATCAGTGTATCAAACTCCGGCAGCAAAAGCAACCGCCCTGTTTCCTCTTCAGGCCGGGAATTTTCAGCGCGGGTCCAAAACCCTGGCCGGTTTCTTTCGTCTTTATCTGTATACAGCTTCCCTGACAGAGAGGAGACTGCGTCAATGAAAAGACATCTAGCTTTGCTGGTGCTGATCCTGTGGCTGACCGGCTGCGCCAGTGACACGGAGACAGACTATGCCTCCGCCCTGATGTGGAACGACACAATTTATTATTTGTCCGTTCAGGAGGCGGACGATGTCCCGGAGAGCGCCGTCATCGGGACTGTCACCGCTGAAACAGAGACCTTTCCCCGGGAAAACGGCCAGGCCAACTGCTGCCCGCCCGGCACGCCCGTGGCGGAAACGGAGGAGGGGCTGGCTCTCCTGCTGGACGGCGCCTGGTACCTGTGCCGGCCCAAAGCGGCCGGCAGCGCCGGTCAGGCCCCGTGATCAGCTACAAGAAAATTTTTAAATTGTTGCAAAAGCTACTTTTATAATGATAACATTATGATACTCTAATATTGCAAGCAGGAAGCAGAAAGGACGGTGCAAAGGATGGATGTACAGATCGATTACCAGGAGCGGGCGGAGCTGCTGAAGGCCCTGTCCAACCCCGTCCGCCTGCGGATCGTCCACGGGCTGTTGCGCCGAGGCTGCCACAACGTCTCCTGCATGGAGCGGGCCACGGGCATGTCCCAGTCCTGCATCTCCCAGCATTTGCAGAAGCTGCGGGCGGCGGGCGTGGTGTCCACGGAGCGGTCCGGCAACGAAGTGATCTATCACGTATCCTCGCCGGTGGCTGCCGGCGTGGTGGCGATACTGATGGGAGAGGAGGCCTCTACATATGTCCTGTGACATTCTGGTGATCGGCGGTGGCCCGGCGGGATTGTCCGCAGCGGTCAACGTCCGGGCCCGGGGCCGCAGTGTCCTGGTGGTCTCCAATCCTCTGGAGGAAAATCCCCTGTGGCCGGCGGAGCGGGTGGATAACTATCCGGGTCTGCCGGGTGTCTCCGGAGCAGAGCTGCTGACGACCCTGCACCGCCATGCGGAGCGCTCTGGTGCGGAATTCCTGACGGGGCGGGTTCTCTCCTCCGTCCAGATGCCGGACGCCTGGTACGTCAGCGTGGGGCCCGACATGTACAACGCCAAAGCCATCATTCTGGCGGCGGGCGTGGCCCGGGGGAAGAAGTTCCCCGGTGAGGCAGAGTTCCTGGGCCGGGGCGTCAGCTACTGCGCCACCTGCGACGGGATGCTCTACCGGGAAAAGGACGTGGCGGTGCTGGGTTACAGCGACTCCGCCCGGCAGGAGGCGGAATTTTTGGAGCGGATCGGCTGCCGCGTCACCTACTTCGACCGGCCCCGGACCTGCGAGATCCAGGGAACCGACCGCGTCCGCTCCGTCACCTGCGACGGAAAGACGGCGAAGGTGGCGTGCGTGTTCATTCTGCGGCCCACCCTGGCCCCCACGGATCTGTTCCCGGGCCTGGCGGTGGAGAAGGGCTATGTGGCGGTGGACCGCCGGATGGCCACCAATCTGCCGGGCCTCTTCGCTGCCGGGGACTGCACCGGTGGGCCCCTCCAGGCGGTAAAGGCCGCCGGAGAAGGGCTGATCGCCGGCCAGAGCGCCGCCGCCTACGTCTCGGACCTGGAGCGGCAGGCCAGAAAAGGCTAGGCGCATGAAGCACGGCGCAGGCGGGTACCCTCTGTAGGGAGTCCTGCGAAACATACAACGATTTCAAAAATAATCATATAAAGGAGTAATGAGCAATGGCAATCAAACATTTCAACACCTCTGAGTTTGACGCCGCCGTGGAGGCGGCCCCCCTGGCCATGGTGGATTTCTGGGCCTCTTGGTGCGGCCCCTGCAAGATGCTCTCCCCGGTGGTGGAGTCCATCGCCGATCAGTACGAGGGCAAGGTCCTGGTGGGCAAGGTGAACGTGGACGAGGAGCCGGATCTGGCCCGGCGCTTCGGCGTCATGAGCATCCCCACCGTGGTGTTCCTGAAGAACGGCAAGGAGTTTGACCGGAAGGTGGGCGTCATGCCCGCCGGAGCCTTCACCTCCGTCCTGGACAACAATCTGTAAGCGTCCCCACGCCCCACAGGCGCCCGGCTTTCGCGGGGCGCCTGTTTTCGTTTCTTTGCAAAGGGTCAGGCCGTGCTGTTTCGGAAATGGCATTCCGCACGGTGACCGTACCTCTCCCTCCTTCATGGAAGTGCCTCGCACTCCTGTCCTTTGGAGCGGAGGAAAAACAGAGGAAAAAACGGCGGAGGCTTTCGTCTCCGCCGTTTTCATTCATATGTGTTGTCAGGCAGCTTTGTTGCCGATACGGGCCTCCACCGTCCGCATGGTCTTGCGCAGGAAGATGATGCTGAGGGTCAGGGAAATCAGCTCCGCCACCGGGAAGGCCACCCACACCAGCTCCAGCCGGCCGGTCAGGGACAGCAACCACGCCACCGGCAGCAGTACCACCAACTGCCGGGCCACAGAGACGATCAGGCTGTGAATGGGGTTTCCGATCGCCTGACACACAGAGCCGGTGATGACGCAGAACCCAGCCAGCAGGAAGGAGAAGCTGATGATGCGCAGGGCCACATTGCCGATCTGCAGCATCTCGTCGGAGGCGCTGAAAAAGCGCAGCAGCGTGCCGGGGATGGCCTGGAACACGACAAAGCCGACTGTCATGATGCACATGGCAGCAATGATGGCCAGCTTTACGGTCCGTTTGACCCGGTCCAGACGGGCGGCGCCGTAGTTATAACTGACGATAGGCACCATGCCGTTGTTGAGACCGAACACCGGCATGAACACAAAGCTCTGCAACTTGAAGTAAGCGCCGAACACGGCGGTAGCCGTTTTGGTGAAGCTGAAGAGGATCTTGTTCATGCCAAAGACCATCACCGAGCTGATGGACTGCATGACGATGGAGGGGAAGCCCACCCGGTAGATCTCCCCGGCGACCCGGCGGTCCCAGCGGACCTGCCGGAGGCTGATGTTGACATCGGGATTACACCTGATGTTCAGGATCAAGGCAATGCAGGCGGCGATCACCTGCCCCAGCACTGTGGCCGCAGCCGCACCGGCCACCTCCATCCGGGGAGCGCCGAAGAGGCCGAAGATCAAAATAGGGTCCATGACAATGTTGATCAGGGCGCCGATCAACTGGGTGCACATGGCAAAGAAGGTGCGGCCGGTGGATTGCAGCAGCCGCTCAAAGCAGAACTGACAGAACACACCGACCGAGCAGCCCAGGCAGATGCTGGCATACTGGGTGCCATACTCCACGATGGCGTCCTCCCCCGCGGCCTGCACCAGGAAGAAGGGCCGGGACAGGAAAATACCGATCAGGGCAAAGAGTACAAAGCTGCACAGGGACAGAAAAATGCCGGTGTTGGCGGCCCGGTCCGCCATGGCCTGGTTTTTCTCGCCCAGGGAGCGGGACAGCAGGGCATTGATACCCACGGCGGTGCCGGAGCCCACGGCGATCATCAGATTCTGCAGGGGAAACGCCAGGGACACGGCGTTCAGGGCGTCCTCGCTGATCTGGGCCACGAACACACTGTCCACCACGTTATAAAGAGCCTGAACCAACATGGAAATCATCATGGGAATCGCCATGCTGGCCAGAAGCCGGCCCACAGGCTGCACGCCCATTTTATTCTCCTGGGGGGCGGCGGAAGAGGATTGACGTTCCATTTTTCTCTCATCCTTTCTCGTCTCTCAATGGATTTATCAAATCCGCAAAGCACTTTTTCCACAAAAAGGACGTGGCGCAAGGCCACGCCTTTTGGGGCTTACTTTTTCAGTTCACCGGTGGCCAACTGGGTCAGATAGGCGTTGATGAACCCATCCAGATCGCCATCCATCACGCTGTCGATGTTGCCGGTCTCATAGCCGGTGCGGGTGTCCTTCACCATCTGATAGGGCATGAAAACGTAGGAGCGGATCTGGCTGCCCCACTCGATCTTCATCTGCACACCCTTAATGTCGGAAATTTTTTCCGCGTGCTGCTGAGCCTTCAGCTCCATCAGCTTGGCCCGCAACATCTTCATGCAGTTCTCCCGGTTCTGGACCTGGCTGCGCTCCTGCTGGCTGGCCACCACCACGCCGGTGGGCTTGTGGATCAGCCGCACGGCGGAGGAGGTCTTGTTGACGTGCTGGCCGCCGGCGCCGCTGGCCCGGTAGACCTGCATCTCAATGTCCTCCGGCCGGATCTCCACCGAGTTGTCGTCCTCGATCTCCGGCATGACCTCCACCGCGGCAAAGGAGGTCTGCCGGCGGGCGTTGGCGTCAAAGGGAGACACCCGCACCAGACGGTGGACGCCGTTCTCACTCTTCAGGAAGCCGTAGGCGTTCTCCCCCTCGATGGAGATGGTGGCAGACTTGATGCCGGCCTCGTCCCCCTCCTCGTAGTCCAGGGTCTTCCAGGCAAAGTCGTGGCGTTCCGCCCAGCGGGTATACATCCGGTAGAGCATCTGGGCCCAGTCCTGGGCCTCGGTGCCACCGGCACCGGCGTGGAAGGTCAGAATAACGCTGTTGGCGTCATACTCTCCGGACAACAGGGTAGTCAGCCGGGTCTCCTCCACCTTTTCCTCCAAAGTGGCATAGCCCTCTTTCAGCTCGGAGAGCAGCTCTTCGTCCTCCGCCTCCTGGCCCATCTCACACAGGGCGGTCAGATCCTCCCACTCGCTCACCAGCTTCTTGTGGCGGGCGATCTTGTTCTGCAACTGCTTGAGCCGCTGCTGAACCTTCTGGGACCGCTCCAGATCGTTCCAGAAGCCATCCTGGGCAGTCTCATCCTCCAGCTTGGCCGCCTCCGCCTGGGCGCCGTCCATATCCAGGGCGGCAGAGAGCTTGTCCAGTTCCGGCCCCAGCTCCCGCAATTTCTGCTTGTATTCGTCGTATTCGATCAAGGCCATGACGATTTCTCCATCCATAGAATTTCATTAGCCATAGTATTATATAGGAGGAAACAGAATTTGTAAAGAAAAATGCGAAAAAAACCGGCGAATCTTCCCCTTGCGGACAGCCTTCAAAAATTTTTTTAAAAAAGGAGCATTCGTTCACAATTTGTTCATGATTGCAAGAGCGCTTTTCGATATGGTACAAGGAGAAGTAATAGGTTAACGTAAAATCCGTGTAATCAAATGGAGGGATTCCAGATGAAACGATTTTTCCGTACAAAACTGCCGGCAGTTCTGCTGGCCCTGACTCTGATGGTGAGTATGATCCCGATGGCGGGCGCTGCTGTCACCTGGACCGGCGGCAAAGCCGACTGCCCCCATACCTCCACCACCCTGTCGGTCTACTGGGAACCCACCTGTTCCAAGACCGGCATGCGGGTCTATACCTGCGATACCTGCGGGGCGGTGGGCGTTGAAAACGTCGCCACGCTACCGCACACGTTCTACAATTACACTTACAATGACACCTATCATTGGAGAGTCTGTTCCAAGTGCGGGGCAGAGGACCCCACCTCCCGGGGCACACATGTGGATGCAAACCGGGATGGCCGGTGTGATGTCTGCTCCATGACCATGCGCAGCAGTAGCAGCGGCAGCGCGGGCGATATCACCTACCAGGTATCTCCCGGCGGCCGGGTGAACCTGGATGAGGACGATTTTTATGCTTTCTTCAATAAGTACGCCTCCTCCGGCACCCTGCGCTATGTGGAGTTCGACCGGCCCGATTCCTCTGCCTTCTCCGAGGGGACACTCTACTATGACTACGGTGGAAGGGATGAGACCTCCTTTACCCGGAGCTCCCTTGCCAGCGGCACCTTCTACTATGACAGCAGCTATGACGGGAAAAACGAAGAGTATGATCTGGATAACCTGACCTTCGTGGCCGGCAGAGATTTCGAGGATGATGTGACACTATCCTTCCGGGCTTATTACAGCTCCAGCCGCTATGTGGATGGTACGGTGACCATCACCACCGGAAAATCCTCTTCCACCACCTCCAACAATAAGGTGGTCTATGAGGTGGCGGCCGGCGGTCGGATCAATCTGGATGAGGACGACTTTTATAAATTCTTCGACAAGAACTCCTCCAGCGGGTCCTTGCGCTATGTGGAGTTCGACCGGCCTGACTCCTCCGCTTTCTCCGAAGGTACGCTCTACTATGACTACGGCGGAAAGAACGAGAAAATCCTGACCAGGAGCAATCTGAACAGCTACACCTTCTACTACGACGGCTCCTATAATGAATACTATGGGGAGTACGACCTGGACGATCTGACCTTCGTGGCTGACAAGGATTTTGAGGACGATGTGACGTTGACCTTCCGGGCCTATTACAATTCCAGCCGCTATGTGGATGGCACTCTTGTCATCACCGCTGGCAAATCCAGCTCCGCCAAAGCAGACCTGACCTATGAGGTGGCGGCTGGCAGCCGGGTGAACCTGGACGAGGACGACTTCTATGATTTCTTCGACAAGAACTCCTCCAGCGGGTCCTTGCGCTATGTGGTCTTTGACCGCCCCGACTCCTCCGCTTTCTCCGAAGGTACGCTCTACTACGATTACGGTGGAAAGAACGAGAAAATCCTGACCAGAAGCAATCTAAGCAGCTACACCTTCTACTACGACGGCTCCTATGACGAATATTACGAGGAGTACGACCTGGACGATCTGACCTTCGTGGCCGATAAGGATTTTGAGGACGATGTGACATTGACCTTCCGGGCCTATTACAACTCCAGCCGCTATGTGGACGGCAAGCTGACCATTACCACCGGGAAGTCCAGCTCTGCCAAGGCGGACTTCACCTATGAGGTGGAGGCCGGCGGCCGGGTGAACCTGGATGAGGATGACTTTTATAAATTCTTTGACAAAAACTCCACCGGTTCTCTGCGCTATGTGGTCTTCGACCGGCCCGACTCTTCCGCCTTCGCCCAGGGCACGCTCTACTACGATTACGGCGGCAAGAACGAAAAGACCCTGACCAGAAGCAACCTGAGCAGCTACACCTTCTATTACGACGGCTCCTATGACGAATACTACGAGGAGTATGACCTGGATGATCTGACCTTCGTGGCCGACCGGAACTTCAAGGATGACGTGACGCTGACCTTCCGGGCCTATTACAATTCCAGCCGCTATGTGGATGGCAAGCTGACCATTACTGCCGGCAAGTCCACCAGCTCCTCCATCGTCTCCGGCGAGATCCGCTACGCCACCACTTACGGCTCCAAGGTCCAGATCAACGCCAACGACATCGCCCGGTACTTCAGCAAGAGCAACCCCGGCTACACGCTGCAATACGTGACTCTGGGCGGGGCGCCTACCACCGGTAGCCTGTACTACAACTATTACGGCGCCAGCAAGTACGGCATCTCTACCAGCCTGCGGCTGTCCTCTTCCAACTACAACAGCCAGGTGCTCTATTTCAGCCCTGTCTCCACAGCCCAGTACGCACTGACGGAGCTGACCTACGTGCCTGCCGGCAACAACTACTGCGATGTCATTCCCTTTACCGCCTATGGCAGCGGCTCCCGCTCCGTCAGCGGCAACATCCTGATCAGTGTCAACTCCACCACCGTGTCGGAGGTCTACGGGGTGACCCAGCGGAACTCCGCCGTGTCCTTCCCGGCCAGCGCCATTTACAGCGCGGTTTCCTCCGCCAGTGGCGTGGCCCTGAACAGTATCCAGCTCTTGTCCCTGCCTGCAGCCTCTCAGGGCACCGTGTATGTAGGCTCCGGCTCCGTCCGGGCCACCAGCAATGCCCTTTATACCTATGGCTCCGGTACCCAGCAGATCAGCCAGCTCCGGTTCGTGCCCAACTCCACCTTTACCGGCTCCGTGCAGATCCCCTATGTGGCTTACAACAGCAGCGGCACGGCTTTCGCCACAGGCTTGTTCTCCCTGGGCGTCCTCAATACCGCCAAGAGCTTTAAGGACGTGTCCACCTCCACCTGGTGCTATAAGTACGTGGTGGAGCTCAGCGACGCCAACGTCATCGACGGCTATGCCGACGGCTCCTTCAAGCCGGATAATACCGTCACCTACGGCGCGGCATTGAAGCTGATCATGCTGGCCGCCGGCTACCCCGAGCAGCCCGCCGTGAATTCCAACGTGTTCAGTGGCTATCTGGCCAAGGCCCAGGCTGACGGCATCATCACCCGCAGCGACGTGAATCTGAGCAAGCCCATCACCCGGCAGCAGGTGGCCCAGATCGCCGCCGGCGCCATGAAGCTGGATACCTCCAACCTCTCCAGCGTGCAGCCCTTTACCGACACCACGGATGCCTCCGTGCGGGCCCTGAATGCCGCCGGCATCGTGGAGGGCTATTTCAGCAACGGTACCAGCACCTACCGGCCCAACAACACCCTGACCCGTGGCCAGCTCTCCGCCATTGTCTGGCGTATGGAGCAGTACGGCAAATAATCCCCCCTGAAACGCAAGCCAGGGCGCGCCTGATGGCGCGCCCTGGCTTTTCTCCCTTATCCGCAGCCGTCTGCCCCGGTCCTGTCCGGCGGTCTGGAGCCTCACGGCATCTGTCCATAAAAAGGACCACACCCGAGGGTGTGGTCCTTTTTATGGAGCGGCTGATGGGAGTCGAACCCACCTATGCAGCTTGGGAAGCTGCCGTTCTACCGATGAACTACAGCCGCGGGTCTGAAGTGTATGATACCACACCCACTGTCAAAATGCAACCCGAAAATTGACGGCCCGTCATGAATGTCCCCGTCCCCTCATAGAGTGTAGCAACGTTGCAAAGGGGGATGGACATGAAACGATTTGTCACGCTGCTGTGCGCGGTGCTGATTCTGACCACCGGCGCCGGTGCTCTGGAGGTGGAGGCGCCCTCGGCGCTGCTGATGGAGAAGGAGACCGGCACGGTGCTCTTCGCCAAGGACGAGCACGCCAAGCTGGAGCCCGCCAGCGTCACCAAGGTGATGACGCTGCTGCTGGTCATGGAGGCCATCGACGCCGGGACCCTTCACTACGACGACATCGTCACCGCCTCCGCCCACGCCTGTTCCATGGGCGGCAGCCAGATCTGGCTGGAGGAAAATGAGCAGATGAGCGTGTCCGACATGCTCAAGGCGGTATGCGTGGTGTCCGCCAACGACTGCGCTGTAGCCCTGGCCGAGGCCGTGGCAGGCAGCGAGGAGGCCTTTGTGGACCGGATGAACCAGCGGGCGGCGGAGCTGGGCATGGCGGATACCACCTTCAAAAACGCCACGGGCCTGCCCGCCGAGGGCCATGTCACCTCCGCCTATGACATCGCCCTGATGAGCCGGGAGCTGATTTTGAATCACCCGGACATTCGCCAGTACACCACCATCTGGATGGACTCTCTTCGGAACGGGGCGTCCTCCCTGGTGAACACCAACCGGCTGATCCGCTTTTACGAGGGCGCCACAGGCCTGAAAACCGGCTCCACCGACAGCGCCCTGTACTGTCTCTCCGCCACGGCGGAGCGGGACGGCATGGAGCTGATCGCGGTGATCATGAAGGGCTCCACCTCCGCCCAGCGATTCGAGGACGCCCAGGCCCTGCTGAACTACGGCTTTGCCACCTACGCCCTGGCCTCCGTAGCACCCCAGACGCCTCTGGCGCCGGTGCCGGTGTCTCTGGGCACTCAGGCCACCGTTCAGCCGGTGCTGGGGGAGGGGGACCACCTGCTGGTGGAAAAGACCCAGGCCGGGAATCTGACCCAGACGGTGGAACTGGCGGAATCGGTGGAGGCGCCGGTGGCCGTGGGGGACCAGTTGGGGACCCTGACCGTCACCTGCGGAGAGGAGGCCATCGCCCAGATCCCCATCCTGGCAGGGGAGGAGATCCCCCGGATCACTTTCGGCCAGATGCTGCTGCGGATGCTGCGGATGGCGTTGCTGTCCGCCTGAGACGGGGAACGGCACCGTCCGACGTTTTTCTCTTGTGTCGGAGGTGGTGGGGTGGTATAATTTAGAAGCAAAGTGACATGACCGACCGGCGGGGGTAAAATTCCTCTTCTTACCAGCCGGCGGCGCCTGTTGCGGCGTCATTACGAAAGAGAGGACCATTGCCATGCTGGATGTGAAGTTGTTTCAAATGCAAACCTTTTTGCCCCTTCCCTATGAGGAGGCCCTGCTGCCCCGCCTGAAGCGGGCCCATGAGAAGCTGCAAAACGGCTCTGGTGCCGGTGGAGAATTCACCGGTTGGGTCCATCTGCCCCGGGACTATGACCGGGAGGAATTCGCCCGCATCCAGGCCGCCGCCGCCCGCATCCAGGGCAATTCCCAGGCCCTGGTGGTCATCGGCATCGGCGGGTCCTATCTGGGCGCCCGGGGCGTCATCGACTGCCTGTGCTCCCCCAACTACAACCTGAAAAAGAAGAGCACCCCCAATGTCTACTTCGTGGGCAACGGCCTCAGCTCCGACGCCATGGGCGAGGTGCTGGACCTGCTGGAGGGCGTGGACTTCTCTGTCAACGTCATCTCCAAGTCCGGCACCACCACCGAGCCCGCCGTGGCCTTCCGCTTCTTCCGGGCCGCTCTGGAGGAGCGGTACGGCAAGGAGGGCGCCCGGCAGCGGATCTACGCCACCACCGACAAACACCGTGGCGCCCTGAAGTCCCTGGCGGACGCCGAGGGCTGGGAGACCTTCGTGGTGCCCGACGAGGTGGGCGGCCGGTACAGCGTGCTGACCGCCGTGGGTCTGCTGCCCATTGCCGTGGCGGGTGTGGACATTGAGGCGCTGATGGCCGGTGCCGCCCGGATGATGGAGGTGTGCGCCGATCCCTCCTATCAATGCCCGGCGTGGCAATACGCCGCCATCCGGTACGAGCTGTACCGCTCCGGCCGCTCCATCGAGCTGCTGGCCTGCTATGACCCCGCCTTCCGCTTTATGGCGGAGTGGTGGAAGCAGCTCTTCGGCGAGAGCGAGGGCAAGGATGGCAAGGGCCTGTTCCCGGCCAGCGTGGAATTCACCGCGGACCTGCACTCCATGGGCCAGTACATACAACAGGGCAGACGGCTGATGTTTGAGACCGTGGTGCGTCTGGGCGCCTCCCAGCGCCAGATGACCGTGCCGGCGGACCAGCAGGACGGCGATGGCCTGAACTTCCTGGCCGGCAAGTCCATGGACTTCATCCGGGACCGGGCCATGGAGGGCACCCTGCTGGCCCACACCGAGGGCGGCGTGCCCAACGTGATCGTGGAGGCCGGCGGCCGCACCGCCGGTGACCTGGGCGAGCTGATCTATTTCTTTGAATACGCCTGCGGCCTGTCCGGCTATCTGCTGGACGTGAATCCCTTTGACCAGCCCGGCGTGGAGGCCTACAAAAAGAACATGTTCGCCCTGCTGGGCAAGCCTGGTTACGAGGACCGCCGGGCTGAGTTGGAATCCAAGCTGGGCAAATAACAGACATTCTGCGCCCGGAGGCGCCGCTCAGCCTGGCGAAAGCTCCTTTCGCCAGGCTGAGCAGGTTTTGAGAGGTTTATCCCCATCCGGAAAATATGCGGAAACAACGCCAAAGCGGTCTTTCTGCCCGGAGCGCACTGCCCTGCGTCCAGAACTGCCGCGACAGCCTTGTGCCGATACGGTCAGACGCGCCTGCGAAAGCCACCCCCGTGGCGGCGGTTTTCCATGGTATTTCAGTTTTTCCGCTGGCCGGGCAAATCCGGTACCGATTCCAGAAATTACGGTTTCATCGTCTGGATTTTGTAAACAAAGTTTTTCTTTCAGTTTTTCCATTGTATTTTACCGGATCTTATGCTATGCTGAACATAACAGCAAACCGTTTTCCCCCGGCAATTCTATTTGACAGGAGTGATTTGATATGGTCAGATTGATTATGGGCGTGAAGGGTTCCGGCAAGACCAAACAGCTCATCGAACTGATTAACAACGCGGCGAAGGACGAGCCCGGCAACGTGGTATGCATCGAGGCCAACCGCAATATGACTTATGACATCCACTACCACATCCGCCTGATCGACGCGCAGGAATATAAGCTGAACAATTACGATTTGTTCCGCGGCTTTATCAGCGGCTTGTACGCTGGAAACTACGACATCTCCCACGTGTTCATCGACAACCTGTGCAAGACCGTGGGCCAGGATGTGGGCAAGGAGACCGAGGACTTCCTCAACTGGCTGGATCTGTTCGGTGAGCGCAACAACATCAAGTTCACCGTTACCATCAGCGCCGATATCTCCTCTGCCACCGACGGGATGCAGAAATTCCTGTAATCCCTGCTTGATAGAGAAAAAATCGCTCCCGCCTGTTGGCGGGAGCGGTTTTCTTTTTCGGAGTTTCCAAGGAACTGCTCAATTCAGGCCTTCCAGCAGATCATAGTCCTCGTAGGCGGCCATGGAGCTCAAATCACTGAAGCACAGCTCCTCCACACCGAAGAAGGCCGCCATCCGGGCCCGCTGGGCCACAGCGGTCCCATCCAGGTACCATGCCACCCGCAGCTCCTCTTCCGACGCGTCCGTCAGGTACGCGCAGGCGTAGCGGCCGGAGTAATACTCCTCAGTGAAAAGGGACTGCCGCAGCTCCTGGATCTGGGCGGCAGTCAGCGTGCCCGCCTCTTTTCCGCCGGTCCAGAGGGAGCCAGTGGTGGTCAGCAGCAAACTCAGCTTCTCTCCGCCCACTTGCTCCTTCAGCTCTGCCAGGGCGTAGTAGACCTCCTCCAGGGGCTCCTGGGGCGCCACGGGGAATCCCTCCACCTCCTGGACATAGGGTGCCAACCGGGCCACCAGCTTGTCCGCCGCCTGGGCCAGAGCTGCATAATCATAGCCGTCATAGGGCTGGCCGCTCCAGGCGGGGGCCTCCACCATAACATACAGCAGCTTGTCTCCCAGGGCCTTGTGCAGGGCCTCCACCAAGGTGGTGAAGCTGCGCATCTGCTTCATTCCCAATTGCGCCACATCCAAAAACAGTCCGTCATAACCGCCCGCCTTTACCGCGTCAGCCAGCAGGGAAACCGTGCTGCCCGCACTGTCCTTCAGCGCGGTGCCCGTGCCGGAGACATACAGGAGCTGCACCGCTCCGGCGGCCTTTGCCGCGGACCGGACGGCGGAAACCGCTTCGTCCTCCATTGTGGTAATCAGTTTTGTGCCGCCGGCGTAGATCATCCGCTGGGCCGCCACGGCCACGGTGGTATAGCCGGTCAGGTCCATCAGCCCCTCAGCGGAGGAGACGATTCCCGTCCGCTCCAGGCTGGCCTGAAAATACTTGTCATACACCCGCATCAGCATCACCGCCGCCTGCTCCCGGGTGGCGGTCTTGTCCGGGGAGAAGGTGGTGTCGGAGGTGCCGCTGATCACACCCAGCTCATAGGCCATGGTGATATAGCCCACATTGGTGCTCACATCGGTGAAGGGCTGATCCAGTTCCTGGGTAAGGCCCGCAATAGTGCCGTAGCCCATGGCCCGCACCAGCATGACAGCCACCTCCTCCCGGGTAATGGCATCATTAGGCCGGAAGGCGTCGGTCTGGTCCGTGACGGCGCCGTGGGCGTAGGCGGTCTCCACCGCGCTGTAATACCATGCGGAGGTGTCCTGGTTGTCGGTGTAGGACCCGGTTTCGGGCGTCTCCATCTCCCAGCCGAACAGGCGGCACAGCACCACGGCAAAGGCGCCGCGGGTCATGGAATTTCCAAGGCCAAAGCGGCCCCGGCTGTCTCCCTGAAACAGCCCCAGCTCCCCGGCCCGGCGGATCTCATCCGCCGCCCAGTGGGTGGCGGGCACGTCGGAAAAGCCGGTGGAGGCAGCCGCCGCAGGCAGCGGCCAAGGGCAGGGACAGGCCCCTGACCAAGGGGCAGCGGCAGCGCCGCCAGCAGCAAAGCACACAGCAGGGCGCAGGAACACAGGCGTTGCAACCTTCGTTTCATGTTGATTTCATTCGCTCCTTTGTTCATATTTTGGCCTCGCCGGGGCGAAAATCCGCCTTTCCCGGCACTTCAGGGGCCATAATACAGCGGCTATTGTAACAGAATCCTCCACCATAGTCAAATCAACCCTGTCGAATCCCGCCTCCGCAGGATCAAAAAACGCCACCATCCAGAATTTTTCTTTACCTTTCACATCTTGCCTGCTATAATAGGTTAGTTATTATGGATTACTATGACTGTCTGCCTGCGGAAAGGAGGGGACGTCTTTGAAATTCAAGAAGTGGAACATCGGCGCCCCTGCGGCGGCAGACGTGGACCGGCTGCAAAGCGCCGGCTACCCCTATCTGCTGTCCACGGTGCTGGCGGCCCGAGGCGTCACCACGGCGGAGGACGCCGCAGCCGCCCTGGAGCGGGAGCGGAGCCTGTCCCTGTCCCCCATGCTGATGCAGGATATGGATAAGGCCGTGGCCCGGATCCAGCGGGCCCTCAGCGATGGGGAGACCATCGCCGTCTTCGGCGACTATGACGTGGACGGCATCACCTCTACGGTGCTGCTGATGGACTATCTCCGCCGCTGCGGCGCCCACTGCCTGCGGTATATCCCCCGCCGGGTGGAGGACGGCTACGGCCTCAGCCGGGATGCCATCCAGTCCCTGCGGGACCGGGGCGCCACGCTGATGATCACCGTGGACTGCGGCATTACCGGCAATGAGGAGGTGGCCTTTGCCGCCTCCCTGGGTATGGATGTGGTGGTGACGGACCATCATGAGTGCAAGGAGACCCTGCCCGCCGCCGTGGCGGTGGTGGACCCCCACCGGCCGGACTGCCCCTATCCCTTCAAGCATCTGGCCGGGGTGGGCGTGGCGCTGAAGCTGGTGCTGGCCCTGGGTGGCCGCAGCCGGGAGGAAGCCCTCTTCGCCCGGTACTGCACCCTGGCCGCCATCGGCACCATCGCCGATGTCATGCGGATGGAGGGGGAGAACCGCACCATCGTCTACTGCGGCCTGAAGGCCCTGCCCCACACGGACTTTGTGGGCATCCACGCCCTGCTGCGGGAGGCGGGCCTGGCCGGCAAGCCGGTGTCCTCCATTCAGATCGGCTTCGTGCTCTCGCCCCGGATCAACGCCGCCGGCCGCATGGGTGCGGCGGATCTGGCCGCGGACCTGCTGGAGACCGACGATCCCGCCCGGGCGGAAGAACTGGCCCGGCAGTTGTGCCAGTTGAACCGGGAGCGGCAGATGGTGGAACAGGCCATCTGCGCCGACGCTACCGAGAAAATCGAACACCTTCCCAGCGAAGAACGCAGCGCCCTGGTCCTCTCCAGTGAGCACTGGCACCAGGGCGTGGTGGGCATCGTGGCCTCCCGCCTCAGTGAGAAGTACGCCTGCCCCAGCTTTATGATCCACCTGAAGGATGGCACCGGCAAGGGCTCCTGCCGCTCCTACGGCGGGTTCAACCTGTTCGCGGCGCTGGAGTCCTGCTCCGACCTGCTGGAGGGCTTTGGCGGCCATGAGCTGGCCGCCGGCTTCACCATTCAAGAGAGCAACATCGACGCCTTCCGCACCCGGATGAACCGCTATGTCCGCACCGCCTCCGGCGGCGAGCGGCCGGTGGCCTCCCTGGACGTGGACGCCGCCATCACCTCTCCTGCCGCCGTGACACTGGCGGAGGTAGAACAGTTGGACCAGTTGGAGCCCTATGGCTCCGGGAATCCCCGGCCTGTGTTCGCCCTGCTGGGCGCCACGGTGGATTCCCTCCAGTCCGTGGGCCAGGGCAAACACCTGAAGCTGCGCCTGTCCAAGGGCGCCACCCGGTTCGACGCCATCTTCTTCTCCATGACGGAGTCGGAGTGCGGCGTGATCGCCGGTATGCGGGTGGATGCCGCCTTCTATCTCCAGGCCAACACCTTCCGGGGCACCACCACGCTGCAATTGCAGCTCATCGACCTGCGCCCCTCCCTGACCCCCAGCCGCCACGAGGCGGCGGACCTGGAGCTGATTGACCGCCTGGTGGCGGGCGAGACGCTGACCAGCCAGGAAAAGGCCCGGCTGTGGGCCTCCCGGGGGCAGTTTGCCGCCTGCTGGACCGCTCTGGAGCGGCAGTTGCGGCAGGGGAAGGCGGAGGAAAACGCCCTGCCCTTCCTGCGGCGGCTGTCGGTGCTCTCCGGCGGCTGCGAGAGCTTTCTCCGGTCCGCCCTGGCCCTGGTGGTATTCCAGGAGCGGGGGCTGATCTCCCTGAACCGGGAGGGCGACCGGATGCGCCTGTGCCTGAATCCCACCCAGGGGAAGGTGGATCTGTTCGCCTGCCCCTATCTTTCCCGGTTGCGGCCAGCTACCGGGGAGCCAAGAGGTGACCGCCCATGACCATTCAAGAACAATATGAAAACCTGGTAAAAACCGTCCGGGGATACAACCCCTCCGCCGATTTCGACCAGATCCGCGCCGCCTTTGAATTCGCCCAGAAGGCCCACGAGGGCCAGAAGCGCAAAAGCGGCGAGCCCTATATCATCCACCCGCTGGCGGTGGCCCAGATCGTGGCGGAGGAGCTGAAGCTGGACTCCGAGTCCATTATGGCCGCCCTGCTCCACGACGTCATCGAAGACACCCCCGCCACCCACGAGCAGATCAGTAAACTCTTCTCGCCCACCATTGCCGACCTGGTGGAAGGAGTCAGCAAACTGACCCGGATCCAGTACGCCACCAAGGAAGACGAGCAGATGGAGAACCTGCGGAAGATGCTCATCGCCATGAGCAAGGACATCCGGGTGATCCTGATCAAGATCTCTGACCGGCTCCACAACATGCGGACCATGGAGTATCAGTCTCCCGCCAAGCAGAAGCAGAAGTCCCTGGAGACCATGGAGATCTACGCCCCCATCTCCCACCGGCTGGGCATGCAGCGGATCAAATGGGAGCTGGAGGACCTGTCCTTAAAATACCTGGACCCCATCGGCTACCAGGAGATCGTCTCCAAGCTGGACGCCAAGCGCCAGGAATACGAGGCCTTCATGCAGCGGACCCAGGTCCAGATCGACGACCGGCTCAACGAACTGGGCATCCAGCACATCGTCTACGGACGCATGAAGCACCCCTACTCCATCTACCGGAAGATGTTCAACCAGAACAAGTCCCTGGACGAGATCTTCGACCTGTTCGCCTTCCGGGTGATCGTGGAGAACGTGGGGGACTGCTACAACGTGCTGGGTGTCATCCACGACATCTACAAGCCCATCCTGGGCCGGTTCAAGGATTATATCGGCACCCCCAAGCCCAACGGCTACCAGTCCCTGCACACCACCGTCATGGGCACCGACGGCATCCCCTTCGAGGTGCAGATCCGCACCCGGGAGATGCACGAGATCGCCGAGTACGGCGTGGCCGCCCACTGGAAATACAAGCAGGGCGGCCAGGGCGCTGGCACCGAGGGGAAGTACGAATGGGTCCGCCGCCTGCTGGAGAACCAGGAGGGCGCCGACGCCGAGGACTATATCCACTCTCTGAAGGTGGATATGTTCGCCGACGAGGTCTTCGTCTTCACCCCCAACGGCGACGTGCAGAACCTGCCCGCCGGCGCCACTCCCATTGACTTCGCCTATGCCATCCACTCCGCCGTGGGCAATCACATGGTGGGTGCCAAGGTCAACGGCCGCATCGTCACCTTTGACCATGTGCTGAAAAACGGCGACATCGTGGAGATCATGACCTCCAAGGCCGCCAAGGGTCCCAGCCGGGACTGGATGAAGATCGCCAAGTCCAGCGAGGCCCGCAGCAAGATCCGCCAGTGGTTCAAGAAGGAGCGCAAGGAGGAGAACATCGCCAATGGCCGCTCCGCCTTTGAGGCCGAGCTGAAGCACTGCGGCATCCCCATGAAGGACGTTCTGGACCCGGAGAACCTGCCGGGCCTGCTGAAAAAAGTCACCTACGGCTCTCTGGATGAAATGTATGCCGCCATCGGCTACGGCGGCTTCTCCGCCCAGAAGGCCGTCAGCCGGATGCACGGAGAGTTGCAGCGGATCGCCAAGCAGCATCAGTTGGAAAAGCAGGCCACCGTGGCGGTGGAGGGCAAACCGGACCAGACCCGGCCCGCCGTCCCCAAGCGGGTGAAGAGCGAACAGGGCATCATTGTGGAGGGCCTGGACAACTGCCTGGTGAAGTTCTCCAAGTGCTGCACCCCAGTCCCCGGTGACGACATCATCGGCTTCATCACCCGGGGGTACGGCGTGTCCGTCCACCGGTGTGACTGCCCCAACGCCTCTCCGGAGCGCCGCTCCGCCCCCGGCCAGGAGGGCCGGTGGATCAAAGTCTCCTGGGGCACCGACACGCTGGACAGCTATCCCACCTCTCTGGAGGTGGTCTGCAAGGACCGGCGGAACCTGCTGCTGGATATCTCCGCGGCATTGTCCACCACCAACACCAACGTATCGGCGCTGAATTCCCGCAGTACCGAGGACAACTTTGCCATGATCCACATGGAAATCAAAGTTCGGGACAACGCCCAACTGCTGACGGTGATGAACAAGCTCAACCAGATCTCCGGTGTGCTGAAGGTGAACCGACCGGCAGGGTGACGGCGTCACAAGCTCCGGATCCTTCCCTTTGCCCTCTCAGGCAAAGGTCACTCCCTCCGCTGCTCCGCCTTTTTCCTCCGCAAACGCTTCTCTGGTTTGCGTTCGGAGCAGTTTGGAAATCTCCTGTGACCTCCGGCCCCGGCTTTTCAGTCAGACTTTTTTGCATGATCAGAGCCGGGACCCTATCTCCATGAAGTGGTTTATAACGGAATTTTCTATCCGACCAATCGGATATACAAAGAGAGGTGCGGCATATGCGCGCAGTGGTGACCCGGGTTTCCCGGGCTTCCGTCACCATTGACGGACAGGTCAACGGCCAAATCGGCAGAGGCTTTCTGGTACTGCTGGGGATAGGCCCCCAGGACACCGAGGAGGTGGCCCGGAAGCTGGCGGAGAAGATCTGCAACCTGCGGGTCTTTGAGGACGAAAACGGCAAAATGAATCGGAACCTGGAGCAGGTAGGCGGCGCGCTGCTGGTGGTGAGCCAGTTCACCCTGTACGCCGACACCTCCTCCCGCCGCCCCGGCTTCTCCGGCGCCGCCAAGCCCGACCTGGCCATTCCGCTTTATGAGCACTTTATGGCCTGCTGCCGGGAGCGGGGCTTTGATGTCCAGCACGGGGAATTCGGCGCCGACATGCAGGTGGACTCCTGCAACGACGGCCCCGCGACCATTCTCTTTGACACGGACCAGCACTGAACCATCACGCTCCGAAGGGAGAACAAGCTATGAAAATCAGCCATCTGTGCGTGGGCCCCATCGGCACCAACTGCTATATTCTCTGCCATGAGCAGGTCTGCGCCGTTATCGACCCCGGCGGAGACGCTGACCGGGTGTCCGCCGCCGTGGCGGAGACCGGCTGCGCCCCCCAGGCCATCCTCCTGACCCACGGCCACTACGACCACACCGGCGCCGTGGCGGCACTGCGGAAGCTGTGGCCGGAGGTACCTGTGTATCTCAACCACCGGGACGCCTATGACAGCGACCCCTACCTCTCCCAGCTCTTTCCGCCGGTTCCCGGGGCGATTGACTACGACGAGGGAGACACCCTGGACCTGGGCGGCCTGACGGTCAGTGTGCTGGCCACTCCCGGCCACTCTGAGGGCTCCGTCACCCTGCGGTGCGGCGACGCCCTGTTCTGCGGAGACACGCTGTTCGCTGGCTCCTGCGGAAGGACGGACTTCCCTGGCGGCTCCATGGACAAAATCCTGGCCTCCCTGCGGCGGCTGGGGAAGCTGGAGGGAAATCTGGCCGTATACCCTGGCCACATGGAGTCCACTACCCTGGACCGGGAGCGACGGACCAACCCCTTCCTGCTGCAGGCCCTGGCCGGTGATCGCCCATGAAGCTGGTCTTTCACGGCCACGACGAGCGCTACGCCGTGGAGCAGAGCCTGATGAGCCTGTTTCCCGGCCGGTCTATGAGCCCATCCAGCCCGATGACGACACCTGGGCCGTGATCTCTTTGGAGGAGGCAGGGGAGACCTGCCGGGTCCGGGTGGAGCTGTGCTACCAGGGAGCTGCCGCCGACCGGCGGCTGGAAGCACCCCTGACCGGCTCCGACTTTGACCGGGAGGGCCAGCGGCGCCACACCCTGGCCCGGTGCTTCTTCCTGGCGGCCAGGGACGCCGCCGGGATCGCGCCCCCCTGGGGGATGCTG
>URXS01000023.1 GCA_900551885.1 uncultured Oscillibacter sp.
GACATCCTTTGCGGAGGCAAAGACCTCCATTGACCGCTGGATGGAATACTACAACCGCGACCGCTGCCAATGGGATCTGGCGAAGCGCTCACCAAATGAATACTACCGTTACATCACCACAGGTGAATACCCCGACGGCATGCTGCCGCCATGGGTCAAATGAATTTGTCCTTGACTTGGGGAGCACTTTACCTTCATCCCATTTCGCACCCAGTCCATCATAACGCCCACAAAGCCGTATTTATAGAAATTTGTGATGTACTCTTTGCTGGCCTGAGAAAGGCCATACTCCATGGACAGTTCCTCCACCACATTGTAAAGCAGCCCATAAATCATGCGGAGCAGGTAGTTTTCAATATACTCCCGCTGCAGGGAATGGGTAACACCTTCTACAAACACCCGGTTGTCCAAAGTGGCGCGGCATAAGGCAACAAATCCATCCTGCCAGGTCTGATAGGTTGTTTTGCCCTGGATGGCCTGCCCGCCCTCCTCAAGACAGATCCACTCAATGAGGTCATAGATGTCCTGAAAATGGTAGTAAAAGGTCATGCGGTTAATTCCGCAGTCCTCGGTGATATCGGCAATGGTGATCTTGGATAAGGGCTTCTGCGCCATCAAACGCTTGAGAGACTGCGCCAAGGCCTTTTTCGTCGTTTGTGAATACCTGCTCCACCTCCCGTAGGGTCACATACTGGGCGAATGGTGAATGTGAAAAATGGGCGCGGCTCCTCTTTCGGGAGCCGCGCCGCTTCAACCGGCTGACCTGCAAGGCCTCCGATTCTATGAAAACCCGCTGCTGACCAGCCGACGCTTCCTGGGGCCGCCAGCCAACGTCAAGAGGGGCCTATTTACCTCCCGTTGGTGATGAAGCGGGACCGATCCACTCCGGATGGTGCTGTAGCACCTGCATACCGTAGATGTGGCTCTGTAAAAAGCCATTGATCCTGCTGACCATTTTCTCCGGCGTATCAGGGAAAAGATCCAGCAGCCAGGCTTCCATAATACCGCCCAGAGCGCTCACAAAAAGAGGAATGCCATCCGGGTCTAGGTGGAGATCCAGCCTCTCTGCTGTTTTTTTCAATTCCTTGCTGAAGATCCCCTCCAGGTCGGCCCCAAAAAAGCGTTTGAGCGCATCATGGCCTGAGGAGCGCAGTGCACAGAGGCACACTGCCTTGTTTTCCTCCAGATAGTGGAAGAGTTGCAACAGACCCTCCTGCCAGAGAAGTGCACCCTCCTGCTGCTGCAAAAGGGAGATTGCCTCCTGCTGGAACATCCATTTCACCAGAGCATAAATATCCTCAAAATGATAGTAAAAGGCCCGGCGCTGCATCCCACACGCCTCAGCGAGTTCCTGGATGGTGATCTGCTCCAGAGGCTTTTTCGCCATCTTCTCTTTGAGTGCGGTGGCCAGATTCCGTTTTGTGCGCTCCGAGGCACTGTTTGCCATCGTTCTCACCTCAGACAGAACAGAGATTTGTGGCTAGTATAACAATTTTTCAAAAAAAGCGCAAGCCTCCAGATATTCCTGCTTTACGCTGTTTTTTCTGCGGCAGATATGCTGAAGTGTGCAAAATGACACAGTTTTCCGACTTTGTGTATTGAGGATTTCTGCCGCCTTCACTATCTTTTTTGGTGTGCCTGTAAGATCCGGCGGGAGATGTGTGAGATGCGCATAAAAATCAAGTCTGTGCCATAGCATGCGTACACATTAGCGGAGGTGAGCGTGATGTTCAGGAAATACCGTGTGGTCCTGCACAGCCAGATGGGCCCCAAGAATGGGACGATGACGCTGAATGAAGAGCATGGGATTGTGACGGGAACGCTCTATCTCCTCTCTCACGAACTTCCCGTCAGCGGCAGCCGCGCACCAGATGGGCGGCTGCATCTGATTCATCAGGTCGTGACGGCCGTGAGTACCTATCCTTGTCGATCTGTTTTGGAGGATACAGAAGGAACTCTGTCGGGGGAACTCCAGATGGATCCATCACAGGCCCCATGGAGCGGCGGCAGACCGCAGCCAGAAGTCATCATGACCTGGAGCGGAGAGCAATTTGAAGAAACGGAGGCGGAGAGCCATTGAACCCGGAAAAGGAACATAAATCGCCCATCGAAATGCTGGCAGCATTTATCGTTGATAAGCGAAACCTGATTTTTTTCTTTTACATCGCTGCCATGATCTTTTCTGTGTTTTCCCAGGGGTGGGTCAACGTGGAAAACGACATTACCGCCTATTTGCCGGATGATACCGAGACTCGGCAGGGGCTCACCATCATGGACCAGGAAATGACCACCTATGGTACCGCCCGTATTGTGGCCTCCCACGCATCCAAAGACCTTGCCGAAGGTTTGGCAGATAAGATGGAGGAGATCGAGGGCGTCACTACCGCCACCGTAGGCTCTGCCACCACCGGCACTGAAGACGATGAGAAAGAAGATATCTCCGAATACATCCGGGGCTCCGATGTACTCATCAACGTTACTTTTGACGGTGAGGCGGAGGACCAGATCAGTCTGGATGCCATGGACCAGATCAAGACTCTGCTGGAGCCCTACGACGCCTACATCAGCAGCGAGGTAGGAAATGACGCCGCTGGGAACTTGGCCTCGGAGATGCAGGTGATTTTGGTCATCGCATTCACTATCATTGTGCTGGTGCTGCTCTTTACCTCCCGGTCCTACGCCGAGATCCCGGTGTTGATGATCACCTTCGGTTCGGCCGCCCTGCTGAACATGGGCACCAATTTTATCTTCGGCACCATCTCCTTTGTCTCAAACTCGGTGACAGTGGTGCTGCAATTGGCCTTGGCCATCGACTACGCCATTATCCTGCTCCACCGCTTCACCGAGGAGCGCGATCGCTTGGGAGACGACCGGACTGCCTGCATCGCCGCCCTGTCCTACTCCATCCCCGCCATCTCATCCAGTTCCCTCACCACCATCTCCGGCCTTGCCGCGATGATGTTCATGCAGTTCAGACTGGGCTTTGACATGGGCCTGGTGCTCATCAAAGCCATCTGCTTCAGCATGCTCTCCGTCTTTACCCTGATGCCGGGGCTGCTGATGCTCTTTTCCAACGCTATCCGAAAGACGAAGCACCGCAGCTTTGTTCCCCACATTGACAAGTGGGGCAAGCTGGTGGTGAAGCTGCGCTTCATCGGGGTGCCGGTCTTTTGTCTGCTGTTGGTAGCAGGCTGCTTGCTATCTCAGGGATGCCCCTATGTCTACGGCTACTCGAAACTGGTCACCACTAAGCAGAATGAGAATCAGATCGCCGAACGGCGGGTCAATGAGACCTTCGGCACCCAGAATATCATGGCCCTGCTGGTGCCAAAGGGGGACTATGCCAGTGAAAAAGCCCTGCTGCACCGGTTGGAGCAGTATGATGAGGTGGACTACGCCATGGGCCTGTCCAACATCGAGGCCCTGGACGGCTACACCCTTACTGACAAGCTTACCCCCCGACAGTTTGCCGAGATGACCGACATGGATTATGAGCTTGTCGAGCTCCTCTACACTGCCTACGCCGCCAAGGACGACGAACTGGGCAAGGCGGTCAGCGGGGTGGACACCTACGCGGTTCCGCTGATGGATATGTTTTTCTTCCTCTACGACCAAGTGAACGAGGGCTTTGTCACCCTGGACGAGGAGACCGAGGCCGATATCAACGATCTCCATGATGCGCTTACCGACGCCCAGGCCCAGATGCTGGGCGACAACCACACCCGCATGATTTTGAATCTGAACCTGCCTGAGGAGGGTGAGGAGACCTTTGACTTCCTTCAGACCATTCACCGGGAGGCAGAGCGGTACTACCCAGCCGATCAGGTCTATCTGGTAGGAGATTCCACCAGCGACTACGACCTCTCCACCTCCTTCCAGCGCGACAATATCCTTATCAGCGTGCTGTCGGTGGTGTTCGTCATTCTGGTGCTGCTGTTCACCTTCCAGTCGGTTGGCCTGCCTATCCTTCTGATCTGCGTCATCCAAGGCAGTATCTGGATCAATTTCTCCTTCCCCACTGTCTTCGACCAGCCCATCTTTTTCATGGGCTACCTGGTGGTCACGTCCATTCAGATGGGCGCCAACATCGATTACGCTATCGTGATCTCCTCCCGATACAGTGAGATGAAGGAGGTCATGCCGCCCAAGGAGGCCATCATCAAGGCCTTGGACCTGGCTTTCCCCACGGTGTTGACCTCCGGTACCATCCTGACTGTGGCGGCCTACCTTATCGGCAAGTTGTCCTCCGAGCCCGCTATCGTGGGCATCGGGGAGAACCTGAGCCGTGGAACGCTGATTTCCATCATTCTGGTCATGTTCATTCTGCCCCAGATCCTGTTGCTGGGTGATTTGATCATAGAAAAGACCCGGTTCAACATCAAGGTCCCGGAGGTGACACGGACGGTCACCGGCACGGTCTATGTGAATGGCCGTATCCGGGGCCGGGTCAACGGCATTGTGGACGCCACCGTCCACGGCATTATCCGCGGCGACGTGTCCGCGGTGCTGGACACGGGGAATATCAGCTTGGACCCGGAGAGCAACCGGCTGCCGGCCAGTACAGAAGAAGCAAACAAGGAGGAGGGCGAACATGAACAAGAATAAGCAGCGTGTGATCGCTTTCCTGTTGGCATGGATCCTCATGGGCACGCTGATTGTTCCCGTGCTGGCTGTGGAGAGCAGTGAGGTACATATCCAGACCGCTCAGGATCTGGCAACATTCTCTCGGAACTGTTCCGTGGATGGCTGGTCCGTGGGAAAGACGGTTTACCTGGACAAAGATATCGATTTGAGCGGAATGGATTTTCAGCCTATCCCTATTTTTGGCGGCACCTTTTATGGCCAAGGGCATACCATCTCCGGCTTTTTCCTCACAGGAAGTGGCGATGACCGGGGCTTCTTCCGGTATGTCCAGGCCGGCGCGACAATCCAGAACCTGACTGTGAAGGGTTCCATCACTCCCAGTGACCGGAAGGATGTCATCGGCGGACTGGTGGGCGTCAACAGCGGCAAGCTCATCAACTGCGCGTTTTACGGCGATGTAAAGGCTGGAACCAATGTGGGCGGACTGGTGGGGTACAATAAGCCCACCGGACAGATAATCAACTGCACCTATTCCGGCACGCTTCTGGGCGAGCACTATGTGGGTGGCATCGTGGGGCAGAATGAGGGCAGCGTGATCCGCTGCCGAAATGACGGTGACGTCAACATCACCGAAGTCAAGACAACGGTAGCCATCCATGAGGTGAACCTCACCACCATCCGTTCCACCGAAAGCGTCCCTGCCTGCACGGACATCGGCGGCATTGCCGGAGCCTCCTCCGGTATCCTCCAGAGCTGCACCAACAACGGCGATGTTGGGTACGAACATGTGGGGTACAATGTGGGCGGCATCACCGGACGGCAGTCTGGCTGGCTGGACAGCTGTGCCAACAACGGCGTTGTCCGGGGCCGGAAGGACGTGGGCGGTATCTGTGGTCAGATGGAGCCCCGCCTGACCCTGCTCTTCGACTCCAATAGCCTGGATGACCTCTGGGATGAGCTGGACACCCTTCAGGCCCTCATGGATCAGGCAATCTCCGATGCAGAAGGAATGTCTGACTCCATTTCCCAGCGGATGACAGGCCTGACCCAAAGCACGGACGCGGTGAAGGACGCGGCTTCTGATCTCTCCAACGCTATGACGGACTGGGCCGACGGGAATATCGAGACCATCAACGATGTGTCCGCCCGGATCTCCTGGACCATGGACCGGCTGGAGCCCATCACGGATGCGGTGGACGCCGCTCTGGACCGGCTCCAGGACGCCACTGATCTGGCGGGGGACGCCCTGGACGAGTTCGATCAGATGGGAGGACTGTCCGAGGACGCTCTGGAGAATGTGCGTCTGGCATTGGATCAGGTAAAACACACGGCCCAGATCTGCTCTGACGCCTTGGACGAGATTCGAAACGCCCTGGAGGGGCTGGGAGACTCTCTGGGCAGCAGTGAGGCCATGAGCGACGCCATAGACGGTGTAAAGGTGGCTCTGGACGATCTGATGAACGCCTTTGGCCTTTTTCCCGATGCCTTTCATGATCTGATGGTAGCCTTGGGAGATCTCTACGCTCAAGGTGGAGAAGATGCCAATGACAACCGAACGCCTCCCGGGCAGAGCGGAGATGTCTCCGACCAGAGCAAAGCAGACCTGGATGAGGGGGCTGCCGTCCCGAATATTGAACTTCCGGACAGCGACATTAATATACCGACCTGGAACGAAGGCGATGTGGACTGGGGGGTGGTACTGGATGCCCTGGGAGAGATGCGCGATGCCGCAGGGCAAGTAGTGAGAGCCCTTGGGGGATTGAAACAGGCCCTAGATGGCGTTGGGAATGTGGCGGAAGACCATCTCCAGGAGACGTTGGATGAGATCGCAACCGCAGCAAAGAATTTGTGCGCCGGATTTGCCGGCATGGATCAGGCCGGCGGATATATCCGGGACGCTCTGAGTCACCTGGAGGACGCCGCCCCCCACGGGGAGATTGCCTCTGCACTGCTCCAAAAAGCGGCCGAAACCTTGGGAGACGCCTGCGGTCAGCTTCGTCAAGCCGGGGATACATTCAGCAATGTCATGTCCGAACTGGCGGATAAACCGGAGATCTCCTTCAACCCCATCGGAGATGCCGTTGATGAAAAGGGGAACCTCCTGGACGATGCCATGAGTGGACTCAGCGGTGCTATGGAAGAGTTAAATGCGACCATGTCCTCTTCCTCTGATATTCTTCTATCGGATCTGCGGGCCATCAACGCCCAGTTTGGGCGGGTCATCGACGTCCTCCGCAGACACAGCGACAGCTCGGAAGAAGAGGAGGATGAGGAGGATGAGGAGCTTCTAGAGGATGTGTCAGACCAGGCCACCGAGACCGACGAGGACGCCGGACGTATTACCAACGCGGAAAATTCCGGCGCAGTGGAAGGCGACGTGAATGTGGCGGGCATCGTGGGGTCTATGGCCATCGAGTACGACTATGACCCTGAGGACGATCTGACCACCTCCGGAGACCGGTCACTGAACTTCCGCTATCAAGCTGCCGCGCTTACCGAGGCCTGCGTAAACAGCGGTGACGTCACCGGCAAGAAGGACTACGTGGGCGGCATCGTAGGCCGCATGGACCTGGGAACGGTGTCTCAGTGCGAGAGCTATGCCTCCGTGGAAAGTACCGGCGGCGACTATGTGGGCGGCATCGCGGGAGCGGCCTGGTCTACCATTCGGAACTGTTGGGCCCGCTGTGCATTGAGTGGAAATGACTACATCGGCGGCGTGGCCGGTCTGGGCAAGACCGTGACCGATTGCCGTTCCCTGGTGGAGATCGATGAGGGCTCCGCTTATCTGGGCACCGTGCTGGGTAGTATGGAGGAGGGCGGAGAAGTATCCGAAAATTTCTTTACCCATGATACCTTAAACGGTATCAACGGGATTAGCTACCTGGGGCAGGCGGAGCCTGTGGACTTTGAGACGCTTTCCCAAAATGCACCGTACTCCTTCACCCGCTTCCGCCTGGTTTTCACAGCGGACGATCAGGTGGTGGATACCTTTGATTTCTCCTATGGCGACGCTCTGCCCCAGTTGCCGGACATCCCGGAAAAAGAGGGATACAGTGCTAGTTGGCCCGATATCGACTATGGTTGCCTGACGTTTTCGCAAACTCTGGAAGCAGAATATACGGCCTATTCCACCGCATTGACTGCATTGGGCGATCCGCCCCAGATCGTGGCTGAGGGGACGTTCAGTTCTGACAGTGTCCTGTCGGCCTTATCCAATGAGGAAGCCTGGACGGATGCCCACGGAGCCGCCCATACCGGGGCAGTCTACACTGTAACGGTCACTGACCCAGTACAGCCGGTCACCGCTTTCCAGGTCCAATACAAACTTTCTGATGGCGCCGCGGATGGCACCGTGTGGGTCAAGACCTCCCAGGGATGGGCACAGCAGGATGCGGAAATTGACGGGACCTACCTGGTGTTCCAGGCGGAGGGGGATTCTGTCACCTTTACGGTTCAGGAGTCCTCCCAACATCCTATCGTTCTGGTTCTTGTCGCTTCTGGCTGTGTTATTGCGGTAGGTGTTTTGATTGTCCTTTGGCGAAAAAAAAGAAACAAAGCAACCGGGTAAATACTCTGATGCATACAGGAGCCGCCAATTTAGGCGGCTCCTGTATGCAAACAGGGACAAAAAGGCCCTGTGGAGACAATGAGAGGAATTTATCGTGCTATAAATCATCCAGATGTATCGGCAATTCACGGATAAAGGAGGGTAGCATATGAAAAACATCTATGCGGTAACCGTGAATGGTGTCCAATACCAATATCCTGCCGGGACATCCTATCAGCATATCGCTCAGGAGTTTCAATCGGCCTATTCCCATGATATTCTCTTAGTAGAGCGGAATGGAAAACTGTGTGAATTGGGAAAGCAGTTGGATCGTGACTGTACACTGAAGATGATAACAGGCCAGGATGGGCCTGGGATGCAGACCTATGAACGCAGCGCGATTTTTTTAATGCTCAAGGCCTTTTACGATATCGTTGGAGATGAACGCATCGAGTGTAAATGTGGATGACCACAACCGGATCCCCACCACAGATGCAAGACTTCTGCGCCGGATTGAGCGGAATGCCAGGACGCGGGGCTACGGCGCCAGAGCCACGATTCAGATGTGGCCATCTGTGCGGCGGGGAGAGGAGTCCAATATTTTTCCATTTCAGGACAGCGCAGATGTGGTGTTCAACTCCGCGCTGATCTATGAAATCGCTCTGCTCAAGCCCTACATTGAGCCCCTGTTGTTTGGCGTTTTTCAAGATTGCCCGGAATATTTGGAAGCCAAACGCCTTTTAAAGTTTTTGAGTTACTTCCTTGCCTTACCGGCTGATTATGTACCGACAACCTCGTTGATACGGGAGTTTATTGGCGGCAGTTGCTACCATATATAAAATAAGAGGGTCATTTTATTACAGAGCGATTAAATAGAGGAAAATAACATAGAAATCTACATGCTAAGCTGCAAATGTGTGGCATACCTTAGGGCCTTTTGGGGCAGATAACCACCGCATTTCAGCCCCGCAGGGCTCCGCTGTTCTGGGTGCCCTGGCGCTTGCACGGTCGGAATATGGGGGACATGAGAACCGGCAGGAGCTGGGACGCACCAGTTTTAAGCCTGTTATTATTGGGGGAGAGACGCTGCAATGTTTTGAATGCGGTGGTCGAGTAACTCCGGTAACCGCGACCATAAACACTTTTATGGGAGTCAAGCAGCTTTTGACGTAAAAACTTATTGCGCATTAGGTATTTCTACAGCGGATGTTGCAGGTACCAGAATTTGCCTGGCACTGGGTGCCTATATCTGTTTGGCTGTGCCCAATATCTTTGTTAACCCTGTATTAAAAGTGTTGCAGACAAAGGAACAGGGGAAGTAAATATTCTGGCGTTGCGGCAAGCATCTTAACTGTAGTCTCCCTTCATTTTGTACGTTTTGTATTTGTTTCCCACTTTGGCGCGCTTGTCAGCGCTTCTCCCAATGGCGTCTTGACCACACAACCAGCCACAGACGATCTGGTCAACGGACGGCAGCAGAAGCCCCCGAGGAAGTTTCCCGGCCCATGACATAGTATTTCAGAGTCATGGCGGAGGTGGTATGTCCCGATGCGGCCTGGGTCAGCTTGATGTCTTTGGCCTGGCCGTACAGGTCGGTCAAGACCGTAGTTTTGAAGCTGTGTTATTAAATTTATGAAAGCAGAGGACTTGCCGGAGTCGGTGATGTGAACCAATAGCAGAGCAAAGTTTAATGCCTTGATTACGGCCGTCGCAAGGTGAAGTACACGCGCCATGTTTTCTCTTTCCCGTTTCTCATATTCAGACGACTTCTGATAGATTGCAAAAGCTACCTGTTAATCTATGTGACCGTTTAAAATTTCATGGTAATGTGGCAATAGAGGTTGTTATTAGTGGAAATTTACAGCGTGACCACAGTATGCATTCCCATAGCCGACGATTGACTGACTGTTGCAAGGCTGGTGTCGGCCTTGATATGGTTTTATATTACTACCACACCAGAGGTCAAATCCTTACCCTCAAAAACAGATTTTGACCCGTGGCAAGCGGCAGTACCGACTCCCGACAGGTATGCTGCCCACCTTCAGCAGGGCTCAGCGGATATGCTGCTCCAGCAGTGAATAACGACACTCTCTTGATGTAACTACCCCCGCACTCCAGAAATGGAGTGCGGGGGTAGTTTCCGTTGGACATCGTCCGGAAGTTTACGGGCAGTTTCACAATATGACTGGCAGCGCGGGATTGGTGGATCGTGGGCCTGACATATCCGAAAAGCACTTCCTGTAAGACCTATCCTGTTCTTTCCTGAAAAAATGCCCGGAAGAACTTCTCTTATCGAACCTCAATGTGGCCCAGGGCTTCTGCAATCGCTTGGCCGGAAAGCTCCTGGCCCAACCCGGGCAGATCCGGGACGGTCAAATAGCCGTTTTCCGGCACATAGGCATATTTTCCATAGGAGACACAGTCGGGATGCGCCGCCATGTGATAAGTTTCATGGATATAGAAGTTGGGAATCGCAGCCTCCAACTGGATTGCGGCAGCCTCTGCGATTGGAGTGCCGGCTACATGGCACTGGACGCGGACATCATAGATGTGGGCCAGGTCGCAGATCTTCTTCGCCTCAGACAGGCCGCCGCAATTGGTGATATCCGGCTGAATGACAGAGATCGCACCCTGCTTCAGCAGTTGCTCAAAGCCCCAGCGAGTATGTACGCGCTCACCGGCAGACAGAGGGGTTTCAATCCTGCGGGCAATTTCACCGTAAAGTTCGGGGTTGAAGTTGGAAGTGGCCTCCTCGATCATAAGTACGCCGTATTTGCGGGCAACCCGCTCCAATTGCACGGCTGCGGTCACATCCGTGCCGCAGAGGTTTTCCAGGATAATACCCAGTTGGTCTCCGCAGCGCTCACGGACGGCGGCAAGCCGGGATTCCGCCAGATCCAGAACAGATTTGTCCAGCGGGCCGGTGGTCATTTCCCGGGGCAGAGATTTGCCCGTTTCATCAAAGGCCAGGGCGTTGAACTTTACAGCGGGATATCCATCTTTTTGAATCTTGGCGCAGGTTTCCGCCAACTGTTCCGTGGTGGCCTGTAGACGATAATCATCCAGATAGCCCAGGTGGCACTGAGAGAGATAGCACTTCAGCCGGTCACGGTGTTTGCCGCCCAGCAGCACATAGATGGGGACACCCAACTTCTTGCCCTTGATATCCATCATGGCAGTATCCAAGGCGCTCATGGCGGAGTACACTGCCACACCGCCGCCGCTCAGATGCCCACGGAGTACGTTGTGGATATTTTCCCAGATCACCTCATTTGCCATGGGATCCTTCCCCAGCGTCATCTGAGCGAGGTCTTTCAGCATATAGGCCACGCCGTTTTCACCCGTGCCCACAGAGATGCCGGCCTCGCCATAGCCACAAATTCCCTCGTCTGTATTCACGCGGCATACGGCTGGACGAAAAGGAAAGGGAGAAAAATCCTCGCCCACATGCCGCAGGAGGAAAATATCAACGCTTGTAATCTTCATGATAGTTTAATTCCTTTCTTTGGTGGCCAAAAATTTTTCCCGCCGGTTTTGCGCATGGGCACCCATCACTTTTTTCGCACTCACTGCGTCATGTTCACAAAATGCTTTGATCAGATTTTCGTGGTAGGGAATGCCTTCCTCTGCTCCCAGGGTAATGTAAATACGATGCATGACCGGCTGGAGAAAATCCAGCAAAAGAGCGTATGTCTGAATCACAAGGGAATTCTGGGTAATCATTGCGATCTTGGAGTGAAATTCCACATCGACATTCGTCAATGCCTCCAGATCCTTCTGATCTCTGGCAGCAATCAGCCGGCTGTGAATTTCCATCAGTTCTGACAGGTCTGACGGGGTGCAACGCTCAACTGCCATCGCCGCCACACTGTCCTCAATAAGGCATAGGAAGTCCAGGACTTCCACGATGTCCCTGGTCTGCAGATCGCCCAGTGGTACGATGTTCAGCATGTAATTGCCTAGAATCTGCCGCTTGACGTACGTCCCAGTGCCATTCCGAGTCTCTACCAACCCATAATCGGACAGGGTACGGATTGCCTGGCGAATAGAGCTGCGGCTGACACCCAGTGTCTCTGTCAGCTCCTGTTCAGACGGCAATTTTTCGCCTTCTTTCCAGACCCCATGTAAGATCTGATCCCGCAACTGTTCAAAGACCTGCTCCGCAATATTCACTCTTTTAATAGGTTTCAGAGCCATAAGTCAACCGTACCTTTTGTCAAATTTAGGGATGTATGGAAGATTCATACAATTCCTTGTACAATAATATACTACAAAGCCTGCGGTAAAATCCACTGAAAAATCAGCCTTATGCCTGGAAGTTGCAGGCGCCGGTACCATAAGCCGCATTGTACGGTTTCAACGCGGCCCCTTTTACCTGGGTCCCCCGGGTATATCGGGCCAAAAACAATCTTTGAAGAGACAGGGGGGAGATTTGCGTCTCTCCCCCTGTCTTATCTGCATGTTGATTATTGTGCGGCAGAAGCAGCTTCTACCTGGGAGAGCAGGTCGTCAACCAGTTGATCGCCAATCTGCTCGCGGACCAGGTCATAGACATTGGCGGAAGCCTCGGCCATCTCCTGGATCATAGCGGGCTCCAGAGTGATGATCTCCAGACCGGCGTCCTGGATGGTGGCCTTCTGGCCTTCGATCCGCTCGTCAGCCATCTGGCGGGCATACTGGTGGGCCTCAGCGGCGCACTCGGAGACCATCTCCTGGATATCGGCGGGCAGAGAGTCATAGGTAACCTTGCTGCCGACCATGTTCAGGGTGTGCAGGAGGTGGTTGGTCTCGATGATATAGGCCTGGGGCTCATACAGCTTGTTGGCCACGATCAGATCATAGGGGTTTTCCTGAGCGTCTAGAGTGCCCTGCTCCAGGGACATATACAGCTCGCTGAAGTCGGCGGGAGTGGGGTTGGCACCCAGAGCCTGCCAGTAAGCGATGTGGTTGGGGTTCTCCATGGTGCGGATCTTGATGCCGGAGAAGTCAGACATCTGACGGACAGCCTTGTTGCTGGACATGACACGGAAGCCGGAGTCGGCATAGCCGAACAGCTTCAGTCCACCGGCCTCATAGGCGGTCTGCAGCTCAGCCAGGATGGGGCCATCCAGCACTTCGCGGGCGGTTTCCAGATCCGGGAACACGTTGGGCAGATCGAACAGAGCGGCCTCGGGGATGTAGTTCACCAGAGAGCCGGTCATGCCCACGATAAAGTCCACGGTACCGGCGATGCAGGACTCGGTCAGCTCGGCGTCGCCGCCCAGAGAGCCGTTCTCATACAGGGTCACCGTGACGGCGCCGCCGGAACGCTCTTCGATCAGTTCCTTGAACTTGGCAGCCAGCAGGTGGTTGACAGAGTCCTCTGCGGTATTGGTACCCACCGTGAAGCTGTAGGTGGCGGTATCGCCGCTGGATTCCTCCGTGGTGGTATCATCGCCGGACTGCTCGGTAGAGGAGTCGCCGTTGCTGCCGCAGGCAGCCAGGGACAGGGTCATTGCCAGGGTCAGAAGCAGAGCCAATAACTTTTTCATGTTAGTATCCTCCTTTGAAATATTGGAACTATAAACGGGCATCAGCCCGAAGTTCTTACTGGACCAGGAACATGCTGATCTGAGGCACAAAGGTGATCAGCAACAGAGCAACCAGGAAGGCCAGGATAAAAGGAATCGCCTTGCGGGCAATATCAAAAACGGGGACCTTAGAGAGGTTGCTGGCCACAAACAGGTTGGCGCCCATGGGGGGAGTCACGAAGCCGATGGCCAGGTTCACGCACATGATGATACCGAAGTGGACCGGATCAACGCCCAGCGCCTCCACCACCGGAAGCAGCACGGGGGTGAACACCAGAATGGCCGGACCGGTATCCATGATCATGCCCACAAACAGCAGCAGCACGTTGATCAACAGCAGGATGACAACCTTGGAAGAAATGGCGCTCAGCACCGCCTCACTGACAATAGAGGCCACATTCATCAGCGTGATCACGCGGGCAAAGGCCACAGCAGCGGACAGGATGATCAAAATGGGGGCATAGGAATGGACACCCTCCAGCATGATCTTGGGAAGATCCCGGATGTTGATGGAACGGTAAATGAACAGGCTGACAATCAGGGAATAGAAGATGGAAATGGTGGCGGCCTCGGTGGGAGAGCAGATACCACCATAGATGCCGCCCAGAATGATGACCGGGGACATCAGGGCCCAGAAGCCCTCCTTCAGCACGGTGCCCAAACCCTTTGCCCGCAGCTCTTTCCACTGGGCGTTGAGCTTCTCCTTGTCCTCGCCGTGGACCTTGCAGTAGATGTAGGAATAGATCATCAGGCACAGGGCAATCAGCACACCGGGCATGAAGCCGGCCAGAAACAGCTCGGAAATAGAGGTGCCTGCGGCGTTGCAGTACATGATGTAAGGAATGCTGGGGGGGATGATGATGCCCAAGCCGCCGGACACAGCTACCAGAGCAGTGGCAAAGGTCAGGTCATAACCTACGCTGGTCAGCAGGGGAATGCACATGGAGCCCACGGCCGCCGTGGTGGCCGGGCCGGAACCGGAAATGGCTCCGTAAAACAGGCAGGTAATGGTCACCGCGCAAGGCAGACCGGCGGTCTTGTTGCCAATGAAATAAGAGAAGACGTTAAACAGCCGCTCAGAGATCTTGCCCTTTGCCATAATCACGCCGGCGATGATAAACAGGGGAATGGCCAGCAGGGGGAAGTTGTTCAGACCACTTACCATGGAGCGGACAGCGGCATCCGCCGTATAGGGGAAATTCGTGGATACCATGGAAGGAAGCAGAGTCACAAACGCGAAAGAAACACAGATGGGGACCGTCAGCACCAGAAGAATAACCAGTACCCCAAAGAACAGCGCCAGAGACATTTACGCCGCCTCCTTTCCGATCACAATTTTGCCTTCTGCAATTACCCGGCCCAAGGACCGGATAATGGAGAGAACCAGACCCAGCAGAGGCCCGATATAAACAACAGCCAGAGGCAGGCCCATGGCGGGGCTGATCTGTCCTGCGGAGGAAGTTACCATGTGGTAAGCGTTGACCGACAGCATGGCGAATACCACCGCGCAGAAGAGATAAACCACAATGTTCAGAGCGGCGCGGACACGGCGCGGCATCCAAAGCACAAATGTATCAATGGAAATAATGGAGCGGCACTTAATGGAGAGACTCAGCGTGAGAAAGCCGGTCCACACAAACAAGTATCTGCTCATTTCCTCACTCCAGGTCAAGGAGTTGTTGAACAGATAGCGGCAGACCACCTGCAGTCCGGAAACCACTGTTATGGCCGTGATGATCACGCATAGCAGGACTTCCTCAAAATTGTCCCATGCCCATCGCAACTTTTTCATATGTTCCTCCTTCATATACTCACCCATAAAGCTGAGCAATCAGATATCACCTGTCTGACAGCTTATAGCTGAATGATAATTCTTCTTTTTCAATTTGTCAATAATTTTACAATCACTTCTCCTGATTTGTGTGATTCAACTAAACTTTGTTAAAAATTTCGTAATTTTCGACGATTTCAAAAAGAAGCAGGGCAGTAAGGAATTTCCCTTGCTGCCCTGCTTGATTTACAATGGTTCAAAATATGGGATCCATGGCTGGTTCTGCCCTGAGAAGCGTAACCTGTACTGCTTCACTGAAATATTTTATAGATAGTGAAACCCTTCCTGAGAGTGACAACAATATGATTAGAATTCTGAGGACAGCGGATCCTTATGACAGACTTCCTTCGCCGTTGGCAGGCATAGTGTCCGGGCCAGCTCGTCCCGATTTTCCACGGTCACCTCCACCAGTCGGACCTGAGGGTGGGCGGCGATCTGCGCTAAAAATGGGACGTCAGCCCGCTGTAAAACGCCAAGAATGGGGATATTCCCGTCCAGAGCCTGAAGAGTCGCCCGGCAGAAGGACCGGGCGTCCGCCTCATGAGGACCCAGTTCGTCCATGACCAGCAAATCGGCGGAGGTTCCCGCTGCCAGAGCAGCGCGGCCCAGGCGGTCAAAACGGTCGGCGACCGCTGCTCCTGCCGGCTCGCCGCAGGAAAACAGGAGATTTTCCAAAGCGGGGCGCTCTCTGCGATCTGCCCGCAACAAATGAACGGAGATCCGGCCGGGGACGGCAGAGGCGCTTTTTACTGTGAAAAAACCTCCCAGAGAGCCGTGGTATTGAGCTAACAACCCTTTTATCAGGGTGCTCTTGCCCACGCCCTTCTCGCCAGTTAAAAAGAGATGCTTCGCCATACTAAAAATCCTCCAGTCCCCGCAGAAGGGTGACCTCCAGGTCCTCTCCTGCCCGGCGTTCTTCACAGCCCAGTTCCGTGATATATACGGCTCCGGCTCCCAAGGCATCGGGCATACTGCCACCCCGCCAGGGCTTCTGCTTGACAAGATAGCCGCCGGAGGTGGGTGTGACGTCCATCATACAGAGGATCTCCATATTGCTGGGGGCATGGATAGGCTCGGTGAGCGTGCCGCGGATGGTCTGGCGGCGGGGCAGTGGTTTGTGGAGCAGCCGGTGGACAATGGCACGGATGCACCAGTCCATACCATAGAGGACTGCCAAAGGTGGACCGGGCAGGTTGATCACAGGTTTGTTGTGGATCAGGGCCACACACATAGGCTTGCCTGGCGCGGCAGCCACCCAGTGGAAGAGGGCGGAGCCCCGCTCCTCCAGCAGATGGGCGTTAAAGTCTTCCGCCCCCTTGGAGGAGCCGCCGTTGATCAGTATCACGTCGGCGTCTTCCAGTGCCCGGTCCAGTGCGGCAGCCACGTCGGCGGGCCGGTCAGGCGTAATGGGATAGCAAAGGGGCTTGGCCCCCATCTCTGTCAGCAGCCCTTGCACCAGAATGCTGTTGCTGTCGATATTCTGGCCCCGCGCCACTGGGACGCCCAGCGGTACCAGCTCGCTGCCGGTAGGCAGGAAGGCTACCCGGGGAGCCTGATACACCTCAACGTGGGTAATACCTCCCATAGCCAGGCAGGCCAGGTCGAAGGGGCGTAGCTGCCGCTCTTTCCTGGCCAGTAGTTCTCCCGCCCGGATGGTGCTGCCCCGGGGCCGGATGTTCTGCCCGGGCTCCAGAGGACCCTCCCAGCGGAGCGTGAGCCGTCCCTCAGGTGAGAGCTCCGCCTGTTCAATGGGGATCACCGCGTCAAAAAGGTCGTCGAAGTCATCCCCGGTATCTGCCCGGCAGAAATCCACCCCCGGCTTCCAGTTGGAGGTATCCGGCGGGCCGCTCTGAAATCGGGCGGAGGAGACAGCCACCCCATCCATGGCGGAAGCCCGCACCACGGGGATGGACACCTGGGAAAACTGGTCGTGTACCAGGACACGGCCCAGGGCTTCTTCCACGGGAATCGTCTCCGTTTTGTAAACAGGGGTCCACTGTTGGAACAGGGTCTCCAACACCTGGGCCCGGGTGGGCAATGATGCCATCAGTCATTCCTCCTGTTCGTTTTCTGTAGATCTGCGGGCTCTGAGCGGACCCGGATATCCCAGAGAATGCGCCCATAGCAGGCGCGGCTGGTTTCAGTGATCATACCGTCCTGGTCGGCGTGGGCCTGCAGCCACTTCAGAATGCGGGCCTCATTTTCCGGTGTACATTCGTCCAGGGGAAGGATGTGTTCCATCATCATGGAAGCATAATCGGCACCCGGGGCGAACCTCCGCTCCCGCGATTGATGGTCGTAGGAGGTCTCGGGAAGATAGCCCATCAGCAGCAGGACATTGAACAGGGAATAAAACCAGCGTCCGCCCCAGGGAGAGGCGGGGGCAAGGCCGAACAGCTCCGTCTGGAGCTGCTGGCGCACAGAGTTGTGGTGATAAATGTGGGTGATGTTGCAGCAGTAAGCCCGGCTCATGTCCATGACCTTCTGCAATCCTGCCGCTCCGTGAATGGCGGGGGTAAGAGAGCTGAACACCAGGTCAAAGGCACCTTCCAGCCCCGCTTCCCGCACGTTCAGGGCCTGGAAATCGCAGGTGCGCAGGGTCACATTGTCCACGCCCTCCCGCCGGGCATGCTCGATACCGTATTGAATCATTTTGGGTGAGAGATCAAAGCCTGTGACCCAGTGGACCTTATGGGCAAAGGCCACGGCAAACCGGCCGGGGCCGCAGCCGATGTCAGCCACCTGGTATTCCGGCCGCAGCAGCTCCCGGCTCTCCAGATAGGCCACGGTGCTTCGCACCCGTTCTTCTCCCTTCTGGCCATGCACCCGCTCCCTTTCCCAGGATTCTGCCCGCCGGTCCCACTTCTGGGGAGAGTGATCCGGCTTGTCCCTGGGCTGGGATTCCTGCATGGCCAGAAAATAATCCAGATCTCCGGTAAGGCCCCAGAGCGGTGATTTTTGCGTGTTGGACTGTGTCATAATGGAATTCCCCCTTACCTAGATGGTGCCGCTGGCCGCTTGACCGGCAGGCAGAGGGTCCTTTTTCGGCCGTAGCGGTCACGGACAGTGATCACGTCGATTTCAATGTCATACACTTCCTGCAAGTGTTCGGGTGTAATGACCTCCTCCGGCGGCCCAAAGGCGGCTGCCTGTCCGTCCCGCATCAGCAGCACCTTGCTGCCGATGGAGGCCGGATGCTCCGGACTGTGGGTTGACATGACAACGCAGTAGCCCTTTTGCGCCAGATCGGCCACGACCTCCATCAGCAGTTGATGATTGGCATAGTCCAGATTGGCCGCCGGTTCGTCCAGCACGAAGATCTTGGCGGACTGGCAGATGGCCCGGGCAATGAGAATCAACTGCCGCTGGCCGCCGCTGAGAGAAGTGTATTTCTGATTGGCCAAATGAGCGGCATTCAGCTTTTCCAGCGCGGCAAAAGCGGCTTCCCGGTCGGCGGCTTTGGGGGTTTCAAACGCAGAAAAGCGAGCGGCCCGCCCCATGACCACCACATCCAAAACGGTGTAGGAGAAAATGGGGGTGTGGTATTGGGGAATGTATGCGATGCGGCTGGCCAATTCCCGAGGGGAAAAGGAACGCACGTCCTGTCCGTCCAGACGGATTGTCCCGCCGGAGATGGGCAGGATGCCCAGCAGCAGGCGAAAGAGAGTCGTTTTGCCGCATCCATTGGGCCCCACAAGGCAGAGGACATCCCCTGCGTCAGCGCAACAGCTCACCCCTTTGACCACGTCGCCGTTACCGTAGCCGCCGCAGACATGGTTTACTTCCAACAGCATATCAATCCCGCTCCTTCCGCTTAATGATCAGGTAAACGAAGAAAGGGGCGCCCATAATGCTGGTCACCACCCCGAGCGGCAGCTCCAGTGAGAGAACGGAGCGGGCGATATCGTCCATCAGGACCAGGTAGGTTGCGCCCAACATGGCGCTGGCGGGAATCAGGCGATTGTAGTCCACGCCCACCAGGGCCCGGGCCATGTGGGGGATCATCAGACCCACCCAGCCGATCAGGCCACCCAGGCATACGGCCGCAGCGCTGAGCAGGGTAGAGGCAAAAATAAAAATCAGGCGGTATCGGCGCACATTGATGCCAAGTGTCCGGGCTTCCTCCTCCTCCAGGGTGAGGAGATTAAGACGCCAGCGCAGCAGAAGAATGATGGCAAGCCCCAACGCCATGGGGATAGAGCTCCAACGAAAGGAATCCATGTCGGTCTTGGTCAGGCTGCCCATCAGCCAGAAAGTGATCTGCTGGAGCACATCGTTGGGATCCGAGATGTATTTGATCATCGTGACGCCGGCGTTGCACAGAGCCATGACCATGGAGCCGGTGAGAACCAGACTGAGGATCTGGGAGTGGGCCGATTTCCGGCTGATCAAATAGGAAAAGGCAACCGCTGCGACGCCGCCGGTAAAGGCGGCCAGTTGGATCACCCAGTTGGCCGCGCCGTTGAGAATGGCGAAAGCCGCCCCCAGGCTGGCCCCGGAGGATACCCCCAGAATGTCCGGCGAAACCAACGGATTGCGGAACATCCCCTGATAGGTGGCCCCTGCTACCGACAGGGAGGCCCCGATGAAAACGGCGGACAGGATCCGGGGCAGCCGGATGCTCCAGAAGATGGTCACCGCCTGTGGGATGATCTCCACCGACGGCAGCAGCGCACCCCGCCAGCCCAGTCTGAGCAGGAGCCCATTGATTCCCGCACTGGCGCGGACCCAGAAGGCCCGCACGACCTCGTCCGGCCGCAGGGGATAGTACCCCACCCAGAAAGACAGCAATGCCGCCCCCACCAGCACTACCGCCAGTCCCGCCAGTACGAGCCGGTAGCGCCGCCGGATCCGGGCCGCCGACTCTCGATAGAGCAGTTCCATAACGTTTCCTCCAGAGTCCCTTCTTGACAAAATTTAAAAGATATGCTATTTTTGTAAATACATTCGATATATTTTTGAAAACGATTCGCTTTTAAAAGTATATCGTAAGTATTACATATCGAGAGGAAAATGTCAATTTCCGGTTTGCACAGACTGCACTGGCCGGAGATCATATAAAATCAAGAAAAAGAGGTGTTAATTGCAAATGAAGCGAAAAGCAAGGGGGCTGGCGCTGCTTTTGACATTCCTGTTGCTGATCGGTATGCTTGCCGGCTGCGGGCAGCAGAATGCCGATTCAGAGCAGTCTACGGAAGCTGTGACCGATTCGCAGGAGGAAACCTCGGCCTCCGGCGAGCGGGAGATCACCGATATGGCCGGTCGAACCATGACCGTACCTGAGGAGATCGACACGGTCTTTTCCACCGGTCCGGTAGCGGCCATCTACCTTTACACCCTGGTGCCCGACAAGCTGTTGGGGTGGAATTATGAACTCAATGACATTGAAAAGAGCATCATTCTGGAGCAGTACCACGACCTGCCCAACTTTGGGCAGGGAGACGCCATCAACTACGAGGCGGTCATCGCTGCCGGTCTCACCATTGCACTCAATGTTACCAGCATCAACGACGGAAGCATTGATGAATCCGATGCCCTGGCAGAGCAGTTGGGAGTACCGGTGGTGATGGTGAGCTCCGACCTGCTGGACGCGCCGGAAGTCTACCGCTTTATGGGGGAACTCTTCGGCGTGGAGGACCAGGCCGAGGCTCTGGCCACTTATGCGGAAGAGACTTTTGATGATATCTCCAGCCTGAATATTCCCGAAGAGGAAAAGATGCGTATTTATTACGGCAACGGGGAAGACTCCCTGGAGACAGCGCCCGCCGGGTCCTCCCACGGGCAGATCATTGATCTGGTCAACGCCATCAATGTGGCTGACCTGGAGCTGGGAGACGGCTCCCGGGTCCAGATTTCGGCGGAGCAACTGCTGGCCTGGGATCCCGATGTGATCATCGTTAACGGTGAGCCCAAGGCCAACATGACTGGTGGCGCAGCGGCGGAGGCCATTCTGGAGGATCCCACGTACGCCACTCTCACAGCCGTGCAAAATGGAGCCGTGTATGGAACTCCCAACGCACCATTCAGTTGGGTGGACCGTCCCCCCGGACCCAACCGGATCGTTGGTATGCGCTGGTTGTCCGGATTGATTTATCCCGAATACCTGAATTTTGACGTGGATGAAGAGGTACGGGAGTTCTTCCAGCTTTTCTACCATGTGGAACTGACCGACGAGCAGTTGGCCCAGTTGTACGACGGTACGCTCTGATAAACAGCACTTTGCTTTCTAGATGCCTGAAAGACTCCCTTTCAGGCATCTTTTTTGTTGTTTTTTGCAATATTTATGATATAATTTTTGAGAGATGGAAAAAAGCGATACGTGGGAAGACGGAGGTAGCACGATGACGGCTGCTTTGATCATTGCCGCAGGGAAGAACGGGAAAGGACGCCAGTTCGATCCGGCAAAGGAAGTGGGCGCGCTGAGCGCCATCAAGCGCTGCATACTGACCTTCCAGAAGGCGGGCGTGGAGCGGGTAGTGGTCTGCGGGGACGGTGAGGAAAGAATTGAAAAGCTGGTACCCCACATGAATGTGACGTTCCTGCGCTGCCCCAGCGGCGGAGAGATGCTGAACAATGTGAAGGTGGGCCTGAATTTTTTGCAGGGCAAGTGCACGGCGGTTTTGATTACCCACACGGATGTACCCCTGTTTTCCGTTGAGACGGTTCGCAGTCTGCTGGGGAAAGAAGGGGCCGTCTGTGTTCCTGTCTACCAGGGGAGAGCGGGACACCCGATCCGTTTGTCAGCGGAACAGTTCCCACAGATCTTGTCCTATCAGGGAACGGGTGGACTGGCCGGAGCGATTCGCGCTTCCGGTGTGGAACGCGTCACGCTGGAGGTGGAAGACCAGGGGATTCTGGCCAACACTCAAGATAGTGCCGCCTGTGAGAGTCTGCTCTCCTATTGTGAGGATGAGAAACTGCGGCCTGCCTTCCGATTTCAATTGATGCGGGATCAGCCCTTTTATGGGCCGGGGGCCCACCAGTTGTTGCAACTGACAGAGGAGACAGGGTCTTTGCTGGAGGCCTGCCGCTGTATGGGAATCTCATACAGTAAAGGCCGCAAGATGATTTCCAATCTGGAGCGGAACATGGGGCGACCTATTCTGGAACGGACCCGAGGCGGAAGAGAGGGCGGTGCCTCTACTGTCACTGAGACTGGCCGGGCGCTGATTCATAGCTATGCCGCCTTTTGTAAAGAGGCGGAGGAATATTTAACGGAGTTGTTTCCCAAATACTTTTCTTTATGAAGATGTGGAGTGGTTATCTGTAAATGCGGATAACTTTTGCCGCCTTTTTGGCTTCTTTGTACCGGTCAACATGCAAGTCGAGGGCCTGACCCAAATGGAGAGACATTTGAAAAAGTTCAAGCGCACCGGATAGGAAAGCCTGTCTACCTATCCGGTGCGCTTCTTTTTGTAATTGAGAAAGCTGCGCATCGGCAAGAAGAGAACGCCTGTCCTATTCGGGACAGGCGTTTCGACTGCGTTGATTGGGAGTGTACATAGAAGATTTTGTGTGTTTTACAGGTCGGTATGATGGTGCTTGACGCGGAGTCTGCTGACAGCGCGGGCGAGGG
>URXS01000024.1 GCA_900551885.1 uncultured Oscillibacter sp.
GTCCCAGCCGCAGGCGGCTCAGAGCCGGCAGCAACATCCGCAGCTCCGCCGTGTTACGGCAGCCGATCACCAACCGGGATGGCGCCTGCCGGGACTCCTTCATCCGGGCCTTGGACAGGTCCGACAGCTTCAGGATCTCCCCTGCATACTGCGTGAACTGGAAGCCCTCCTGGGTCAGTCGGACACTCTTGCTGGTACGGTGGAACAGCTTCACTCCCAGTTCATCTTCCAAGGCGTTGATCTGGTGACTGACGGCGGGTTGCGTGATACGCAGGTGCTCCGCAGCCCGGGAGAAGTTCAAAAAGTTGGCCACCGCCATAAAGCACTCCAACTGTGTGGTATTCACGAATACGTACCTCCCTGCGGCAGACTCTTCCCAACTGGAAGAATCCAATTTAACGATAAAAGTCTTTTATAGAATATAGCATATTTGAATTTCACAGGCAAGATACTTTGTGCTATAAACAATAAGGTACGAAACCATTTCATTCCAAACTAATGGAAAAGAGGCGAAACCATGACAGCGGCGGAACAACGCCAAATCCTCCGGGAAAATCGGTGGATCTGCGTACAGATGGAGCAGTATGTCAATCGCTGTCTGGCACCAGTGGGACTGACCGCCATCCAGGCCTATATTCTGCTGTACATTCTGCGCCACTCGGACCAGGGTACTTCCCTGACTGCCATCCACCGGGAGTTCGGCTATTCCATGCCCACCCTTTCGGGGATGCTGAAGCGACTGCGGAGCAAGGGATATGTGCGGGTGGAACACTGCGACGGCGATGACCGGCGCAAGCTGCTCTTCGGCACGGAGAAGGGTCAGCAGGTACATACGTACCTGGACCGCAGCATCCGCCGCGTCCAGGATCGGCTCTGCGACCACTTTACTCAGGAGGAACTGGACACGCTGTCTCATCTCCAGGGCAAAATGTTGGAAAACCTCTCGGCCCTGCGGGAGCAAACTGAAAAGGAGGAAATAAAATCTTGAGAACTGTATTGCGGCAGCTCGGGCGTTTCCGGCGGGACGCCCTGATGTGTGTGGGCCTGACCACTCTGGAAGTGGTCGTGGATATCCTGCTGCCTTTTATCACCGCCCTGATTATCGATCGGGGGCTGGAAGCCGGAGATCTCTCTGCCGTCTATCGTTACGGTGCGATCATGGTATTGATGGCATTCTTTGGCCTGCTGTTCGGCGCCGCTGCCGGACGCCACGCCGCCAGAGCCTCCTCGGGCCTGGCTGCCAATCTGCGCCAAGCCATTTACGCCAACATCCAGACCTTCTCCTTCTCCAATATCGACAAGTTCAGCGTACCGGGTCTGGTGACCCGTATGACCACCGATATCACAAACGTGCAAAATGCCTTCATGATGGTAATCCGGGTAGCAGTCCGTTCTCCGCTGACGCTGGTGTTCAGCTATGCCATGTGCCTGATCATCAGTCCCAAGCTGAGCCTCACCTTCCTGATCGCGGTGGTATTCCTGGTGGTGGTACTGGGCGCCATTATGGTGGTCACCATGAAAATTTTCACCCAGGTCTTCCACCGGTACGATGACCTGAACGCCAGTGTTCAGGAGAACGTCTCCGCCATCCGGGTGGTGAAGGCCTTTGTCCGGGAGAATTACGAAAATGACAAGTTTTCCAAAGCCGCGCAGGGGCTCTACCGCCTGTCGGTAAAAGCGGAGGGTCTGCTGGCCTTCAACAACCCCGCCATGATGACAGCAGTATATTTCTGCATCATCATGGTCTCCTGGCTGGGATCCCACTTCATCGTGGGCGGTTCCATGACCTCCGGCGAGCTGACCAGCCTGTTCAGCTACGTCATGAGTCTGCTGATGAGCCTGATGATGCTGTCCATGGTGGTGGTGATGATCTCCATGTCCGCCGCCAGCGTCCGCCGGATCTGTGAGGTACTGGAGGAGACTCCGGACCTGGCGGAGCCGGATGAACCGGTGACAGAAGTGGCAGATGGTGCCATCGACTTTGACCACGTCACATTCTCCTACAAGCACGGCAGCGGCAAAAACGCCCTCACCGACATCGATCTCCATATCCACTCGGGGGAAACCATCGGCATCATCGGTGGCACCGGCTCCGGTAAGAGCAGCCTGGTGAACCTGATCTGCCGCCTCTATGACGTGGATGAAGGTACCGTGAAGGTCGGCGGCGTGGATGTGCGCCAGTATGACATGGAGGTTCTGCGCAACCAGGTATCCGTGGTTTTGCAAAAGAACACCCTGTTCTCAGGCACGATCCTGGACAATCTCCGCTGGGGCAATCCGGAGGCCACGGACGCGGAATGCGTGGAGGCCTGCCAGGCCGCCTGCGCCGACGAATTCATTGACCGTCTGCCAGATGGCTACCACACCGTCATCCAACGAGGCGGCTCCAACGTCTCCGGTGGCCAGAAGCAGCGGCTGTGCATTGCCAGAGCCCTGCTGAAAAAGCCCAAGGTGCTGATCCTGGATGACTCCACCTCCGCTGTGGACACCGCCACTGACGCCCGCATTCGGGAGGCCTTTGCCCGGAAGATCCCCGGTACCACCACGCTCATCATCGCCCAGCGAATCTCCAGCGTGGAGCACGCCGACCGGATTCTGGTGCTGGACGGCGGCCGGATTGACGGCTTCGATACCCATGAAAATCTGCTTCAGTCCAATGCCATCTACCGGGAGATCTATGACTCCCAGGTCAAGGGTGGCGGCGACTTCGACCAGCCCGCCTGAAAGGAGGAATCTCTGCATGAATGAAACCGCTTCCCGGCGGGGCCCGGGTGCTGTGCTGAACCGGGTCCTGCGCTATATGCTCCACTCTTACAAGCTGCCCTTCGTACTGGTGGTTTGCTGCATCCTGTTGTCGGCCACGGCCACGGTGGTGGCCGCCACCTTCCCCCAGACCCTGGTGGATGACTACGTGGTCCCCATGCTCTCCGGCGGCGCCGACGACTTCGGCGGCCTGGCCGTCGCCCTGGTGCAGCTTGCCCTTCTGATGGCGGTGGGCGTTGTGGCCTCCTACGGCTACAACCGCCTGATGGTCACCATCGGTCAAGGCACCATGTTGCGGCTGCGGCGGGACCTGTTTCACCGGATGGAATCCCTGCCTATCAAGTACTTCGACACCCATGCCCATGGTGACATCATGTCCGTCTACACCAACGACGTGGATACCCTGCGCCAGCTTCTGAGCCAGAGCATTCCCCAGATCATCAATTCTGGTGTCACTATGGTGGCCACTTTTATTACTATGTTGGTCTTAAATCCACTTTTGACCGTTATTTCCATCCTCACCGCTGTGGTAATGCTGCTGGTGACGGCACGCCTCTCCCGTCTGTCCGGCAAATACTACATCCAGCAACAGAAGAACCTGGGCATCGTGGACGGCTTCATCGAGGAGATGCTGGACGGTCAGAAAGTGGTCAAAGTCTTCTGCCACGAAGAGGCCGCCAAGGCGGACTTTCAGAAGGTCAATGAAGCTCTGCGGGAGAGCGCCGACAAAGCCAACCGCTACGCCAATCTCCTGATGCCCATCAACGCCAACATTGGCTGGCTCAGTTACGCCTTCATGGCCATTCTGGGCGCTATTCTGGGCATCCACGGTCTGGCCGGAGTAACACTGGGCACCGTCATCACCTTCGTAGGCCTCAACAAGAGCTTCACACAGCCCATCACCCAGGTCAGCATGCAGGTGAACTTCGTTGTCACCGCCGCAGCCGGTGCTTCCCGTGTTTTTGATCTCATGGATCAGGAGCCGGAGGCAGACCAGGGTTATGTGGAGCTGGTCAACGCCAAAGAGGGGGCCGACGGCCAAATGTCCGAGTCGGAGCAGCGCACCAACGTCTGGGCCTGGAAGCACCCCCACAAGGCCGATGGCACCGTTACCTACACCAAGCTGGAAGGCAGTGTGGTTTTCGACGGCGTGGATTTTGGCTACGACGAAAATAAGCTGGTCCTCCACGACATCAGCCTCTGGGCCAAACCGGGGCAGAAGATCGCCTTCGTGGGCGCCACCGGCGCCGGAAAAACCACCATCACCAACCTCATCAACCGCTTCTACGACATTGCCGATGGTAAAATCCGCTACGATGGCATCAACATCAACAAGATCAAGAAACCGGATCTGCGGCGGTCCCTGGGCATCGTTCTACAGGACACCCACCTGTTCACCGGTACAGTCATGGAGAATATCCGCTACGGCAACCTGGATGCCACAGATGAAGAGTGCGTGGCCGCCGCCCAACTGGCCAACGCCGACAGCTTCATCCGCCGCCTGCCGGACGGATATGACACCCTCCTCACCGGCGACGGAGCCAATCTCTCCCAGGGTCAGCGGCAACTGTTGGCCATTGCCCGTGCCGCCGTGGCGGACCCGCCGGTGCTGATTCTGGACGAAGCCACCAGCTCCATTGACACCCGGACGGAAAAGCTGGTACAGGACGGCATGGATGCCCTGATGACCGGCCGTACCACCTTCGTCATCGCGCACCGGCTCTCCACGGTCCGCAATGCCGACTGCATCATGGTCATGGAGCAGGGCCGCATCATTGAACGTGGCACCCATGACGAGCTGATCGAAAAAAAGGGCAAATACTACCAGCTCTACACTGGAAACTTCGCGGAGGAATCCGCCTGATATGCAAGTCGCCCCACTGTGGGACAGAGGGCAAAAACAGGGCCGGAGGCATATGCCTCCGGCCCTGTTCGCAGTGGTCGTTTTCATTTGCGGTGATCTAAAAGAGGCACCACAGAATGACGCCAAACCAAGAGCAAGTTCACCCAGGAAATATTGGGCCCTCATCGGGCACACAATGTCTCCCTTTTCCCGGCTCTCAGCCCAGGTTCAAACTCTCCAGCCACTCCCGGCCCACGGCGATCTGCCGCCGCACCTCCGCCGGGGCGGTGCCGCCAAAGGACATCCTGGCATCCACGCAGGATTTGATGCTGATATCCCCCAAGGACTCCGGGGTCACCCGGCTGTCAATGGCAGCCAGGTCCTCCGCCGTCAGATCCTCAAAATCGCAGCCCTTGGTCTCACAGGTCTTTACCATATGCCCCACGATGGAGTGAGCCTCCCGGAACGGGATTCCCTGCTTGGCCAGGTGTTCGGCAATGTCGGTGGCATTGAGGAAGCCCTTGCCCAACTGTTTTTCGATCTGGTCCATGCGGAACTCGGTTTTGTCCAGCATCTTGGCAAAGATATCGATACTGGCCTTCCAGGTGTCCACGGCGTCGAACAGGCTCTCCTTGTCCTCCTGGAAGTCCTTGTTGTAGGCCAGGGGTGTGCCCTTCATCACCGTCAAAAGCTGCATCAGGTCGCCATAGACCCGGCCTACCTTGCCCCGAATCAGCTCTGCCATGTCGGGGTTCTTCTTCTGGGGCATGATGCTGCTGCCAGTGCAGAAGCTGTCATCAATGGCAATATAGGAGAACTCTGAGGAGTTCCACCATGCAAATTCCTCTGCCCAGCGGGACAGGTGCATCATGGAGATGGAGGCGTCGCTGAGAAACTCCAGGCTGTAGTCCCGGTCGCTGACTCCATCCATGGCGTTCTCACAGGGGGCGGCAAAGCCCAACAGGCGGCTGGTCAGGTACCGGTCGATGGGCATGGTGGTGCCTGCCAGGGCGCAGGAGCCCAGGGGGTTGTAATCCATCCGCTCCAGGGTATCAATGAGGCGCTGGATGTCCCGCTTGAACATCTGGAAGTAGGCCATAAACACGAAGCCCAGGGTGATGGGCTGGGCGTGCTGGAGGTGGGTGAACCCCACAGTGATCTGGTCGGCATACTTCTCCGCCTTCTCCAGGATGACGCTCTCCAGGCAGCAAAGGCTGTTCAGAATTTCGTGAATCTCTTTTTTCAGATACAGGCGGCCGTCCACCTGGCACTGGTCGTTACGGCTGCGGGCCGTATGGAGCTTCTTGCCCACCTCACCGATTCGGGCGATCAGGCGACTCTCCACACCCATGTGGATGTCCTCGTCCTCCACAGTGAAGGTGATCTTACCGCTGGCGATGTCCTTACGGATCTCCTCCAACCCAGCCACGATCTGGTCCCGCTCTGCCTCCGTGACGATGCCCTGTTTTGCCAGCATGGTCACATGGGCAATGCTGCCGTCAATATCTTCATTATACATTCTCTGATCAAAAAAGATGGAGGCATTGTACTGCTTCACAATGTCGTCCATATCCTTTTCAAATCTTCCGCCCCACAAGCTGGCCATCTACTCTTGCTCCTTCCCTGTATTCGCGTTTTTTCGGAAGCGTTCTTCCAGTCAAACCCTTCAAATTCTCTGACAAGCACACTTTTGGGATGCATTGCCGGCTCTTTCAGCTTGCATCATCATACGACAGATCTGGCGGGCCGTCAATCAGTTCGCCGTAAATTCTCCCATTTATCCCCGGACACCCGCAGGTCGTGTTTCCATTTCCGCTCCACAAAGAGGGCCGGAGGCAAATGCCTCCGGCCCTTTCCCTTGCGTCTCTGGGATTTGATTTAGTTGGCGCTGGTCTGGTAGAAGCGCCACAGGATGACCGCAAACTGGGCGCGGGTGGCAGTACCGGTGGGATCCAGAGTACCGGCGGTGGTGCCGCCTACGATACTGTTGGCTACAGCCCAGGCCATGGCGTCGGTTGCATAGGAAGCCACGGCGCCGGCATCGGGATAGCTGCTCAGATCCGCCTTGGCATTGGTGTCATAGCCCATCTGACCCGCGAAGCGGTACAGCAGGGACACCAACTGCTGACGAGTCACAGCGCCGCCGGGATTGGTGCCGTCGGAGATACCATTTCCCTCAGCCCAGGTCTTGGCGGCAGCCATGTTGGCCGGATTGGCGCCGGACATCCGGGCCAGGATCATCCAAACCTGCTGCCGGGTGACCGTGCCGGTGGGATTGAAGGTGGTGGCACTGGTGCCGTTCATGTAGCCGTTCTCATAGGCCCACTGGATCTCGCTGTAGGCCCAGTAGCTCTCAGGCACATCACCGAAGCTCATCTCTGCGGTCGGCGCGTCCTCCTCCTTAATGAAGGAGACCTCGATCACCACGGAGCCGGCGGGCATTTTGAAGGTATACTGACTGCTGTTCTTCCGGGTCAAGTCCACCTCTCCGCCGTTGCGGGCGGTCACAGTCAGCTCATCCAGTACGTAGCCATCATCGGGTTTGACGGTGATGGTGACGGTGTCTCCCTTCTCCGCGCTACGGGGGCTGACGGAGATGGAGCCACCCCGAATGCTGGAGCTGGAGGGGACGGTGATGCCGTAGCCGTCATCATCGTCGCTACCATTACCAGAGTTGCTGCCAGAACTGCTGCCCACGTAGGTGAAAGTGTATGTATTGCTGCTCTTTTTCATCTCGTAGCCATTTCCGGCGGAAAGCCGGACACTATCAGCACCATCGCCCGCAACATTGAAACTCACCGGACGGGAAACCGTGGCACTCAGGTTATCAACCAACAGTTCAATGGTACCGCCGCTCTCCACCGCCGCGATGGCCTCCGCCAGAGAGGCATACCCTTCGTCGCCGATAGCGGCCACAACCTCGCTGTTAGTAGTGGAAAAGCTGAACAAACTGAAGCCATTGGGATTGGTGAAAGTCAGAACATTCTCTGCCACATTGCCCTTATAATAGTAGGTGCGGCCATTGTCCTTCACATGCTTGACATAGAGAGCACCGGCAGCCACAAAGTTGTCGGGCAGAGAGAGGGTGACGGTCACTGGCTTGGTAACGTTCAACTTCTTGGCTTCACCGACCTGGACGGCGTTGGTAGTTCCCTCATCCTCCGCAAAGTTCAATTTCTCGCCCTCATCCACATTGGCCGTAGTGGCCACGGTGATGTACTTGGGAGTGATATCCAAAGTAACAGTCTGAATCTCGTCCTGAATAGCCACATCGGCCACAGAGATCTCCAGATAGGGCTGGACTACGATGGTAACATTGTCTGCGTCAGAGACGGATACACTGGCGTCTTTCAGCTTGGCCTTGCCCTCTTCTGCGGTGACCTGGTTCTGGTTGGCCACAGTGCTGGCAGCAGCATTGAGGGCCTCGCCAATGTCGGGTTGCTCGGTACCGCCTTTACCCGGATTGGTCAGAGCATCCGCTACACTCTCGGCAAGCGTCTTCTCATCATTGTCGGTTATAGACTCAGACACGGACACATCCGCCTCGCCGGTGACCACCTGGGCAGCGTTTTCACCGGCCACAACTACCTTGTACTGGTAGACAGTGTCACCGCTGTTGTCCACGGCGGCATAGCCAGGAGCCACATAGGCGCTGGGATCATTCGTAAAATAGCCATTGGAAATGACATAGGAAGTCTCTTTAAAATCAGGATATTTTTCCTTGTCGACCAGGCTACCCAAACCAACAAGGCCCGTATAGTAACCGCCATCAATGGAAATCGTACCGCTGGGAGCCGGCGAATTCGGCTCCATGGTGTTATCTGTTGCGACGACAGAGAACCCTGCTGTCGTAGAACCATTGTTAAACTGATCAAACCATGGTTCCGCTGTGGTTGCCGTAACCGTGCAGTCAGTCAAAGTTACATTTGTAAATTTGACTTCAATTCCCGTGCTGCCAACAATGGTGCTGTTCTCAGCGATCAAGGTCTGCATGCCTTGATCCGGATTTTCCGCATTGGTTTTATTGTTGGAAATATAGATAGCTGGACCGGCCTCGGGTCCATTTTCAATCATACTGTTTTTAATATTGTAGATCCCGCCTCCAAAGGAACCATTCTGATATACAGCAAAATAATTTGCTGTTATCGTTGCACCATCCAGGTTAACAGTATTCTTGGGTCCCTGCAGCCAAATGGCAATATCTGTGCTATTAATCGTGCCGTAAACATTAATAATCGCATTGCCCTCTTCAACTGTGCTATTCGTGGCCACTATGCCATCATAAGCTTTTATCGTTGCGTCACGTCCCACTGTGATGGTGCTACCCTTGAGGCCAAAAACAGCAGTACCCATATCGTTTTCCAACGTACCGTTCTTCAATGTGAAAGATTGATCTGGATAAACCACAAACGAATGGGAAGTTGAAGAAGTCAACGTATAGCCGCCCAAATCAAGTGTAGTGTCTTTACTGATATTAAGTCTATTGTTGTAAGTGGTATTCCGCAGCAACGTTACTGTCCCGCCATCCTGTGCGGCGCCGATGGCCTTGGACAGGGAGGTGTATTTCTGCTCACCTACCTGAGCCACGGCCAGATCATCCAGAGTTCCAACAACCCACTGATCGCCCTGCGGGACGATCTCATAGCCGTCAGCCACATACTCGCTCACATTGCTGGAGAAGGTGCCGCCGGTAATAATCGGATTGCCAGTGTTTTTTGCGCCGGTTACTGCGTTCTGATTGGTAGAAGCGACAAATGTACCGCCTTTAATTTCAGTCGTGGCGTCGGCGTTGATTCCTCCGTCTCCTCCAGTATTGTCATTACCAATAAGCGCTGCAGTTTGGGAAACAGATTCAAAATAGCCGTCATACACAACACATTTTACATCTTCGTCTTCACCAGCAATATATAGCGCATAAAAGGCACTGCTTCCTCCAGGATGCTTTTCGCAAGAAACCGTTTTAAAGGTTCCACCATGTATTTCAGAATACCCGGCCGATGTGGAAAATCCCCCCTGCACGCCAATAACAGTACCATCATAAAAATACAACTCAGGAGATTCCCCGTTAGCGTTCTTATGACTCTGGATCGTATACCCCCAACTGTTACTATTGCAGGCAGAGCAGGAGCGACAGTCAAACAGGCCATCATAGATTCTGGTAATACCCTCATTGTAAACGGCGGTCACCGCTCCATTGAAAGTACCGTCCTCAATGGTCAATACGCCGTCCGGACGGTTTTTGATGGAAGCACCGCTGGCATTGACAGAACCAGTATAGGTGCCGTTCTTGATCGTCAAGATGCCATAGTTGTCGATCGCCCCATAACCACCGGTATCGGACTCCGAACTGTCAATTGTGCCATTGCCTGTGACGGTAAGGGTACCGCAATTCTTAATGGGCCGCCCCATGAAATTGGAATCCACCGTGATTTCATATCCGGCCATATCCAGAACGATATTCTGGCCTTCCTTAATAGTAAGGATCTGCTCCGTTGTCAAACCGGAAATATCTCCGGTCAGGGTAATGGTGGCCCGAGTTCCATTGGTCGGAGCCGCTTCCACTGCCTCTTTCAAGGTGGTGTAGGCATCCCCCTCTTCCGCCATTGCCGTTACGGGCAGCAGGCTCAGGACCAGAGCAATAGCTAGCAGAATGCTCCCGATCCGCGTTCGCGTTTTCTTCATTTCTCATTCCTCCTATGTGTGTTCTTAGGGTCTCCCAGTTGTCTGTTCGCCGTACTTCACCGGCCGCTCTTCCTCACCGGTAGGCAAGTCATCCGGCGGAGCACTCGTATGTGCATCCTTTCAAGACGGGACGCGCCTTTCGTGCTGTTTTGCCAGAGCACCAGATATGTGCGTACCTATTCACTGGTAGTATACGAGTCTTTTGTTTACAAATCAAGTCAATATTAAATATTAAATTAAAAGTACATAAAAAGTTGCTAATATTTTGCTTTTGCGTTTTTGGAGCAATTATTATACCGAATTATGTATTTTTATGTCTCAATCAGTGGCACTTCTTACCCATTTTTCTGTTTCCAATATTTTCAAAGAGATTTGCAAAAATGTGGAGTGAAATTCTTATTTCTTTTATTCTCCCCCACTGGCAGATCCAGCCACATCTCTGCCGGGCACGTCACAGCACATCAGAGCACAACAATTCCCTCAAAACTGTCTTCTCTATAAGGACAAGAGTTTACATACAGAGCCACAAAAAAACGGGACGGCCCTAAGGCCGTCCCGTTCTTAGGTTTTCGCTGTGGTTTTTGTCACTGGGCCACGGTGGCCTTCAGGGCCTCGGTCCGGTCGGTGCGCTCCCAGCTAACGCCCAGATCCTCCCGGCCCATATGGCCGTAGGCCGCCAGCTTGCGGTAAATGGGCTTGCGCAGGTCCAGATCCCGGATGATGGCGGTGGGCCGCAGGTCAAAGACCTTGCGCACCGCTGCCTCCAGTTTGTCATCCCCCACGGTGCCGGTGCCAAAGGTGTCTACCAGGATGCTGACCGGCTGCGCCACACCGATGGCGTAGGCCAACTGCACCTGGCAACGCCGTGCCAGACCTGCCGCCACGATGTTCTTGGCCACATACCGGGCGGCATAGGCCGCGGAGCGGTCCACCTTGGTGGGGTCCTTACCGGAGAAGCAGCCACCGCCATGGGGGGCGCTGCCGCCGTAGGTATCCACAATGATCTTGCGGCCGGTGAGGCCGGAGTCCGCCGCCGGGCCGCCCTTGACAAAGCGGCCGGTCGGATTGACATAATATTTCGTGTTCTCATCCAACAACTCTGCAGGAATGACGGCCTTGGCCACCTTCTCGATCATGTCGGAACGGATCTGTTCCAGAGACACGTCCGGGTCATGCTGGGTGGAGATGACCACGGTATCCACCCGGATGGGTCGGTCATTCTCGTCGTACTCCACGGTGACCTGACTCTTGCCGTCGGGCCGCATATAGGGGATCTCCCCGCTCTTGCGGACCTGGGCCATCTTCAGGCACAGCTTCTGGGCCAGGGACAGGGGCAGGGGCATCAGCTCCGGCGTCTCGTCACAGGCGTATCCGAACATCATGCCCTGGTCGCCGGCGCCGTTGCTCAGCTCGGCGTCCTCGCCAGTCTTATTCTCCAGGGACTCGTCCACGCCCATAGCGATGTCCGGAGACTGCTCGTCGATGGAGGTGATGACGGCGCAGGTATCGCAGTCAAAGCCGTACTTTCCCCGGTCATAGCCGATGTCCCGGACCACTTCCCGGGCGATCTTGGGGATGTCCACGTAGCAGGTGGTGGTGATCTCACCCATGACATGGAGCATACCGGTGCAGGCAGTGGTCTCGCAGGCCACCCGGCCCATGGGGTCCTTCTCCAGGATGGCGTCCAGCACCGCGTCGGAGACCTGGTCGCACACCTTGTCAGGATGGCCTTCGGTCACGGATTCAGAGGTAAAGAGATAGTGTCTTGCCATATTGATGTTGGCTCCTTTCGTAATGGTCCCTCTCAAGAGCACGAAAAAAGCGCGTTTCGACGACGAAACGCGCAAAAGGTCACTTTTTCGCTCCTCATCTGTCGGTATCCGCCGGATTTGGCACCTTGATCGTGTCAGGTTGCCGTGGCTTCATTGGGCCGTTCCCTCCGCCACTCTTGATAAGGGATATGCAATTGTGCTACTATCTTATCAGGTTTTGGAGGATTGTCAAGATACCGGCGGCAGTTTTCCAGAGAAAACCGTCAAATTTTCGCTATTCAAAAATTATACATGACTTTTTCCTCCAAGCCGGGTATAATGTTCCACATGATTTTCAACTCTTCTGGGAGGGTCCTGCTGTGAGAAAACTGAACGCCGCCGTGGACCGGTTTGCCTACAACCATCCCCGCTTCGGTATTCCCAATCTAATGCGCGTCATCGTGGCCGGAAACGTGCTGGTGTACCTGCTGGCCATCTTTGCCGGATACGCCCCTATCAGCTTCCTGCTGTTTGACTGGGCGGCCATCACCCACGGGGAACTGTGGCGGCTGGTGACCTTTATCTTCATGCCGGGATACTACTCCACCGGCGACGTACTGTGGCTGGCGCTGTTTTTGTATTTCTACTACATGATCGGCACCGTACTGGAGCGGGAGTGGGGCACGCCGAAATTCAGCCTCTACTATCTCTCCGGCGTGGTGCTGACCGTGCTGGTCGGCATCCTCACCGCCCTGATCAGCGGCGGGAACGTGCAGATCGCGGGGACGAGCTACGTGAACCTGTCCATGTTCTTCGCCTTCGCCATGCTGTACCCGGAGACACAGTTCCTGGTATTCTTCATCATCCCGGTAAAGGTGAAGTGGCTGGCCTGGATCGACGCCGTCTTCTTCGCCCTGTCGGTTCTCAGCAGCCTGGTCCGGTTGGATATCGCCGGGGCGTTGCTGCCGGTGGTGGCTCTGCTGAACTTCTTCGTGTTCTTCTGGACCAATATCTCCGACGAGATCTCCTACCGCCGGGGCCGCAGCCGGTATCAGACCTCTCATCAGACCATCCACTTCAAATCCGCCGTCCGTCAGCAGCGGAAAAAAGAGGCGGCCCAGGGCTACCGCCACAAGTGCGAGGTCTGCGGCCGCACGGATACAGACTACCCGGATCTGCAGTTCCGCTACTGCTCCAAGTGCGCCGGGTACCACTGCTTCTGTGAAGACCACATTTTCAACCACACTCATTTCACAGAATGATGGTTTTCCACGCCGGAATTTTTCCGGCGTGGTCTTTTTTTCTTCCTTTTCCCTTTTCTCTCGCCGTCGACTGCGTTATACTGGAGAAAAACAAATCGCCCCTTTGGGCGGAACGGAGGATGCCCATGGAACTACGGCAGAGCAGCCCCGCACTGTGGACGGAGATGGCGGAGGCCTTTGAGAAAAAAGACTTTTTGCGGAAGCTGGGTATGAGCCGCTCTGATGTGGAGCGAATCTTCGGCGGTGTGGACTGGCGGCAGGTCCTCTCTTCCCTGACCCCCATCCGCTCCCGCCTTACCTGTGCCGCGGCGCTGGAGACCTTTCGGTCCCTGCTGGGCCACCTGGCCCCAGAGCCGCCGGAGGGGTGGCTCCGCTATGCGTATCAGGTGGCACTGTCCCTGCTTTTCCCGGCGGCGGATCATGGCCACACCTCTGCCCAGTGGGATGGGGCGTTGTGCTACCTGCAATTCCTCCAGGTGCTGCTGAACGCCGAAAAGCGGGCCCTGCCCTTCGACCCCTGGCTGGATTTTGCCTTCTGCTCTGAAGAGGAGCTCTCTGACAGCGGTGTGGCGGAGGAGTACCATCAGCTTCTCAAGCGCTTTCGGGGCGAGTACATCTATGAGCTGCTGCGGATGAGCCTGGAGGTGACCCCCTTTAAAACCCTCCACCACATTGCCGGGGTCCACCATGTGGCCATGACCGTCTCCCGGGCCTTCAAGGCCGGGGGCGGCCTCATTGACCTGGGACTGATCTCCGGTGCCGCCCTGGGTCACGACATCGGCAAGTTCGGCTGCAAGCCCGGCGAGCGGGTGCCCTACCTCCACTACTACTATACGGACCAGTGGTTCACCCAGCGGGGTCTGACCACCCTGGGCCACATCGCCGCCAACCACTCGGTCTGGGACCTGGAAATCGAGAACCTGTCCTCGGAGTCCCTGGCCCTGGTGTATGCCGACTTCCGGGTCAAGCAGACCTATGATGAGCAGCATCATGAAATTGCCTGCCTCTACTCCTTGCAGGAGGCCTTTGACGTGATCCTCAGCAAGCTGGATAACGTGGACGACGCCAAGCGCCGCCGCTACCAGTACGTCTACGCCAAGTTGCGGGACTTCGAGGACTACATGATCTCCTTCGGTGTGGACACCACGCTGGCCACCGCCGGCCATACACCGCCGCCCCGCCAGGACCCGGCTCTGATGCCCCCCGGCCAGGTGGTGGCGGCCCTGCGGCGTACCGCCGTGGATCACAACATCCGCCTGATGCACCGGCTGGGCCGGGAGCAGCTTTTCGGCAACATTCTGGAGGCTGCCCGCAGTGAGAAGGAGCCTGCCCGGCTGCGGGCCTATGTGTCCATTTTTGAGGAGTATTTCACCTACTGGAGCGCCGGACAGAAGGAACAGACCCTGGACTTCCTCTACGAGCTGCTGATGGTACCCGACGGCGACATCCGGCGCCAGGCCGCCGCCCTGATCGGTCGCATTCTGGCCACCTTCCGCTCCGGTTACAAAAAGGAACCCCCCGCTGACGCTGCGCCGGACCCGGAGGAGGAGCGCCCCTTCCAACTGTGGCAGGAGTATCTGGACAAGCTGATCCAACCGGACCACCGGCTGACCCCACGGCAGATCAGTATGATCCGTTATCAGGCCAAGACGGCCCTGGATGCTCTGCTGCTGAATTGTTCCGACACGGACGCCCGCCGCTTTGCCGCCGAGCTGTTCCGCCATTACCGCCGCCCGGCGGAAACGGAGGCGGATGCCGCTTTCGCTCTGTTGGACACCGTGCTGAATCTGCCCCTGGAGCGGACAGAAGAGGCAGACAGGAAGCTGCTGGTAACCTTTGCTGCCTGGTGGCTGGTCAACGGAGACCTGTCCCAAAAGGCGGCGGCCTTGCGGCTGTTCCGGCACCTGCTGACGGCCATGGAACCGAATTCTTCGGAGTGGGCCGCCGTGGCGGAGGCCGTGGCCGCCGCAGACTGTCAGGACAGCACACCGCTGCTGTTCCTGCAGGTGCAGTTGGGAGACCTGCTGGGCCTGGAACTGCCGGAGCAGCGGCGGCTGCTGGCCCATGGCGACGCCATCAGCAGTGTCTTTCTGGACAATCTGAAGACCGCCACTCCCTGGGTATTGAAGGCCGTGGGCGTGGAATATCTACTGGATCAGGTAGAGGGCGGCAACCGGGCCAATGTGCTGCACATCGCCACCCACTACTCCAACCTGATGAAGGTCAGTGAAAACGTGGTGGTCCGCCGCATGGCGGGTGCCGCCTTGCTGGCCATTGCCCCGGTGCTGACACCGGACCGGCGTAACGAGATCGCCGTGGAGCTCAGCAAGGCCCTGGAGACGGGCCAGGCGGAGATCTCCCAGTACATCCCCGTGTACCTTGGCCAGTTCGCCCTGTGGCTGACTCCCCGGGAGTTGGACGAGGTTCTGGACCAGATGCAACAACTGCTCTCCTCCGCCAGTGCCGGCGTGGTGGCGGCGGCACTGTCCACAGTGGGTTCCATGTTGGAGCACTATTCCGTCTATGCCAGCCGCTTCGGCGAAACGGAGGCAGTACTGGAGGCCCGCCGCCGCCGCATGGCCGGCTTCCTGCTGAAGGGCCTGGCCTCCTACCGCCAGTCGGTACGTCAGGAAGCCCTGCGGATTCTGGGAGAGGGTCTTTTCGCCTCTGATGTGCTGTCCTATGAGGACAAGACGGCTCTGTTCACTCTGATGGCCAAGAAGATTCTCTTCCTCATCAACGAGCAGCCGGAACAGGAACTGTCCTTCTTCTACACTGCCGCCGCTTTAAGTCACATCTACCGCTTCATTGTCACCCACAGTATTGAAAGTGGCCCCTTCCAGTTCCATGTGCCTGAGAAAGCCGCCTTCTTCCCAGGCACTTTCGACCCCTTCTCTCTGAGCCACAAAGGTATCGTCCAGGAAATCCGGGATCTGGGGTTTGAGGTGTACCTGGCGATCGATGAGTTCTCCTGGTCCAAGAAGGCCCAGCCCTCCCTGATCCGGCGGCAAATCGTCAGCATGTCCGTGGCCGACGAGTTCGATGTGTATCTCTTCCCCCACGACATTCCCGTGAACCTAGCCACCCCCGCCGATCTGGAACGACTGCAGCGGATCGGCAGCGGCCGGAGGCCCTATCTGGCGGTGGGATCCGACGTAATCGCCAATGCCTCTTCCTACAAAGCAGCCCCCACACCGGGCTCCGTTCACTCTCTGAACCACATCGTCTTCCGCCGCTCCAGCGATGCCGAAGGCCACGAGATCGACGCGGACCTGAGCCGCATCAGCGGTGAAGTCATCGAGCTGCAGCTCCCCACTCACCTGGAGGATATCAGCTCCACCCGCATCCGGGAAAACATCGACCTGGGCCGGGACATCTCCAACCTGATCGATCCGGCAGTACAGGACTTCATCTACCGCAACAGCCTGTACTTGCGGGAACCTCAGTACAAGCAACTGATCCGGGCGGGAGATCTGGATTTTCAGTTCTATGGGCAACCGGACCGGAAGCTGTGGGAGGAACTGGAGGCAGCAGTAGCTGCCGACCAGGGGCAGATGGTCCCGCCGGATCCCCGGGACAGCGTGTGCGTCCTGCGGGATATTGGTCCACGGCCCCGGGTACTGGGTTTTCTCACCATGCGAACGGTCAACTCCGCCGGACTGTACGAGGCACTGGGTGATGCCCGCCTGGCCGACTATGTCCGCCGTCACACTGCCGGCCTTGTAGGGCTGTTGACGGGACTGTACGCCGTCCATGCCCCAGGTGGCAACTACGACGTGGGCCAGCTTCTGCTGACAGAGGTTCTCTCCCACGCCATGAGCCGGGACTGCGGCTACGCCGTGTGGCACGCCCCGGCCTCCGGCACCATGCTGGACCTGCTGGAGCGGCAGGGATTCCGCCCGGCGGAGATTTCCGGCCCCCTGCCGTTGCTGCTGGTAGACATGCGCTCTCCGGCGGTGCTGATCCAGAACATTCCCACCACGCTGAAGGAACCCTTCTCCTCGGACCGGAAGGTACTGGAGGCGGTCAAAACCGCCCATCACCAGTTCCAGCGGGCCATCACCGGACTGTACCCCGGGACGCTGGTGCTGTCACTGAACGCGGAGGTCATCTACCACCGGTTGGTACGCAAGATCGTGGACCTCAACGGCGTCCCGGCGGAACCCACCAAGCCCCGGGTGCTGGGCCCCAAAATGTGCGTGCCCTTCGGCAAGATCCTCCGGGGCAATGCCATTCCCAACACCGTCACCAAAACCCTCCACACCGACAAGGTCTTCGCCCAGGATCTGCGGTCCTTCGGCATCGAGGCCTTTCCCGGATATACGCCTCTGTCCAGCCAGATCCGCACCATCCGCTCCTTCCGCCGGCCGGTGATCCTGGTGGACGACCTGCTCCACTCCGGCAACCGCATCAAGGTCCTGGATCCCCTGTTCCGGCAGGAGGGCGTGGAGATCGACCGGGTGCTGGTGGGACTGCTGTCCAGCCGCGGCAAGGACCTGATGGCCGCCAAGGGCCGCATGGTGGACAGCGTGTATTTCGTGCCCAATATGCGGGCATGGTTCGTGGAATCCACCATGTATCCCTTCATCGGTGGCGACACCGTGGGCGGCGCCCAGGCCTCCGTGCCCGGCCTGACACCGGCGGTCAATCTGATCATGCCCTATGCCTTCCCCCGGTTCTACAAAGAGTGCGGCCGGGAAGCGGCCTTCCAGTTCTCACGGACCTGCATTGAAAACAGCCGGGATATCCTGCTGACCCTGGAAACCCAGTTCCGGGAAAAGTACGCCCGGAACCTGACGCTTTCCCGCCTCAGTGAGGCGGTGATCCTGCCTCTGTCTCCGGACAAGGGTGACTGCCTCCGCTACGACTCCAACCTTCCCGCCTCCGCGTGTCTGGAAAATGATCTCAAACTGCTGCTGCGGATGCAGGACCTGCTGGAATAGGAGGTACCTGATGGGCGAACTGCTCTCATATTGTCTCACCGCCTTTCTTCCCCCCTTTCTGCTGCGGCTGTTATCTGCCATGCTGCCGGCCCGGCTGCGATGGCTTCGCTGGCTGGTGCTGATCTGGCCCGCCGGGCTGCTGGTGCTGGCCGGCCTAGCACTGGGGGCAGACCCTGGCTTCTTCATCGGCTGGAACGCCTTTGTGGCCGGGTGGCTGGCCATCCTGGCAGGACTGGCCCTGGCCGGCTTCGGTCTGGGAGCCCTGCTGGACAAACTGATCCGAAAAAGGAGTACCTGACCCCATGTACTACTATCAGGACCGGGGGCGGCGGGCCGCCTCTCCCCTGCCGGACCTGCCCCTGCCTCCTGCGGAGGCGGGCTTGCCGGCGCTGTTTCTCACATCCGGGGACCCTGCCCGGGGCCGCACCGTCTGGCGCCCAACGGCCCACCACCACCTGACCACCCCGGCCTCCGTAGCCTGGCTGGATCGGAACACCGAGGAGGAGGCGGAGCTGCCAGAGCCGGTCCTTTCCGCCCTGAATGACGGCACCCTGACCGCCGTCAACGTCTGCCATCCCCGGTGGGAGGCGGCGCTGGAACGGCTGGCCCCCAAGACCGGGAAAAAACGCGTCCACCTGCTGGCGGTCGGCGACGTGGGCGGCACGCTGCTGACGGCGCTGAAGCTGCTGGGCGGCGACTGCATCTCCACCATCGGCATCTGCGACCTGAACGAGATGGCCGTGGAGCGGTGGACCGCCGAGATGGGCCAGATCGCCTGGCCTTGGGACTACGGTGCGCTGCCGGAGGTGGCGCCGGTGACAGCCGACCGCCTCTTCGCGTGCGACGTGTTCCTCTTTGCCGCCACCAAATCCATCCCTCCGGTGGGCAGCACCGTCACCGACGTGCGGATGGCCCAGTTCGCCGCCAACCGCCCCCTGGTGGAATCCTTTGCCCGACAGGCCCGGGATGCGCATTTTCAGGGCCTGTTCATCGTCCTGTCCGACCCAGTGGACCCGCTGTGCAGGGCGGCCTTCCTGGCCTCCAACACCGGCCCCGACGGCCAGTGGGACGGCAATGGTCTCTTCGCCGAGCAGGTCCAGGGCTTCGGTCTGGGGGTCATGAACGCCAGAGCTGCTTATTTTGCAAAGCAGGATCCCCGGTTCGCCGCTTTCCTCACCGAGGGCCGCAGCTTCGGCCCCCACGGCCATGGGCTGGTCATCGCCAACTCCGTGGAACACTATGACGACGAGCTCTCTCAGGAGCTGACGCATCAGGTGGAGACCGCCAACCTCCGCATCCGAGACCTGGGCTTCAAGCCCTATGTGGCCCCGGCGGTGTCCTCCGGCGCCATGCAGTTGCTGCTGACGCTGCGGGGGCAGTGGCGCTGCGCCTCCATGTGCCTGGGAGATGTGTGGTTCGGCGCCCGCAGCCGCCTGACGGAGCGGGGCGGCGAGGTGGAATGCCTGCCTCTGCCCCCGGCCCTGCGGGCGAGGCTGGAGGAGACAGAAACACTGTTGAAAGCCACTGTGTGAAATTCCAGGAAGGGGGTGCCGTCCATGGCACAGGAACTGACCCTGATCTGCCCCGGCCAGGGAAGCGAGCGGCTCTCCGCCCTGCTGGCCACGGCACTGAAGGAGCGGCATTATCAGCGGGTGTCCTGGTTGACAGATAGTCTGCGGAACCGGCGTCTGCTGGTGGCGGCGGCCATTCCCCCCAGCGGCGTGAACCTGGAGCTGTATCAGTTCCTGGCCTTCCTGCGGACCCACCCTGGATGCCTGGAGGGCAGCGTGGGTAGCATCGTCATCGACGGCACAGGGGACCTTTACACCAAGGCGGCGGGCCGGGAGCTGGTGCTCTCCGCCTCCCAGGTGGGCTGCGTCTTTCCGGGGCGGCCGCTGGTGGAGGCCACCGGCAGCCTCCGCAACTTCACCGTCCAGGCCAAAAACGCCGGCTGCGGGCTGGAGGAGGCCTACCGTCTGGCCATATCGGACCTGATGGACCGGGTGACCGGCTTCGCCCTGCCCAAGCGGCAGCGGCCCAAGCTGCTGGTGCTCCATGCCTCCAGCCGGACCACCTCCAATACCCTGGCCCTGTGGAGCCGGGTCCGAGCCCACCTGGAGGACCGCTGCCACATCACAGAGGTAGGCCTGCGCAACGGCACCATGGAGGACTGCGCCGGGTGCCCCTATACCACCTGCCTCCACTTCGGCGAGCAGGGGGAGTGCTTCTACGGCGGCGTCATGGTCCAGGAGGTATACCCCGCCATCCGGGAGGCCGACGCGGTGGTGCTGCTGTGTCCCAACTACAACGACGCCCTCTCCGCCAATCTCTCCGCCTGCATCAACCGGCTGACGGCCCTGTACCGTACCACCTCCTTTGCCGACAAGGCGGTGTTCGCCATCGTGGTCTCCGGCTACTCCGGTGGCGACATCGTGGCCCGGCAGGTGGTCTCCGCCCTGAACATGAACAAGGGCTTCTGGCTGCCCGACCGCTTCTGCATGCTGGAGACCGCCAATGACAAGGGGGAGGCCATGGCCCTGCCGGGGATCGGGGAACGGGCAGAGCAGTTTGCGAGAAACATGTTACGTCAACTAACTGTGTAAAAGAGAGCGGGCCCAGTACGGGCCCGCTCTTCTTTGTCCAAAAATGCCTCAGCCAAAGTAGGAATGGGTGCCTTGTTCGATTTCAAACTCCGTCACCACATTACCGCCAGCGTCGTATCCGATGACCCAGGCGTGGCGGCTGGAGTCGTAGGGCCAGTCCGTAATGGTATGAGAGAGCAGGAAGTGGCGGTGCCCCTCCCGCTCCAGGAAGTCCTCCGGGCCCGCCGTCAGGCGGGTGGCCTCCTCCCAGTGGGCGGTTTGTGTGGTCTCATCGTAAATCTGCCCACGGACGCTGACCACCACCGTTTCGATAGTCGGATTGTCCAGACGCCCGTAATAGCAGCACACCGTCTCCTCTCGTTCGCTCCGGCTCATAGTCATCTCCCCGGCGTACAGGGGCTCTCCCGTGGTGCAGTCCAGGGACCAGCCGAAGCCCCCCATCCAGCCGTATACCGTCAGATACGTGTCCGCAATGGTCACCGCCTCCTCGCAGGCGGTCAGGTATACCAGATGGGTCCGATGGATCTCCGGCGTCCAGAGCCGGTCCAGCACAGCGCCGTGGGGCGCCCCTTGGCGCTCCTCTACCTGCCGGATGGCCTGGATGGGCAGAAGGAAGCCCAACTGCATCAAGTGGTTCACCGCCAGCAGGGCAATCAGAAAGATCACAAACCGCCGGGCCACCCACCGCTTCCGGCAGTATACTCTCTCCCGCTTGGGAGATTCCTGTTTCTTCATGGCGTCACCTCCGGCAGGGGGATCTCCACGGCGATGTTCTCGCCGAATCGTTCGTAGCGCAGGGTAATAGAGGTGTCCGTCTCCTCCACCGGCACATAACGCAGTTGATAGTCGGTGCCGATGCTGCCATGGCCGCTGCCGCCTGACAGCCACTCCAGCGCCTCGCCCCGCTGGTCCTCGATCCACACGCCGGGCAGCAGGCGGTCGGATACTACGCCGCCGGGCAGACGGTCATAGGCGCACACAAACACCCCCACTGCCGGCACACCCTCCCGGGTCAACCGGGAGACCCCATAAACCCGCACAACGTCGCTGCCAACGGGTATGCGGATATCCAGCCGTTCCTTGACCGCTGAGGAAATCTCCTCCGGTTCTAAGGGCGCCGTGCGAGCCCACACACTGTCCCAAAGATTGCCCAGAATGCCGATCCCCAGCACGGCCTGGATGCACAGCACTACGGTCAGCAGCACCACCGCCCGGCTCAGAAGGACAAAGCCCCAGCCAGTATACTGCTTGTTCAGCTCACGGCCCACCTCCTTGGGGTCCCCCATGGCGTCGAGGGTCCGCTCCTCCGCCAGCTCCGGAGAATAGCCCAGCTCCAGAAGGCCCTCCATGTGGTCTTCGATGTGGCCATCCAGCTCTGCCTGAATGGCCGCCCGCTCGTCACCGGTCACATGATGCAGGGCGGAGAGCACCGCTTGTATGTATGCTTTTCGGTCCATGGGCACCTCCTTCCTTTCGGCTACATGTACGACCAGTCGTATTGCAGGGACATAAATTCGCTCTTTCCTGTGGCTTCGACTCCCTCTCCGTAAGCACGGTAGAAGACGTCGCAGAGCGTTTCTGCCTCAAACGTCCTCAGGAAAAAACGGTGCCCGTCCTCTGCCGTCTGGATCTCCGTCTCCAGAGTGTACTCCCAGGCACCCTCCCAATCCCGGACCGTCAGCTCCACAGTAGTCACCCGGGGGTCGTTGACACAGCCATACACCGCATAGGGATGACAATCCGGACTGGACTCCCAGGAATAATAGGCCGCATACACATCCACCGCCCCGCCGGTCCGCTCCACTGGCCAGGCAAAACCCGGCATCCAGCCTTCAAAAAGGCTCCAATGGCTCAACCCCATCAGCAGTACGTCTTCATTCTGCGAGGCCGTCAGAATTCCCACGCCGGATTCGGTCCTGTAGGGATCCTGAATGACAGCGTCCAGCTCCGTCCGCCCGGTGGCGAAGTACTGCTCCTGCCGCCGCAGGGCCCGGTCCGGCGTCAAGCGGTAAATATCCAGCCA
>URXS01000025.1 GCA_900551885.1 uncultured Oscillibacter sp.
GCGGCATCATCGGCGGCGTGGTCAGCGGTGTCAGCACCTTTGTAATCGCCCTGATCTTCTCCTTCTACATCCTGATGCAAAAGGAAAAGCTCTCCCGCCAGGGCCGGCAGGTGATCTATGCCCTGCTGCCGCCCCGGCGGGGAGACCGGCTGCTGGAGATCCTCCGGCTGGCAAGCCGGACCTTTTCCAGCTTCCTCTCCGGCCAGTGCCTGGAGGCCTGTATTCTGGGCACGCTGTTCGTGGTGGCCATGACCCTCTTCCGCATGCCTTACGCTCTGCTGGTGGGCGTGCTGGTCGCCCTGACGGCCCTGATCCCCATTGTGGGGGCCTTCATCGGCTGTGGCGTGGGGGCGCTGCTGATCGCCATTGACGACCCCTGGAAGGCCCTGTGGTTCATCGTGCTGTTCCTGGTGCTGCAGCAGGTGGAGGGGAACCTGATCTATCCCCATGTAGTGGGCTCCTCCGTGGGATTGCCCTCCATCTGGGTGCTGGCCGCCGTGACCCTGGGCGGCAGCCTCATGGGCATTCTGGGAATACTGATCTTCATCCCGCTGTGCTCCGTGCTGTACGCCCTGTTCCGGGACTTTGTGAAGCGGCGGCTGCGGCAGCGGGGGGTGCCGGAGGAGAAGTGGCGGGAGGCGCCATCACTTATGGAGCGGAAGCCCGCCCGGCAGGCAAGACCCGCCAAAAAGCCCCCGGCTAAATAGCGGGGGTCAGGCGAACCCACGGCCGGCGGTGGTAAATGAATAAAAAGCGGGAAGGCAATCTTCGGATTGCCTTCCCGCTTTTTGCGAACCGCATGAAACCGATTACTGGGCCAGATACGCCAGCTCCCCTTTCAGCCGGGCGATCTCCTCCACGGTCCTGGCGTAATTTCTTTCGTTGTTGGATATTTGCTGCTGAATATGTGGGGGCATCTCCCGTCCCACGTATTTTCTCTTCAGGGTGCGCGTCATATTGACTCGTTTTCTGTTCTTTGCTTTCAAAACATCGATCTGCTCCTGCAGAGCAGCGGGGAGATTTTCTTCCGGTTCAGACGAAATGGGGAGATGGTAATTGTAGCGATAGTTATATGGCTGAATGGCTGTTTCTATCTCCTGACGGAATGTTTTGGCCAGAAAAATCGGAAACGTGTGCTTGACTTCGTTGATGACGCTCTGGTCGATGTCTCCGCCGCCGCTCTTCACCCGCTGGATGAAGGAAGTCATGTTGTACATGTGGAACCGTTGCCCGGTCACATCCAGGAACTCCTTCCGCAGCTCCACGCGGGGGCCTATGGTCTCTCCGTGAAGGATACTCCACCAGTCTTCCTTCTGGTCGTGGGTGACGTAAACGATGTCCTTTTGCTCCGCCTTGGCGTACCGCAGGATCTCCTTCCAGATGATCAGGTCCCCATAGGCGTTGTTGTCATCTGCGCCTCCGGCTTTGGGGGCGTCCTTGTAACCGGGCGGGACCCTCTTGGCGTAGCGCTTCGCTCCCTCGGCCCGGATGGTGTCCAGCTCTGTGTCTGTGAAGCCTGTACCCACTTTGCTGTCATACAGCTCCAGCAGGGTGTTCAAAATGGCGTCGTCGCTGCTGCGTTCCACCAGCAGGTTCTTCTGCCGGATCTCGTCCAGCCATGTTTTGATCTGCTCCACCAGAGATTGCAGCTCCTGGTATTCCGCGTCGTCGTCCTTGAACCGCAGGGCCTTGGTGCAGGTGTCGAAAAACTTCTGGGACTCGTCCTGAAGGGCCTTGTACTGGTTCGTGGCCTCGTAGATCACCTCCGGGCGCCGTTTCATGAACTCCTGTGCCACATGGCGGGGCATCCAGATCCTGTCGGAGAGCTGCCGCATGGCCTCGATCAGGGCGTCCCGGGTCTTTTTGGAATAGCGGTAGAGATTGAGGTAGACGTTGGTGTCGAACACGAATGTGGCGTGCTCCCACAGCGCCGCCTTTTCCGCGTCGGTCAGCTCGATATATTCACGGATCGCACTTTTCATAAGGACCTCCAGTTATGCGGGGTGTACCGGCGGCAGGGATGGTGTCCGGACGCTCCGTATATGCGGTACCGGGAGCAGCGGTCCTGCCGGCCAGAATCCACCGAAATGCCGGATAAACACTTCCATGGTAAAGAATACCAGATTTTTCCCGCTTTTTCAACCGCTTTTCCCCTTTCACCCGGGAAGGATTCCCGGTGCGGCGGCACCCGGCCAAGCATGTTCCCTGGGTGCATATCGGCCGGTACGGCGGCATATTCTTTTCCAGGCGGTCAAGCCGTCCAAGCGGAAAGGATGTGAAAAGGCATGGGAGAAGATACCTGGAATGCGCTTTTCAGCGGCAGACGGTTCATCACCGATCTGGGCCGCAGCGAGGAGGCGGAGGTGGAGGGCGTTCTCACCACCGTCGACCGGTATGCCGTCTGGGTCCCCCAGGGAGCGGGGCACCAGATCGAGGAGGTAGGCCCGGATCTGGACGAGCTGTGCCGGCGCTACGGCATTCCGGAGAGGGACGTGTGTTCCCTGGTGAGGAGGTAAGGGCATGAAACTGGAGGAACTGATGGCCTCACTGGGCAACTCGGTGCAGCAGGCCCAGTGGGCGCTGGAGCAAATGGGCGTACGGCAGTACATGTCCTATTTTGATGCCGCCGGGGAGGGGACGAACGCCTCCCTCCGCCCGAAGACAGTTTCCTTTTTCCTGCCGGGAAAGGAGGACCAGGCGGTGGAGCTGCCTGTGCTGGCCCTGTGCAATCACGGGCGAATGTCCTTTGATCAGGTCACCATCCGCCTGAACGTGGCCCTGGACATCCCCGCCGACGGAGGCGGCCTGGAGGCCACACCGGTGGCCGCGGGAGAAGGAGGGCACCAGATCGAACTGGCCTTCCGGCTGGGAGAGCCCGCCGAGGCCATCTCCCGCTTCAGCGACGCGGTGGGACAGATCCTCTAAGCACTGCCGCGGGAGACCGCGTAGTGACAGAATAATGAAGGAGGTCACATCAATATGGCGGAAGTCAGTAAAGAGATGATCGGTTTACCACTGGGGTTGCTGATCGCACAGCCGATCATCGAGGTGGCGAAAGGCCAGGGAGAGCTGTGCAAGGTCTATCTGGATACGCTGTTTAAAATCGCTTTCAATGAAAAGGGCGAGACCAAGACCATCAAATTCCGGCTCAACCGGCCGGTGGTGGGGAGTAACGGGGAGACCAAGCTCCAATCCTGCGACGTGGAGGCGCCCCTCCTGTCCCTGGTCCCGGTGCCAGCCTTTGTCATGGACGAGGCAACGGTGAACTTCTCCATGGAGGTCAAGAATCAGGATGTGGAGAAGGAGGATACCACCAGCCAGACCGGCACCGATATCAGCTTCTCCGCCTGGGGCTTCAAGGCGCAGATCAGCGGCAAGGTCACCACTGACCGGGAACACACCCGCTCCACCGACAAGTCGGCCAAGTACGAGATCTTCGCCCGGGCGGTTCAGCAGCAGCCCGCGGAGGGAATGGCAAGGCTGACCTCCATCTTTGCCTCGGTCATTGAGCCCATCTCTGCCCAGAGCGGCGGAGGAGGCGGCCAGTAATGTGCCAATGGTGTGGGGACCCCACCTGTATAGACGGAGAGAAATGCCATCATGCCCTGAAACGGAATCCCCTGACCAACAGCAATACCTTCAGCGCCGCCCGCCGGCGGATCGAGCGGGCAACGGGCAGCCCTGTGCGCATGAGCCCCGGTGCTTTCTGGGCAGGAAGGCGGCCCGGATTCGTTCCGGGTGTCCGGGATGCGGTGGTGAACCCCGCCGGAGGTCCACCTGTCTGTTCGCTGTGCCACCAGCCGATTGCCCCTGGTGAGGGGCAGGCCGATCACATTACGCCCTGGCAGGAGTATACACAGAACAGTGCGAAGGCCGCCATGCAGGAGCACGGACAGAGCTGGTCGGGCGGGGCGATCCCGGAGGATTTCGCTCGGGTCATGAGCAGTGACCCCCGGAATCTGCAACCGGCCCACGCCGCCTGCAACCAGCGTAAAAGCGACTCCACTGGCGCCCACAGAGCTGGAGAGACCCGGAGAAGGAGAGGAGAGGAGGAACGGCAGGAGCGAGAGGAGCGGCGGCGGAAGGAGGCCCTCAGGAGCCAGGCCCTGCGGGAGGCATGGAAAGCCACCAGACCGCGGGATGACCCGTTCAGACGGCGGGGCCGGGATCCCGATCCGGACCCGGACGGCAGCGGTATCCTGGCGTAAGGATGCCGGGAATCGGAACTGACCGGAGAAAAAACGGGACCAGTATTCTCCAGTAAAAACGCAGCCTGACAGAGGAACCCCCGTGGGAGGGACGAACGTCCTTTCCACGGGGGTTTTCGCCTCTGCTGCGATGGAGCCTGACCGTGCATGTCTGCCTGGTATCCTTTGCCTGTGCTGCTGGGGGAGGACGGGCGTTTTCAGACGGCAGAGCCAGAGCGGTGCCCATGCTGGTCTTCCATGTGGCCGTGTCAATACCCGAAAAGGTGTGCCAGGCAACTATGCCCCGCCGGAGGCGCCGGATGAAAAAAGGCGCATGTTCTTCCAGCCGTTCAAATGCTGGAAAACATGCGCCTTGGACCATCAGAACCGTATGGATGACAGCCATGTCAGATCTGTACGCACCCCCAAACCCGGCGGAAGCAGTTGCGGGTTGGAGAGAAAGAGCAGCAGAATTGCCCTGACCTTTGCAAAAAAAGCCGGAGCAAGCGATATGACGCTTGCTCCGACGTGGTGCCGGTGGTGGGACTCGAACCCACACGGTATCGCTACCAACGGATTTTGAGTCCGTCACGTCTACCAATTCCATCACACCGGCCAATAACCGCTTCCCTATTATACAAGAAGATGCGTGGGAATTCAAGTGCGGATTTTTCATTTTTCACCGGTTGCGGGTAGGGAGGGCAAAAAGGAAGCACAAAACGATTTCGCAAAAATGAACAGATCGTAAAATGGTGGGAAAAATCCAAAGAAAAGCTACACAAACCGGGGCGGACGTGCTATCATATATGAGTTGAATTCTGCAAATTCGCGCCTGTGCGCGACTGGAGAGAAGGGAGGCGCCCTATGAGGCATCTGCTTCGCCTGGCCTGCCTGGGATTGATGGCGGGTGTGCTGGCGCTTTTTACCTGCGGCTGCGGCTTTACCTTTTCACCGGATGATCTGTACAGCCTGCCGTCCCTGCCCACCGAATACACGGAGCTGAACAACTGCATCAATCAGATCATCAACAGCGGCGCCGAGTACGCCGCGCCGATCTCCGGCACCAATATCCAGCCGGTGCAGATGAAGGACCTGGATGGTGACGGCCAGCAGGAGGCGGTGGCCTTCTTCCGCAATTCCGCCGATGAAAAGCCCCTGAAGATCTGCATTTTCACCGCTGTGGGAGATACTTATGAGCAGACCGCCGTCATTGAGGGCAGCGGTACCGCCATCTACAGCATTGAGTACAACGACCTGGACGGCGACGGTCGTCAGGAACTGATCGTGGGCTGGCGGGTCAGTACCGACGCCCAGGCCTTGACAGTCTATTCCCTCCGGACCGGCCAGCCGGAGGAGCTGATGCTTACCAATTACGTCAAGTACGCCATCACGGATCTGAATCAGGATGATCTGTGGGAACTGGTGGTGCTGCGTTCCGATGAGGAGGGCAGCGGCCTGGCCGACTACTATTGCTGGCAGGAGGGTGGCGTTCTGAATCTGACCTCCAGCGCCCGGATCTCCAGTACCATGGCTGAGCTCAGCGGCCAGCAGGGACGGGTGCACAAGGGCACCCTGCGGGACGGTGTGCCCGCCCTGTTCATCACTGGAGTGGAGGACTCCGTGTGGGCCGTCACTGATATTCTGGCGGAACGGGAGGGAGAGCTCTGTAACCTTCTCCTCTCCGACATTACCGGTGTCTCCGGGGAGATCGTGGCCTATCAGGGCCTTGTCCCCACGGACATCAACAACGATGGCATCACGGAGTTGCCGCAGCCGGTGGTGACACTGGGGCAGGACAATTCGGGCAGCGGCCAGTGCCAGTGGGTGAACTGGCGGACCTATGACAGCGCCGGTGTGGTGACAACGGCTCTGAGCACCTATCACAACATGGAGGACGGCTGGTATCTGCAACTGCCGCAGCAGTGGCAGGGCCGGGTCGTGGCGAACCGTTCCGTGGGACTGGACGAGGCCGTGGTGACTTTTTCCATCCGGGGGGAAACTGTGGAGGAGCCGGCTCAGGAGTTTTTGAAGATCACGACCCTCACCGGCTCCAGCCGGGAGATCAAGGCCACCCGCGGCGGGCGGATCATCCTGCGGCGGCAGGTGGAACGGATTTTCACCGCCGAGCTGCTGGAGGCCAACGAGACCTGGGAGTACGGGATTACGGAGGATGAGATCCAGGCGGCCTTCAACCTGATTACAACCGAGTGGATAACCGGCGACAACTGACTGCCGGGAAAGGATAAGGAGTACTATGAAAAAAGTATTGGTCCTGGAGGACGAATCCAGCATCCGCAGCTTTATCGTCATCAATCTGCGCCGGGCCGGTTACGATGTCATCGAGGCGGAGACCGGCGAAGAGGCTCTGGAGCAGCTGAAGGAGAACCCGGATGTGAAGGTTGCCCTGCTGGACATCATGCTACCCGGCATCGACGGATTTGAGGTCTGCCGCCGGATCCGGGCCACCAACACCAAGATCGGCATCATCATGCTGACGGCCCGGTCCCAGGAGATGGACAAGGTGACCGGCCTCATGACCGGCGCCGACGACTATGTGACCAAACCCTTCTCCCCGGCGGAGCTGACCGCCCGGGTGGATGCTCTGTTCCGCCGGGCCGGGGGCGAGGAGCCGGTGCAAAGCGGCGAGATCCGCCAGGATCCCTTCCTGCTCAATACCCGGAACCGGACCCTGGAGAAAAACGGCCAGCGGATCAAGCTGACCCAGGTGGAGTACTCCATCATGAAAATGTTCATGGAGAACCCTGGTAAGGCCCTGTCCCGGGAGGAGATCCTGGACATGGTCTGGGGTCGGGACTACTTTGGCGAGCTGAAGATCGTGGACGTGAACATCCGCCGCCTGCGGCTGAAGATCGAGGACAACGTGCAAAACCCCACCTATATTACAACCGTTTGGGGCTATGGGTACAAGTGGGGATTTTGAAAGAGCCTGCCCGCACGTTGTCCGGGACCCCGCAAAGCGGGGCGGGCCGTTAGGCCCGTACAAGTGTTTTCGCCATGGGCGGAAACCTTGGCGCAAGGCGGAATTCACTTCCGCCGCGCAGGAAAAATAGGGGCCCCCAGCCCGCGGTGTGGGCTGGGGAGCAACGTGCAAAACCCCACCTATATTACAACAGTGTGGGGCTACGGGTACAAATGGGGATTCTGAGCGCCCCCTGAGACGGCAAAGACCACCGGAGAGGAGGACAGACCGTGACCGAAGACGAGAAGACAAAAAAGTGGAAAGCCCTGCGGGTCCGCGGTCTGCGCCAGCGGTGGATCGTCAACACCATCATGCCTGTGTTGGTGCTGTTGGTGCTGATCGTGACGCTGTTTTCCGCCGGTGTGTCCAGCTATTATTACAGCAGCGTCCGGGACGGACTGGAGAAGCAGGCCCAAGCCATGGCCGGCGCCTTTAACGACTATTTCATGACCAGCTACACGGAATACTACCAGATGGCGGTCCAGACCATTGACAGCTTTGAGGACAAGAGCCGGATCGAGTTGCAGTTCATCGACAGTACCGGCAGTATTCAGGCCTCCACCTCCGGACTGAAGGCCGGTACGTTCCCGGGGACCAACGATATCCGCCAGGCCATTCAGGACGGGGAAATGCGGCCTTATCAGGGCCGTGACCCGGAGACCGGTGAGAACATCCTCTCCGTTTCCTACCCCTTGATGTTCAACGGCAAGGTGGTGGGGGTCATGCGGCTGGTGACGTCCCTGCGGGCGGTGAACCGGCAGATCATCATGGCCGTCATGGCGATTCTGGCTGTGGCGGTGATCTGCATGGCCCTGGTGGTGATCTCCAACCTGCTGTTCATCAATAATGTCGTGGAGCCGGTGGCGGTGGTCACCGAGGCCGCCAAACGGATCTCGGCGGGCAGCTACGGAATCCGTATCGAAAACAAGTATTCCGACGAGCTGGGGGAACTGGTGGACAACATCAACGACATGTCGTTGAAGATCGGCCGCAACGAGAAGATGAAGCAGGAGTTCATCTCCTCCGTTTCCCACGAGCTGCGCACGCCTCTCACCGCCATCAACGGCTGGGGCGAGACGATTCTGGAGGACCCCACCGGCGACCCGGAGCAGCTTCGCCGGGGCATCCGCATCATCCTCAACGAGTCCCGGCGATTGTCCACCATGGTGGAGGAGCTGCTGGAATTCTCCAAGATGGAGGATGGCCACTTCACCCTGCGGATCGAGGAGGTGGATCTCCAGGCGGAATTCGAGGACGCCATTTTCACCTACCGGGAGCTGTTCCGGCAGGAGGGCATTGAACTGGAGTATCGCACCGGCACCACGGAGCTGCCGATGATCCAGGGCGATCCGGAGCGGCTGAAGCAGGTGTTCTGCAACGTACTGGACAACGCCGCCAAGCACGGTGGCTCCGGCAAGCGGATTTCCACCTCCGTCACCCGGGAGGTCAACGACGCAGTGGTCCGGGTCCGGGACTACGGCCCCGGCATCCCCGAGGCGGAGCTGCCCTTTATCAAGCAGAAGTTCTACAAGGGCTCCTCCAAGGCCCGGGGCAGCGGTATTGGCCTGGCGGTGTGCGATGAGATCATCAAGCTCCACAACGGTACCTTTACCATTGAAAACGCCGTAGGCGGCGGCGCTGAGGTCACGATTCGTCTGCCCATCCAGGCGTGATTTGAAAAAAATAATCGAACAAGTGTTTGCTTTTGACCAATACTTGTGCTATACTATCAACCATTAGAAAGGGAATTCCATGGCAGAACAGAAATCCTGCGCCTTCCGCACCAGCATCGGCGGACAGGCGCTGATCGAGGGTATCCTGATGCGGGGCCCGGAAAAGCAGGCCATCGTGGTCCGGGACCAGTCGGGCCAACTGGTGGAAAAGGTGGAGGAGCTGCGGCTTATCAAGGACCGCTATCCCGTTTTGGGCCTGCCCCTGGTGCGTGGCACCGTGAACTTTCTCTCGGCGATGGTCAACGGCGTCAAGGCGCTGATGTACTCCGCCGACTTCTACCCCGACGAAGAGGCCACGCAGCCCTCCAAATTTGAGCTGTGGCTGGAAAAGCACCTGTCCAGCAAGAAGCTGGAGAGCGCCATTGTGGCGCTGGCGGTGGTGCTGGGCGTGGGGATGTCCATTGTGCTGTTCATGCTGCTGCCCACCTTCCTCACCGGCGGGTTGCTGCACTTTTTCCCGGACTTCCCCATGTGGGGCCGGAACCTGATCGAAGGCATCCTGAAAGTGCTGATCTTCCTGGTGTACCTGATCTTCTGCTCCAGACAGAAGGACATCTACCGGGTGTTTCAGTATCACGGGGCGGAACACAAGACCATCTTCTGCTATGAGGCGGGCCTGCCGCTGACGGTGGAGAATGTCCGCATCCAGCCCCGGCACCATCCCCGCTGCGGCACCAGTTTCCTGTTTGTGGTCATCATTGTGTCTATCCTGGTGTCCAGTGTGGTGTTCGGTATCTGGCCCATCACCAATGTGTGGCTGCGAACGGTGGCGCACCTGATTCTGCTGCCCCTGGTAGTGGGCATCACCTATGAGTTCAACCGCTGGGTGGGCCGCCATGTGCAGGACAACGCCCTGGCCAAATTCCTGACCAGACCGGGCCTGTGGATGCAGAACTTCACCACCAATGAGCCCGATGACTCCATGATCGAGGTGGCTATCCGCTCCCTGGAGTTGGTGCTGCCAGAGGAAAAGGGCAAGGATGCGTGGTAATGGAACGTGGGCCGCTGGGTTCGACAAATTCCCGAGAGACCTCTGTTTTTTCAACATTTTGAGTACGGAGCGTAGTCATGGCCATCACCTATAACAACTTGTATTTGGATATTCGCCAGCAACTGCGGCGTGCCGGCATTGAGGAGGCCACTCTGGAGGCAAGGGAGCTGGTGTGCTTCGGTACCGGCAAGAGCCGGGAGCAACTGGTCCGGGACGGAGGGCTGTACGCCTCCCCGGAGCTGGAGAATCGGGTGCGGGAGCTGGTGGACCGGCATCTGGCCGGAGAGCCGGTGGCGTATCTGATCGGGGAGTGGGAATTTTACGGCCTGCCCCTGGACATCTCTCCGGAGGTGCTGATCCCCCGGCCGGATACGGAAGTGGTGGCGGAGCAGGCCATCGGTTACGTCAAGACCCTGGGCGATTGCCGGGTGCTGGACCTGTGCGCCGGCAGCGGTTGCATCGGTCTGGCGGTGGCCGCCCAGGCGCCCCAGGCCCGGGTGGTGCTGGGCGAGTGGTCCGACGGGGCCCTTCGCATCTGCCGCCAGAACATCCGCCGCAACAGCCTGACGGGCCGGGTGGTGCCCATGCGGGCCGACGCCCGGGAAAAACCGGAGAAATCCCTGGGGGAGTTTCAGTGCATCGTCTCCAATCCCCCGTACATCCCCAGCGGCGACATCGCCGGGCTGGACGTGTCGGTGAAGGACTATGAGCCCCACCTGGCCCTGGACGGCGGCCGGGACGGGCTGGACTTCTACCGGAGCATTTCCGAGAAGTGGAAGGAGGCTCTGGTGCCCGGCGGGCGGCTGTACTTCGAGGTGGGTATCGGCCAGGCGGACAGTGTGCTGCGGATCATGCGGACCCAGGGCTTCGGGGATATCCAGGTAGTCAAGGACCTGCGGGATGTGCCCCGGGTGGTGTTCGGTACCCTCTGTACGGAGATTTGACGGGCCCTTTGGCCCTTTCGGGAATATTGAGAATGTTTGCAGGAGGAAGAGAAGATGGCAAGAGACAAGGGACCCCTGCCCAACACGGCACCGGCGGATGACAAGAAAAAGGCCATTGACACGGCCATGGCCCAGATTGAGAAAATGTACGGAAAGGGCTCCATCATGCGCTTCGGCGACAAGGCGGAGCTGAATGTGGACTATATTCCCACCGGCTCCCTGGCCCTGGATGTGGCTTTGGGAATCGGCGGCCTGCCCAAGGGCCGGATCGTGGAGATCTATGGGCCGGAGTCCTCCGGTAAGACCACACTGGCCCTGCATGTGGTGGCGGAGGCCCAGAAGCGGGGCGGCGAAGTGGCCTTCGTGGACGCCGAGCACGCCTTGGATCCCACCTATGCCCGGGCACTGGGCGTGAAGGTGGAGGACATGCTGATCTCCCAGCCGGACACCGGCGAACAGGCCCTGGAGATCACCGAGGCCCTGGTCCGCTCCGGCGCCATCGACGTGATCGTGGTGGACTCTGTGGCGGCTTTGGTGCCCCGGGCGGAGATCGAGGGCGAGATGGGCGATAGCTACGTGGGCCTTCAGGCCCGGCTGATGAGCCAGGCCCTGCGGAAGCTGACCGGCGCCATCGGCAAGACCAACTGCATCGTCATCTTCATCAACCAGCTCCGGGAAAAGGTGGGCGTCATGTACGGCAACCCGGAGGTCACTACCGGCGGCCGGGCACTGAAGTTCTACTCCTCCGTCCGCATCGACGTGCGGCGGATCGAGGCTCTGAAAAACGGCAGCGAGATCATCGGCAACCGCACCCGGGCCAAGGTGGTCAAGAACAAGGTGGCGCCCCCCTTCCGGGAGGCGGAGTTCGATATCATGTACGGCCAGGGCATCGCCCACGAGGGCGAACTGATCGATCTGGGCGTGAAGCTGGACTTGGTGCAGAAGTCCGGCTCCTGGTTCTCCATGGGGGAGACCCGCATCGGCCAGGGCCGGGAGGCCGCCAAGAAGTACCTGCTGGAGAACCCGGAGGTGGCGGAGAAGCTGGAGGCCGATATCCGCAAGAACTTCGATAAGCTGATGAGCAACCAGGACCGCATCGCCGCCAGAGCCGCCGGGCGGGCGGTGGATGTGAACGCCGACGACTTCAACGATGCGGATTGACCGGATCGAATCGTCCAGGCATAAAAAGGGCCGGGTGCTGGTGTTTCTGGAGGACGGCGCCTGCCTGAAGATCACGGAGCAGGAGCTGCTGGACTTCGGCCTGCGGAGCGGGGACGAGTTGTCTCCTGCGCTGCTGGCAAAGCTGAAAGAGGCTGCCGGCATTTCCAACACCAAGGCCACCGCTGCGGACCTGATCGGCAAGCGGGCCATGAGCCGGGCCGGTCTGGAGAAAAAGCTCCGGGAGAAGGGGGCCAGCCAGGCGGAGGCCCGGTACGCCGGGGAGTGGCTGGAGGCCATCGGCGCCCTGAACGACGTCGAGTATGCCGCCATCCTGGTCCGGCACTACGGCCAGATGGGCTACGGCCCCCGGTACGTGCAGGAAAAGCTGCGGGAAAAGGGCGTGCCCCGGGAGCTGTGGGAGGACGCCCTGGAGGAGCTGCCGGAGGCGGCGGAGCAGATCGACCGATTCCTCTCGTCCAAGCTCCGGGGTCGGGACCCGGACCCGCGGGAGAAGAAGCGCCTCACCGACGCCCTGCTGCGCCGGGGCTACGGCTGGGGCGACGTGAAGGCGGGCTGGAGCCGTTACGGCGCGGAAGTATCCGACGACGAGCCGTAGGGCAGCGCCGAGAGCATCAGGTGGACGCCCCACCGCAGACCCTGGAGAAAGGCCGCTTCCTCCTGCCAACTGTTGGCCCGGTACTCCGCGGCCTGATACCGCTCCACAAAGCGCGGCCCCATGGTCTGCGTCCATTTGCGCTCCAGCTCCTGCAGTTCCTGCTGTGCGGCTTGGATGCGGGGGTCGGCTGGAGGTTTGGTGGCGTCCAGGGCCAGATAGAAGAGCTGGGTGAGAAACGCATCGTTCATGTTGGACCCTCCTTACAAAAAATCACTTTAAGTGATATAATGAGTATATATCGCTTAAAGTGATAAGTCAAGAGGTATTTCATGCGGACCGTTATCATATTGAAAGATCGGGCCTGTGCGCTCCGAAAAGCTGCCGGCCTGAGCCAAAAGGAACTGGGGGACGTGCTGGGCCTGTCTCAAAATGCTATCAGCACCATCGAAAGCGGCAGCCGGGGCACCACCATTGAAAAGCTGGTGCTGCTGGCGGAGTTTTTCCATGTCTCCACAGACTATCTCCTGGGCATTACCGACGACCCCGCCTGGCGGGGCCAACCACTGGAATGAAGGGAAGGGACCCTATTTTGCAGTATCGTGTTGCGTTTGTCTCCCTGGGCTGCGCCAAGAACCAGGTGAACTGCGAGCAAATGATGGCCGCCGTCACCGGGGCGGGCCACACCGTACAGGCCGACCCCGCCGGGGCCGACGTGGTGGTGGTGAACACCTGCGGCTTTCTCCAGTCCGCCTGTGAAGAGGCCATCGAAAACATCCTGGAGATGGCGGAGCTGAAAAAGGCCGGCCAGGTGAAGAAGATCCTGGTGACCGGCTGCATGGCCCAGCGGTACAAGGAGGACGTGCTGTCGGAGCTGCCCGAGGTGGACGGCATTCTGGGCACCGGCAGCTACGGCGACATTGCCGCCGCCATCGACGAGGTCATGGCCGGGGAAGAGCGGCCCTGCCACCTGGGCAACATCCACACCTGTCCCCAGGGTGGGCCCCGCATCCTCTCCACGCCGCCTTGGTATGCCTACCTGCGCATCGCCGAGGGCTGTGACAACCACTGCGCCTACTGCGTCATTCCCTCTCTCCGGGGCAAGTACCGCAGCCGCCCCATGGAGGAACTGCTGACGGAGGCGAAGGAGCTGGCGGATGCCGGGGTGCAGGAGCTGCTGGTCATCGCCCAGGATATCACCCGCTACGGTACGGACCTGAACGGAGAGCATCAGCTCCCGGCCTTGCTGCGGGAATTGTGCAAGCTGGACTTCCACTGGATCCGGCTTCACTACCTGTATCCCGACGAGATCACCCCCGAGCTGATCGACACCATTGCAAATGAGCCCAAGATCGTCAAATACCTGGATATTCCCATCCAGCACTGCAATGACGATATTCTGAAAGCCATGAACCGCCGGGATACCAAAGCAGAGCTGCTAGACCTGTTTGCGACCCTCCGCGCCCGGATTCCCGGCCTGGTGCTGCGGACCAGCCTGATCACCGGCCTCCCCGGCGAGGGCGAGGCGGAGCTGGAGGAGCTGTGCGACTTCCTGCGCCAGACCCGCATCGAGCGGGCCGGGGTGTTTCCCTTCTCTCCGGAGGAGGGCACCAGGGCCGCCCAGATGGACCATGTGGACATGGAGGAGGCCCGCCGCCGGGCGGAGTTGGTGGTGGACGTCCAGTCCGACATCATCGACGATTACAACGAATCCCTCCTGGGCGAAGAGCGGGAGGTCCTCTGCGAGGGCTTCGACGGTCAGGCCCAGATGTTCTACGGCCGCAGCTACGCCGAAAGCCCGGACATCGACGGCCGCATCTGGTTTACCGCCGACGGGGAAGTGGAGGCCGGTACCTTTGTGACCGTGCGCCTCACCGGCACTATGGACGGCGAGCTTACCGGCGAACTGGTGGAGTGATTGTAATTTCCGCCGGGCGATAACCTGTGAAGAGGAGCGATCCATATGAATTTGCCCAATAAACTGACTCTTTTGCGCATTATACTGATCCCTGTCTTTATGGTCGTCCTGTATTGGGGATTTCCTGGGGCCAATTACGTGGCCCTGGCCATCTTCGTGGTGGCCAGCTTCACGGACATGCTGGACGGCAAAATCGCCCGGAAGTACAACCTGGTGACGGATTTCGGCAAGTTCGCCGACCCGCTGGCTGACAAGATGCTGGTGACAGCGGCTATGCTGTGGTTTGTGGAGATTGGCCAGATGGCAGCCTGGATGCTGCTGATCGTCATTGTCCGGGAGTTCGCCGTCAGCGGCCTGCGGATGATCGCCAGCGACAAGGGCCGGGTCATCGCCGCCGGCTGGTCCGGCAAGGTGAAGACCGCCTCCACCATGGTGTGCATCGTCATCATGTTCCTGCCCATCCCGCCGATTCTGAACACCATCTGTGTCTGGGTCATTACCCTGACTACCCTGTACTCCGGCGTGGAGTACTTCGTCCAGAACCGGGATATCATTGCCTCCGCCTGAGAGGCGCGGATAGAACGACAAAAGCCGCAGGGCATTGCCCTGCGGCTTTTCCGCTATTGTTCTGTCAGCCGCTCTGCTGCCAGCATGGCCATGGCGCCCAGCCATACCGCCAGCACGTCCCATGGGTCACCCACGGACCGGGGCAGATACAGCGGCGTTGCCACTTCCCAGAACAGGCCGCAGCCCAGGGCAAAGGCGCTGACCGCCCCAATACCCCTCACTGGTTTTTGCCCCAGCCGCTCCAGCAGGCCGTTCAGAAGGCACAGCATCAAAGCGCCGGCCAAAAAATCCGCCCCATACCAGGCCAGCAGGTGGGTGCCGGTGAGAGGCACCAGGAGGAAACGGTTGACAGCGTACAAGGTCCCAATGGCCCCCATAGGCAGTAGATACCGCCGCTTCATCAGAAGAAAGACAGCACAACCACGCACAGCAGCATGGCCGCCGTCACGGCGGGCACAACCCCCCAGAATCCGATGCCGTCTCTCGGGGGCTGCGGCGGCAGATTCATGCTGCTGGGCCGGGCTTTGAGGGCGTCCTCGGCTGCGCCATCGTCCGCCACCACGCGGACAGTGGGGAACATGGCCCGGTTCAGATGGGCGGCCAGATACTGGGCGGCGTCATCGGTCAGATCCCGTCGAAGCACCACTTCCGAGAGGGTGCCCAGCTGCAGGGTCCGCTGTGCTTCCGCCGGGGTCATGCCGCAGAAGCGGACCAGGTGATCCATGGCGTTCTCGTTGGCGTAGTATTGGCTGGTGACCACCACCGCGTACCGCCGTCCCCGGGGCGGCGTGTCCGGCAGGGGATAGCCGCAGCTCGGGCAGATGGTGCCGTCTACCGCCTGGCCGCAGCAGGGACAGGTGTCCGGCCGCACATAGGACTCCACGGCTGTCTGTTCCTCCGGTTCCTTGCCCATCAGCACATAGTCCGCCGATACATGCAGCACCTCGCACAGCTTTGCCACGGTCAGGGCGTCGGGCACCGTCTGGCCGCTCTCCCACTTGCTGACCGCCTGGCGGGTGACGCCCACCAGCTCTCCCAACTGTTCCTGGGTCAGCCCGGCGGCTTTCCGCACAGAGGCGATCCGGTCCTTCAGTTCCATTGACAGATCCCTCCCTCCTCTTTCCGCTCCATCATACCAAAAAGGCTGTTTCCTGACAAGCGACAGGCAGGAACATCCTGTCAACAGGCAGTTGACAGCCCTGCCGGAGGGAGAAAAATCTGCCGCCCCCTTGACACGCCGGGCAAATCCTGTTAATATGCTAAGGTAAATTGAATAGCGTGATGATCGGGAAGAGTATCAGTTGACCCAAAGAACAGAGAGGGCGCGTCACCGGCTGCAAGCGCGCCTGCGGCGGGAGCTGTGAAAGTGCGCCCGGGAGCGCGGGGGATGTAGAAGCCCTCCGTCCGGCCCCCGTCAAAGGGCCTCCTTGAGTGATAAAAGAGAGTGGAACCGCGATTCGTCGCCTCTCGTACTTCGGTACGGGAGGCGTTTTTGTTTCCTCCCGGCCAGCACAAGGAGAATTTATTTATGGCAAAGCGTATTACCCGTCTGGGCGGTCTGCTGGCCGCCTATCAGCGCCGCGATCCCGCGGCCCGCAGCAAGTTGGAGATCTTTCTCCTGTACCCCGGCGTCCACGCCGTGCTGTACCACCGGGCGGCCCACTGGCTGTACCGGCACCGGCGGTTCTTCCTGGCCCGGTGCGTGTCCCAGTGGAGCCGGTTCTGGACCGGCATCGAGATTCACCCCGGCGCCACCATCGGCCACCGGCTGGTCATTGACCACGGCATGGGCATCATCATCGGCGAGACCGCTGAGATCGGCGACGACTGCCTGCTTTACCAGGGTGTGACCCTGGGCGGTACCGGCAAGGATAAGGGCAAGCGCCATCCGACTTTGGGCGATAATGTGCTGGTTGGCTCCGGCGCCAAGGTGCTGGGCCCCTTCCGGGTGGGGGACAATGCCCGTATTGCCGCCGGTGCCGTGGTGCTGGGAGAGGTGCCCCCCAACTGCACCGCCGTGGGTGTGCCGGCCCGGGTCGTCCGGTGTGCCGGAAAGCCCGTATACTACGCTGACGATGTGGACCAGATCCATATGGCGGACCCAGTGCTGGAGGAACTGGTGGCCATGTCCCAGAGAATCGAGGAACTGGAGCGGGAAGTGCAAAAGCTGAGCCAACCCAACGATACGAAAGAGAGGACTGCCTGATATGTATTTGTACAATTCGGCGACCCATAAAAAAGAGGAATTCCAGACCCACACCCCCGGCCATGTGGAGATGTACACCTGTGGCCCCACAGTGTACCATTTCGCCCATATCGGCAACCTCCGCAGCTATATCATGGAAGATGTGCTGGAGAAGTACCTGCGCTACGCCGGATATGACGTGAACCGGGTCATGAATATCACCGACGTGGGCCACCTGACCTCCGACGCCGACGAGGGCGAGGACAAAATGCTCAAGGGCGCCAAGCGGGAACACAAGACGGTCATGGAGATCGCCAAGTTCTACACCGACGCCTTCTTCGACGACTGCCGCAAGCTGAACATCAAACGGCCCGACGTGGTCCAGCCCGCCACTGGTTGCATCGACGAGTATATCAAGATCATCTCCAAGCTGGTGGACACCGGCTACGCCTACCTTGCCGGCGGCAACGTCTATTTCGATACCTCCAAGCTGGAGCATTACTACGTCTTCAATGACCACGACGAGGAGGACCTGGCCGTGGGCGTCCGGGAGGGCGTGGAGGAGGACACCAACAAGCGCAACAAGAACGACTTCGTCCTCTGGTTCACCAAGTCCAAGTTTGAAGACCAGGCCCTGAAGTGGGATTCTCCCTGGGGTGTGGGCTATCCCGGCTGGCACATCGAGTGCTCCGGCATCTCCATGAAGTACAACGGCGAGTACCTGGATCTCCACTGCGGCGGCATCGACAACGCCTTCCCCCACCACACCAATGAGATCGCCCAGTCCGAGAGCTACCTGGGCCATCCCTGGTGCGCGCAGTGGTTCCATGTCCACCACCTGAACACCGCCAGCGGCAAGATGAGCAAATCCAAGGGCGAGTTCCTGACGGTCTCTCTGCTGGAGGAGAAGGGCTACGATCCCCTGGCCTATCGCTTCTTCTGCCTCCAGAGCCACTACCGCAAGGCGCTGGTGTTTACCTGGGAGAACCTGGACAACGCCGTGGCGGCTTACGACAAGCTGATTGCCAAAATCGCTGCGTTGAACCCGGAGGACGGCGCCGTGGACCAGGCGGTATTTGACGAAAACAAGGCCAAATTCCTCCAGCAGATGGGCAACGACCTGAACACCTCCATGGGCATCACCGCCGTGTACGACGCATTGAAGGCAAAGACCAACGACGCCACCCGGCTGGCCCTGATCGGGGACTTTGACACGGTGCTGTCTCTGAGCCTGCTGGAGAAGGCGGCGGCCAAACGGGCCGAGGCCGCCAAGGCGCAGACCACCCAGACCGAGGGCGGCTATACCGTTACCGGCGAGGGGGATCCCGCCATCGACGCCCTGGTGCTGCAGCGGTACGAGGCCAAGAAAGCCAAGAACTTCGCCGAAGCGGACCGGATCCGGGATGAGCTGAAGGCGCAGGGCATCGAGATCGTGGATACCAAGGGTGGCGCCACCTGGAAGCGGGTGTGACCACACGGCAAACGGACGACATGATGCGAACAGGACGGGGGCTTATGCCCTCGTCCTTTTTTACACCCTATTGACAAAATTCGACAAAGCACCTATTATAAAAACACTATTGCACAGTATAATGGCATATGATCGTGACGATTTTGCCGGAGGGAGAGGGACCCATGGAGCTGAACCGGGCGGTAGCGGAAAATATCAAACGCATCCGTAAAACGAAAAAACTCAGCATGGAGCGGCTGTCTCAGGAGGCTGGCGTTTCCCGCAGCATGCTGGGTCAGATCGAGCGGGGGGAGGCCAACCCCTCCGTGGCGCTGCTGGGCAAGCTGGCGGCGGCGCTGAAGGTGCCCGCCGACGTGCTGCTGGAAAACGATGACTTTGAGACACTGCTGTTGTGCCGGGAACTGGACACCAAGCCCACCCGCCTGGACGGCGGCAAAACGGTGCTGCGGCCCTCACTGCCCTATGACGAGCTGACCCGGCAGGAGAGCTTTTTCCTGGACCTTTACATCAGCGCCCGATACGCACCGGAGCCCTCGGTGCCCGGCTGCCTGTGCCACGCCACGGTTTTGTCCGGCACTGTCCGGCTGGAGGCGGAGGAGCAGTCCTTTCAGCTTCTGGAGCGGGACGCCCTGCGGTTTGCCGCTGACCGGCCCTACCGTTTTGAGAATATGACCAGTGCCAACGCCAGACTGCTGCTGGTGTACCGCTATTTAAAGTAAGGAGCCTTGACCAATGACCATTCGCACCGCCACTGCCGCTGATCTGGCGGCCATTGCCGCTGTGGAGGCGGCCTGCTTCCCAGCCGCCGAGGCCGCCACGGAGGCGGAATTTGCCGCCCGGCTGGCGGTCTATCCCAATCATTTCTGGCTGCTGGAGGAGGATGGAAAGCTGATCTCCTTCATTGATGGGCTAGTCACCGATGAGCCCATCCTCCGGGATGAGATGTACGAAAACGTGGCCTTCCACAATGAAAACGGGGCCTGGCAGATGATCTTCGGCGTCAACACCCTGCCGGCCTGGCGGAAGCAGGGCTGCGCCGGAAAGCTGATGGAGCGGGCCATTTCCGACGCCCGGGCCCAGGGCCGCCGGGGCTGCGTCCTGACCTGCAAGGCGGCCTTGGTTCACTATTACGAAACGTTCGGCTACGTCAACGAGGGCCGCTCCGACTCCACCCACGGCGGCGCGGAGTGGTACGACATGCGGCTGACCTTCTGAGGCGGCCGGAAGGGAGAGTGTGGAATGGGGACCATCAAAAAACGGGACAGCGCCGCCGGGGGTCTGGCCATTCTGGCGGCAGCCGCCTATGTCTGCTGGAAGGGGCTGAAGCGGGTGGACCGCCGCCTGCGGCAAAAGGGAGAAGAGAAAAAGCGGTAAGGATACCGCCCAATTGTCAGAAAAGCGTCCGGCCTGATGGCCGGACGCTTTTTTGCGTTTGGAAAGGCTTGCCCCTTACTCGCCCATGGGGGCGCCGCAGTGAGGGCAGAACTTGCTGTCGGAGGTGGCTCCGCAGATGGGGCAGGTGCGCTGGCCTTCCGTCTCCTGGACAGGCTCCGCCTCGCTCTCAGCCTCGTCCTTGGAGGGCTTGCTGGCCTCCAGCTCCGCAATGCGGGCCTTGGCGGCGTTGACCGCCTCCACCAGATCCCGAACACCGTCGGGGATCTCACCCTCATACTCGCTGACGAACCACTCGCCGATGGTGCGGTAGTTCTTGTCGATCTCCCGCTGCTCGCCGGCGATGGCCACGCTGATCTTGGTCAGTTTGGCCACATCCTTGGCCTTATCCGCCGCCAGGAAGGCCACGTCCTTGGCCTTGTCCGCCGCCACGGCGGCGATGTCGATGGTCTTCTTGCTGAAATCATCAAAATCCATTGTGGAAAAACTCCTTTCCTGTCCGCCGAAAATCAGCGGTGTTGCGGGGATTACCGCTTGCCTTCAGTATACCCCACTTTTCCGGCGGGCGCAACTGAAATCACAACTTGTTTACAGTTCGTTTTCTTCCCAGCGCATGGAGCGCTCCACCGCCCGTTTCCACCGGCGGTAGTCGGCGGCGCAGCTTTCCGCGTCCCGCCGGGGAAGGAACACATGCTGGCTGCGGCGCAGGCTCTCCAGGTCCTCCAGGCCACTCCAGACCCCGGCGGCCAGCCCGGCCAGCGCCGCGGCGCCCATGGCGGTGGTCTCCACCTGGTCGGGCCGATCCACTGGCAGGC
>URXS01000026.1 GCA_900551885.1 uncultured Oscillibacter sp.
CTCCACCCGCAGGGGCACGCCCTTCATCTCGTACTGGGCGGCCTTCCAGCCCATGGACTGGTCGGAGGCGTCCATGTCGGCCCGGATGCCGGCGGCCTTCAGACGATTGAGCAGGTCGGTAGCGGCCTCCAGCACGCCCTCCTTGTGCTGGGCTACGGGGATCACCATGGCCTGGATGGGGGCGATGCGGGGGGGCAGCACCAGGCCGTTGTTGTCGCCGTGGGTCATGATGATGCCGCCGATCATTCGGGTGGAAACGCCCCAGGAGGTCTGATGGGGGTGGTGGAGCTGGTTGTCCTTGCCGGTGAAGGTGATGTCAAAGGCCTTGGCGAAGCCGTCGCCGAAGTAGTGGCTGGTACCGGCCTGAAGAGCCTTGTGGTCGTGCATCATGCACTCCACGGTGTAGGTCTCCTCGGCGCCATTGAACTTCTCCTTGTCGGTCTTGCGGCCACGCAGCACCGGCATGGCCAGGAAGTTCTCCATGAAGTCGGCGTAGATGTTCAGCATCCGCATGGTCTCTTCCCGGGCCTCTTCCTCGGTGGCGTGCATGGTGTGGCCCTCCTGCCACAGGAATTCCCGGTGGCGCAGGAAGGGACGGCTGGTCTTCTCCCACCGCAGCACGGAGCACCACTGGTTATAGAGCTTGGGCAGATCCCGCCAGGAGTGGATGATGTTGGCGTAGTGCTCGCAGAAAAGGGTCTCGGAGGTGGGGCGGACGCACAGCCGGTCCTCCAGCTTCTCGCTGCCGCCCATGGTGACCCAGGCGCACTCCGGGGCAAAGCCCTCCACGTGGTCCTTCTCCTTCTGGAGCAGGGACTCCGGGATCAGCACCGGCAGGTACACATTCTCGTGGCCGGTCTCCTTGAAGCGGCGGTCCAGCTCCGCCTGGATGTTCTCCCAGATGGCGTAGCCATAGGGCCGGTAGATGAACATGCCCTTGACGGAGGTGTAGTCGATCAGCTCCGCCTTCTTGCATACGTCGGTGTACCACTGGGCGAAGTCCACGTCCCGGGCGGTGATGGCGTCCACTTGTCTTTTATCCTGTGCCATTTCTCTCAAATCCTTTGCATCTTTTTATGGTTTGGCCCTCTCCGGAGCCCATTTCACTGAACTTATATTGTATCGGGCAGGGGCGGAATTGTCAAGGCGCAGTCGGCCCAGCAGCCAAGAAACCCCGCCCGGGGACTTAGACCGGCGTTCCGGGGCGGCAAAACGGGCCCGGAGCGGATGCTTCGGGCCCGGGCGGCGTCATGACCGGGCGATGTAACACTCTTCGCAGGTCTACTGGGCCCGGACCAGCAGCTCCCTGGCCTGCCCGAAGTTCTCCTGTTCCATGGCCCGCAGGGCGTCAGTGGCGGCGTTGGATAAAATATGGTAGAGTTCCTGGTAAAGCATCTCCAATATTATGACCCCTGTAAAAAGTTTCAGTAGATATCCTACATCTTATAAAGCTATTCTAGTGAGGATAGACTAGAGATGTCAAGTATCTCTTTCTGTTTCCGGGGGTATCTATGGAAAAGTTCGGTTCGGTCAGGATTCAATTAAATGATCTGATCCAAAAAAGCGGAATCAGTAAAAACAAGCTCTGCCAGCGGGCGGAGATGCAGCGCACGCAGTTGAACAACTATTGCAACAACAGCATCTCCCGCCTGGATATCGATGTCCTTGCCAGAATCTGCACCGTTTTGCAATGTGAGATGGGAGACCTGCTGAAATTCATTCCTCCTGAAGATGAATAAAAGAGCGGAACGCCGAAGCGTTCCGCTCTTTTCTCATTTGGCGTATTCCACGACCTTGGTCTCCCGCAGGACGTGGACCTTGATCTGACCGGGGTACTCCATTTCCTCCTCGATCTTCTTGGCCAGTTCCCGGGCCAGGATGACCATCTGGTCCTCGCTGACCTGCTCGGGCTTGACCATGACCCGGACCTCCCGTCCGGCCTGGATGGCATAGGCCTTTTCCACGCCGGGATAGGAACCGGTAATGGTCTCCAACTGCTCCAGACGCTTAATGTAGTTCTCCAGATTCTCGCGCCGGGCGCCGGGACGGGCCGCGGAAATGGCGTCCGCCGCCTGGACCAGGCAAGCTACAATGGTCCGGGGCTCCACGTCGTTATGGTGGGCCTCAATGGCGTGGATGATATCCTCTTTCTCCTTGTACTTCCGGGCAAACTCCACGCCCAGGGACACATGGGTGCCCTCCATCTCGTGGTCCACGGCCTTGCCCAGGTCGTGGAGCAAACCGGCCCGTTTGGCAGCCTGGACATCGGCGCCCAGCTCTGCCGCCATCATACCGGCGATGTGGCTGACTTCCACGGAGTGCTGCAACACGTTCTGGCCGTAGCTGGTACGGTAGTGGAGCCGGCCCAGCATCTTCACCAGCTCCGGATGGAGGTTGCGGATACCACATTCAAAAGTGACCCGCTCACCTTCCGCCTTGATGGTGGCGTCTACCTCCCGGCGGGCCTTCTCCACCATTTCCTCGATGTGGGTGGGGTGAATACGGCCGTCGGCGATCAGCTTTTCCAGAGCCAGGCGGGCAATCTCCCGCCGCACCGGCTCAAAGCAGGAGACAGTGATGGCCTCCGGCGTGTCGTCGATGATCAGATCCACGCCGGTCAGCGTCTCGATGGTGCGGATATTGCGGCCCTCGCGGCCGATGATACGGCCCTTCATCTCGTCATTGGGCAGGGGAACCACACTGACGGTCATCTCGGCCACCTGATCCGCGGCGCACCGCTGGATGGCCTGCGCCACCACTTCACGGGCGCGGGCCTCGCACTCTTCCTTCATCCGGGACTCCACCTCTTTGATCTTGAGGGCAGTCTCGTGGGTCACGTCGGCCTCCACCTGATCGATCAGATACTGCTTGGCCTCCTCGGCGGTAAAGCCGGAGATCCGCTCCAGCATCTCGGTCTGGCTGCGCTTGATGACCTTGATCTCTTCATTTTCCTTGTCGGCGGCCGCATGTTTCTGGGCCAGGGACTCTTCCTTTTTCTCCAGAGCCTCGGTCTTGCGGTCCAGGTTCTCTTCCTTCTGCTGCAGGCGGTTTTCCTGCCGCTGCAGATCGGCTCTGCGGGTCTTCTCTTCCTTCTCGTATTCGCTGCGGTTTTTCAAAATCTCTTCCTTGGCTTCCAGCAGTGCCTCTTTTTTCTTGGTTTCGGCGCTCTTGATGGCCTCATTGATAATGCGCTTTCCCTCTTCCTCTGCGCTTGAGATTTCCTTCTCGGAAACGACTTTCCGGTAGCGGATACCGAGGGGGAAGCAGACCGCGCCGCCGACCACCAGCCCGATCAGGCCGGCGATGATGGCTTCTACCACGATTGCTCTTCCTCCTGTTTTTCGGTATATGGATATGCTTGTATATGCAGGCCCAAAGGGCCGCATGATGCAGAAAATAACCGGAGGGCCCCCTTTGCCCGCCGATGATTATCCTTATCTAGTTTAATCATTTACCGGACAACTGTCAAGAAAAACCGATGGAAATCCCACAAATATACAGGGCCAGTTTTTTCTCCATGCGGCCCGCCGGCAAGACGGCAGGTTTTCAGAAAAAGGCCGCCCTCCGGGCGGCCCTTTAAAACACTCTGAAACCGGGGTGTGACCACGCTTTCAGAGACATATCATATGATGTGCGGGGGACCGGCTTTTTCCCATCTTGCACAACTCATTGGCCCTGGGTATCAATGTAGGCCGCTGCGGCATATCCCACATATCCGCCATAGTGGACTACATACCAACCCTCCCACTCACCGTATACAGTAACGGCGGCACCGTCAGGCAAATTGGCAAGGATTGTTCCCGTGGACGAGGGATAGCTGCGCAGATTCAATGTTCCGTAGCTGACCGTCACAGTGCCCGCCACAGGTGTCATGGGATAGATGAAGGGCAGGCCGAAATACTCCGTCAGCGCCCGGGCCAACTGCTGGGCGATGGCATCCATATGGCCCTCCACCCAGGTGGCGTCGGCGTAGTTGTCGTGGTATCCGATCTCCACCAGCACCGCCGGAAAGCGGGGCTGGCGCACCTCCCCCAGGGTGGTGGTGGCCCGGGTGGTCACCTTGTTGGGTAAGGGATAGATCTCCCGCAACTCCTGGGCAATCAGTTCCGCAGCTCTTTCTCCGTCAGCGCTGCCGGGATAATAAAAGGCGATGATGCCCCGCTCCTGGCCGTAGCGCCCCTCCGGGGCGCCGTTGGAATGGAGCGCCAGATAAAAGTCATAGTAGCCGCTGTTAGCCTCTCGAATGGAGGAGGCGGCGGTCATCTCCGGCCGGTTGCGGCGAAACTGGATGCCGTTGGACAGCAGATAGGGCTCAAGAGCATCCGCCAGGAGATTCATATTGTACTCCTCGGAGCCGCTGCCGGTAACGTACTCGTTCCATTCTTGCGTGGACGGGCTGAGATAAATGATGGGCATGGCGATTCCTCCTTTTCCCCAATCTATGGCGCCCGGAGCGGAAATGTGCTACACTATGAAACGAAGTAGCCGCACGGAAGGAGAACACACCATGAAAATGGAACGCAGTTACCCCAGATACACCGTCACGCCCAAAGCCGCAGCCGCACTGCTGCGGGGCCACCCCTGGGTCTACGACACCGAGATTCTCGCCACCGAGGGAACCACAGAAAATGGCGGATTGGTGGATATAATAGGTAAAAAAGGCCAATATTTCGGCACCGGCTTTCTGTCGGAGCATTCCAAGATCCGTGTGCGGCTGATCTCCCGCAACGCCAACGACCGCTTTGACGAAGCCTTTTGGAATCGCAAGCTCCAGTGGGCCTGGGACTATCGCAAGACGGTGCTGGCGCCGGAGGACCTGGACGCCTGCCGGGTGATTTTCGGCGAGGCCGACGCCTTCCCCGGCCTGACGGTGGACAAGTTCCACGACCTGCTCAGTGTACAGGTGCTGTCGGTGGGAATGGAGCGGATCAAGCGCACGCTGCTGCCTATGCTGACCGATATTCTGCGGAAGGACGGACAGATCATCCGGGGCGTTTACGAGCGCAACGACGTGGCCCTGCGAGACAAAGAGGGTCTGCCCCAGTACAAGGGCTGGTTTCCTCTGCCAGGCGAGGAAGTTCCCTCCTCCCCCATGACGGAGATCACGGAGAACGGTGTGCGGTATCTGGTGGACGTGGAGAATGGCCAGAAGACTGGCTTCTTCCTGGATCAGAAATACAACCGCCGGGCGGTGGCTCGGCTGGCCCAGGGACGGACGGTGCTGGACTGTTTCACCCACACCGGCTCCTTTGCCCTGAACGCCGCTCTGGGAGGCGCCGCCCACGTCACCGCCGTGGATGTGTCGGAGTCGGCGGTGAAGATGGCCCGGGCCAACGCCCGCCGCAATGGTTTGGAAGACCGGATGGACTTCCTCTGTGAAAATGTGTTTGACCTGCTGCCCCGATTGGAGAAAGAGCCAGTGAAGTATGACTTCATCATCCTGGACCCGCCGGCCTTCACCAAGTCCCGGAAGACCGTCCACAACGCCCTGACCGGGTATAAGGAGATCAACTACCGGGCCATGCGGCTGTTGCCCCGGGGCGGGTATCTGGCTACCTGCTCCTGTTCTCACTTCGCTACGGAGGAAAAGTTCCTCCACATGCTCTCCGAGGCCGCCCATGACGCGGGCGTCCAGCTCCGGCAGATCGAGGCCCGGCAGCAGTGCTGCGACCATCCCATTTTGTGGGGCGTGGAGGAGACCAACTACCTGAAATTCTATCTGTTCCAGGTGGTGTGACCTCAGAGGTACTTCGAACAAAGCAACCAAAGGAGCCCGCCGCATTTTGCGGCGGGCTCCTTCTTTGTCTGGTTCCGATATCTGATTTTGATTCCGAAAGGCGGGACTCAGCCCACCTTGATGACCCGGACCGCGCCATTGTGGACATACAGATTGACGGTACCGGAGTAAGCGTGGGCTTGCTCCAGGGTGATCCAGTCATCGGTGGCAGTGTTATAACAGATCACACTCGGATCGATGGAATAAGTCCTGCCGCCCACCGTCACGGCACCGGAGCCGCTCCAGGAAGTGCTGGGTACGTTCTTCAGCTCCGTCAGCTTCACCAGAGCTGCAATGTGTTTATTGTTGCCGCTGCCGGTGACGGTGATGCCGATAGGCTGACCGTTGGCCACCACATAGCCGGTCTCCAGCGGTCCGTAACTCTTGCCGTTGCCCTGGAGGACCGTGAGCTGGTTGTTGCCATGGGTGACGGTCTCCTCACCGGTATCCGGATCGGTGTGGATCACGTCGCCCTCCTTGAACTGGGCAATGCCATAGATATAACCGCTGCCCACGGCGGAGCCCAGAACAATCAGGTCCACCTCGCCGCGCCAGTTGGTGCGGGCATAGCCGATCTCCTTGGAGGAGATCGTTCCTTCGCTGACCAACTGACTGAGGCTGACAGCCTGCATACCGTCGGGTCCGTTCTCGAAGATCATGACATTCTCTGCCAGCTTCTTGCTGCCCAGCATTCTTTCAGTGGGCTTCAGATCGCCGCTGGCACCGCCGGCCAGGCGGCTGAGGGCCAGGCCGCCCTTGCGGTCGGAACTCACCCGGACCATCTGGCCTTCCAGAGAGGCTGCTCCATCGGCAGACAGACTGACCGTGCCGGTAAGGCTCAGGCCGCACAACAGGTCTACCGTGGCGCTGCCGGAGGAAACGGAGCGTGCAATACCCACAGCATTTCCGACGGCCACGCTGCCCACGGCCTCCACGGCACCGGCCACCTGATTGTCCTCGGTCAGCAGCAGGGTCATCAGATCACCTGGCTTGAAGCGGGACAGGGTCTCCCGGGCGGTGGGCAGCACGTTCAGTTTCAGATCGTCCAGCACCGTAATGGTCTCCGGCTCCTGGGGACTGGGGCTGGCGCTGCGGTAATAGACCGTCAGCTTGGTGTCGCACACCCGGATGGAGTTGGTGGCGCTGGAATAGGTAGCCACGTCGTACTGGCGCATATCGTCGCCGCTGGCGGAGGCACCGTTCTTGTAGATCTTGTAGTTGGAGGACCCGGCCAGAGAGGCAAAGCCCTCGGTGGATCTGTCGGCGTAGACCACCACCGCCGCAGAAGCGCTGGTGCCGCCGCCCACGAACACGTACTCCACGATGCCCGCCGTGTTGAGATACAGCGTCAAGGACGTACCGGGATTCAGCCAGGAGTAGACCTCGGTCCACGCCTTCTGCTGGCCCTGATAATAGGCGTCGATACCGCTCATGACGGCGTACTTGACACCGGTGACGTCGGTGATCTCAGACAGCTTCGCGGAGGACAGCGTAATGGTCTTGGCAGTGCCCATGTTGTCCGGCACGAAGGTCAGCGCCTCACCATGGCTGTTGACCACCAACGTGCCCTTAGTGCCATCCAGTGAGCCGTTGGAAGTCCGTCCGGAGGCCAGAGGATACACCGCGCCGGTAGAAAGCTGGAGAGCGTTATCCAGTCCGTTAGCGCCGATGGCCCTGGAGGACACCAGCATGGCCCCCTCCACCGGCGTACAGCCCATGACGGAGGTAATGTAGGAGCTGCCGTCCTGCATCTTGGAGCGCAGCAGATTCAAAAACAGCTTGGCCGCCTCACCCCGGGTCAGGCCGGAGGAGGCGCTGCCTGTCACGCCGTCGGTCAGGCCCACCAGAGAGGCCTCGGCCATGTAGCTGTCGGGCCAGATACCGCCGATGTTCTCATCCTTATAGCCCAGCAGCCGCAGCAGAATGGTCACCGCCTGCCCCACTGTGACGGTCCGGTCCGGGTGGAACAGGCCGTCCACGTAGCCGGAGATGATGTTCTTCCCCTTGGCCGCCATGTTGATGTAGGCGGCGGCCCAGTGGGAGGGCTTCACGTCCGGGAACACCGTGACGGTGCGGTACCGGCCCAACTGGTCGGTGCCGTTCATGGCATACACCGCCATCTTGCAGAACTGGGCCCGGGTCAGTACAGTGCCGGGGCGGAAGGTGCCATCACTGTATCCGTCCAGCACCTCCAGCAGCCGCAGGGCTTCTACTGCCGCCGCGGTGTCCCGGTCTGAGATGTCGGCAAAGCTGGTGACGGATGTGTCGGCGGCCCGGGCGGGGACGACCGCCAGAGACACCGCCATGCACACCGCCAGCAAAAAGCTGATCGCTCGTTTTTTCATCATATCATTCTCCCTCTCATTCCGCCCGCAGGGCTTCCACAGGCTGGAGTTTGGACGCCTTGGCCGCCGGGTAGATTCCGAACAGGATTCCCAGTGCCACCGACAGTGTAAAGGCGCAGAGCGTAATCCACACTGCCGGATAAATGGTCATCTTGAACATCATCCACCCCACGATCAGACTGCCGCCGGTACCCACTAAAATTCCGAAAATGCCGCCGATGCCGCAGAGCATGGCCGCCTCAATCAGGAACTGGGTGACGATGGAGGACCGCTCCGCGCCAATGGCCCGGCGAATACCGATCTCCCTCGTCCGCTCGGTGACGGTGACCAGCATGATGTTCATGATGCCGATGCCGCCTACCAGCAGACTGATGGCGGCGATGCCGCCCAAGATCATGGAGATCATCCCCATCTGCTGGTTTTGGTAGTCCTGCCAGGAGTTCTCCTTGTCCACGCCGTAGCCGCCGGTGGCAGGATCGATCAGGCCCTTCAGGAAGCCGCCGATCCGGGAGCTGGCCTCGATCATGGCCTCGTTGCTGCGGGCCTTGACAATGAACTGCTCTGGGGCGGAACCGCCCAGTACCCGCCGGGCGGTGTAGGGCACGATGATGATGTTGTCGATGTTCTGACCGGTGGGATTGCTGTCATCCACCCGAGGGCTGTAGACGCCCACTACCTGGAAGTTCTGGCCGTTGAACTGCATCTCTTTGCCCACCGGGTCCACGCCGTCAAAGAAGGCCTTGGCCGCCCTAGCGCCCAAAACACAGACCTGATTATACCGCTGGCAGTCCAGCATACTGAGATCCCGCCCCTTGGCGATGGTCAGATTGTTGCAGATGCTGTACTGGTCGCTGGCATAATAGATATCAGGAGGAAAGTCTCCCACCGGGTTGCCCTTGTCGTCATAATTGTACTGCATGTTGGCGGAGCTCTTGGTGCCGTAGACCACGGTGGCGTTGCAGTTAGCCTGGGGCGTCACGCCCTCCACATACTCCCCGATGCTGTTGCAGTAGTCGTACAGCGCCGGAAAGTAGTCCTTGCCCAGGCTGTTGCCGTTCTCATCGTACAGATAGTTCCAGATGTTCACCGTCAGCTTGTTGCTGCCCATGGCTGCATATTGCTCCATGGTCTTGGTGGTATAGCCGTTGATGGCGGAGACAATGGTCATCACTGCCGCAATGCCGATGATGATGCCCAGCATGGTCAGGGCAGACCGGCCCTTCTTTCCCCAGATGGACTTCCACGCCATCTTGATCGCCTGTCGGATATTCAAAACCAGTCCACCTCCTGCTGCCGGTCCTCCACGATCCTGCCGTCCTGCAGCCGCACACAGCGGCGGGCGGTGGCGGCAATGCCGTTGTCGTGGGTAATGAGGATCACGGTGGTGCCCTCCCGGTTGAGCTGCTGGAGAAACTCCAGCACCTCATGTCCGGTGCGGGAGTCCAACGCGCCGGTGGGCTCGTCGGCCATGATGATGGGAGGCTTGGCGGCAATGGCCCTGGCGATGGCCACCCGCTGCTGTTGGCCGCCAGACATCTCTGAGGGCTTGTGCTTCATTCGTCCTGACAACCCTACCCGGCCCAGTGCCGTTACCGCCATGTCGTAGCGGTCATTGGGGCGGATGCCCTGATAGATCAGGGGCAGTTCCACATTCTCCAGCACCGTCAGGTCCTGAATCAGGTTGTACTGCTGGAAGATGAAGCCGATCTGCTTGTTGCGGATATGGGAGAGCTCCTTGTCCGTCAGCTCCCGGACATCGGTGCCGTCCAGGAAGTAATCGCCCCGGGTGGGAATGTCCAGGCAGCCCAGCACGTTCATCATGGTGGACTTGCCGGAACCGGACTGGCCCACGATGGCCACGAACTCCCCCCGGTCAATGGTCAGGGAAACGCCGTCCAACGCCCGGACCTCACTCTCCCGGCCTTCGGCGTAGATCTTATAGACGTTCCGCAATTCAATCAAGTGTTTCTCCATAGGCATCAACCATACGCCTGCATGGACTGGATCTGGGTAAAGACCTCGGTTCCCGCTTCCACGCCGGACTTGATCTCCACGTTGGTGTTGTCGGAAATGCCGATCTCCACCGGCACTGCCCAGAACCCACTGGGGATCTCCTCCTCCAGCATAGGCGTCTCCACAGCGTTATCCGGCCGGTCACCTTTCACGAACACCACATCGATGGTTGAGCCATCCTCCTTGGAGATCTTCCGGACGCACTGCAAGGGCAGCACCAGGCAGTTGTCATTCTCGCTGGCGGTGATCTTGAAGTTGATATAGCTGTTGACCTGGAGATTTCCCTCACTGTTATCCACGGAGATGGTGATGGGGTAGGTAGCCACGCCGTTGTTGACGGTGGAGGACATACTGACCGTCTCCACCGTGCCGAAGGCGGGCGTTCCCCACTGGTCCAGCTCCACCGGCATGCCGGCCTTGATGTAGCTGATGTTCCGCTCGTCCACGTTGGCGCTGACGATCAGGGACGAGGTATCGGAGATGGTGACCACCGCGGTGTTGGCGGCGATCTCGTCGCCGGGCTGCATGGTCAGACCGATCACCATGCCGTCGATGGGAGCGGTGGCCTTGCAGTTGGCCAGATTCTTCTCCGCTGCCTCCAGGTCCGCCTTGGCGGTATCCAGGCTCTGCTGGATGGTAAACAGCTCGCTCTCGCTCTGCTCCGCGTCAATCCGCACCAACACCTGGCCGGCGGAGACCTGGAGATAATCCACCAGGTTATTGGCCAGCACCGTGCCGCCTACCGTGGTGGTGAGTATGGTGGTGCGATAGTATTCCAGCTTGCCCTGCTCATAGGGGTAAACGGTCTCGCCGTTCACTGTCACGATGGCGGAAGCCGCCATATCTGCGGTCAGAGAGCCCTCATTATTCACCACGATGTCCGCAGAGAAGAGCTTGGACCCCTCCGGCGTGATGCGGCTGACCATGTGGACCGCCTCCACCGTTCCGGGGATGGTGGTCATCATGGCGGGAATGGACACCTGCACCGTCTGGCCCACATACAGGTCGCCGGCGTAGGCGTAACTGTAATACTGCTCCAGCCGCAGCCGGGTGTCATCGTTGAGCTCGGCCACCTGGGCGCCCTTGGCGACCTCTTCGCCCACCCGCAGCTCCGGGTATTCCTTCAGCATGATCTTTCCGGCAAAGGGGGCGCTCAGGTTCAGTCCCGCAATATCCTTCTGGGCCTGGGAGAGCCGCTTTTCATAGCCCTCCACGTCGCTGCGGGCCTTCTGGACGGCGGTCTCCGCCGCCGGGGAATCGATGGTGAACAGCGGCGTACCGGCGGTGACTTTCTGGCCCTCCGTCACCAGCACATCCACCACGGTTCCGGAGGTGGTCAGGGTGATGGTCTCGCTGCTCTTGGCCTTGGTGAGACCGCTGTTTTCCACGGTGGAGGTGATGGATCCGTATTGGACCACGTCCGTCACCACCTGGGTCCCTCTGCCGCTTCGGCCGCCCAGCACCTTCCACAGCACCACCACCACTGCGGCCAGCACCAGCAAAATGATAACCCAACGGATGATCTTTCTCCGTTTCTTTCGGGGTATGTTCCGCCATTTCTCCTTGAGGGACACCGGGGCCGGGGCGGCGGGCGTCTCCTGCGCCTGTTCCGGGGCGGTCTCCGGGATCTGTTCCAGGTCCTTGACTTCAGCCATGGCTCGTTCTCCTTTTCGTGAGGCGTTATTTTGCATCATAACTGTATTGCTCATGCTAGTACACTTGGCAGAGCAAAGCAACAACAAAACAGTTACAAAAACACCTGTTATTTGGTTGCCGCCGTCAATGGCAAAACCGTTTCAAGAGTTAGATGAAGCCCATCGGCAAAAGGTTACCAGAAATTCTTTGATAAAAAAAGCCGCTTCTATCCTTGGATAGAAGCGGCCTGGAAAAGGACGAGGTCTGCAGATCGGTATACTTAGGCTGCAGCTACACGCCGGGCGGTAAACCGCTGATACACCAACACGCCGGCCACCAGCACAAAGCCCACAAGGTCGCTGACGGTACCGGGGATCAACATGCACAGTCCACCGGCGGCAATGACAACACGCAGCAGTGCCGGGATGCGGCGATAGAGGAAGCCGTTGAGGGCAGCGGCCACGCCGAAAATGCCCAACAGCGCACTGATGCAGATCTGAACCACCTGGAAGGCGCTGGTCACATTGATGAACAGCATCTGAGGGCTCAGGGCGAAAATGTAGGGCACGATGAAAGCGGCAATGGCCAACTTCGTGGCGTTGACACCGGTCTTCATGGGGTCCGCCTTGGCGATGGCGCTGCCGGCATAGGCCGCCAGGGCCACCGGCGGGGTGATATCCGCCACGATGCCGAAGTAGAACACGAAGAAGTGGGCTGCCATCATCTCCACGCCGATGGAGGGATCCATCAGGATGGGAGCGCAGGTGGCCGCCATGATGCAGTAGTTGGCGGTGGTGGGCACGCCCATGCCCAGCACGATGCAGCACAGCATGGTGAGCACCAGGGCGATCATCATGTGCCCACCGGCCACGGAGACAATGGCGCTGAGCAGTTTGGAGGCAAGGCCCGTGACCGTGATGCAGCCGGAAATGACGCCGGCCACGCCGCAGGCAACCGCCACAGTGATGGAGCCCTTTGCGCCGCCCTCCAGGGCGCCGAAAACCATCTGGAACAGGTCGCTGCCGGAACGGCGGATACCCGTTTTGCCTCCGTCATGGCCGCGCACACCATCCAGGATAATATCCGGCAGGCTCACCACGATGGTAGCCACGATGGCCAGCGCCGCGGAATAAGCCATGGTATAGGTGTTGGTGGAAACCAGCACCACCAGCAGCACCAGGGGGAACAGCAGGTAGATCCGCTTCATCAGGTGGCCCAACTTGGGGAGCTGGTCCCGGGGGATGCCCTTCAGGCCCAGCTTTTTGGCCTCCAGATGGACGGCGATGTAAATGCCGGTGAAGTACAGCACCGCAGGCAGAATGGCCCGCACGGCGATCTTGCTGTAGGGCTCGCCGGTGAACTCCGCCATCAAAAAGGCGGCGGCACCCATAATAGGCGGCATGATCTGACCGCCGGTGGAGGCGGCAGCCTCCACGGCACCGGCAAATTCACCCTTGTAGCCGGTCTTCTTCATCATGGGGATGGTGACGGAGCCGGTAGTGACGGTGTTGCCCACGGAGGAACCGGACACCATGCCGCACAGGGCGGAGGAAATAACGGCCACCTTGGCGGGACCGCCGGGGGCGGCACCGGCCAGGGCGTTGGCCAGGCTGATGAAGAAGTTGGCAATGCCGGTCCGCTCCAGGAAGGCGCCAAAGATGATGAACACCACGATGAACTTGGCGCACACGCTGATTGGGCCGCCGAAGATACCGTTGGTGGTGTAGAACATGGTGCGGATCACCTGGGACAGAGTCAACTGCAGCCGGTCCAGAGTCACCGGGTTGGAGCCCATCAGGTTGACAAAGGTGTAGACCAGCAGCACGCCGGCCACGCACAGAATGGGAATGCCCACGCAGCGGCGGCACAGCTCGATCAGCGCCACAATGCCGATAAAGCCCACGATCATGTACAGGGGCTCCTGCATGATGCGGCTGGACAGGCGGATGACCGTCATGGCGTTGGCAGCATAGAAGAAGTAGGCGCCGGAGCCGCAGATGATCAGCAGCACGTCATACCAGGGCAGGTGGTTGACCCGGTCATCTCCCTTCCGGGCGGGGAAGGTCAAAAAGCCCAGCAGCAAGATCAGTCCCACAAACACCGGCAAGCGGATCTCCGTCAGGGTGGTGAGAAACACCGTATCGATGATACAGTATAAGGAGAAGACGGCCATCAGAACACTGATCAGCAGCTTGGGCGTCCCCTCCCAAATCCGGGTGTTGGACTCCCGGTCGTATTTTTTCATGACGGCTTCCACGTCAGCGGCAGTGCCGGTGGAATCGTCATGCACCTCCGTTACCGGCACCACCGGCTCCTGAAGTGTTTTTTTCTTAAATAGACCCATGGGGGCTCCCCCTCACTTTGGAATATCATAAGTAATTCGGTCCGCTCTTGACAGTGTCTTAGCGGGCCATGATATCAAGGAAACTACGGCGGAGATCTCCGCCGTAGTTTCCTGATCGCACAGATTCTGAATCTCCCTTACTTGGTGGGAACTTCAATGCCCTTTTCGGCAAAGTACTTGGCAGCGCCGGGATGATAAGGCACAGCGGTGACAGAGGAGGCGAACTCCAGGTCCAGCTCCTTGGCCTTGTCGTGGGCCAGGGCGTCCGTGTTCTCGAAGATGGCGGAGACGAAGTTGTACACATCATCGTCAGCCACGTCGTCCCGGGCGATGACCACAGCGACCACGGCCACGGTGGTGGCTTCGGCAACACCTTCATAGGTCCCCTCAGGAATCACGTACTTCTCATAGTAGGGGCACTCGGCCTTCAGGGCCTCGATATGCTCGTCGTCCAGGCTTACCAGATACACGTCCTTGGCAGTAGCCAGAGAGGTCACGGCCACAGTGGGAGCACCGGCCACCACGAAGGCGGCGTCGATCTTGCCGTCCTGCAGGGCGTCCACGCTGTTACCGAAGTCCTGATAAGTGGCGTTGATGTCATCCTCGGTCAGGCCATAGGCACCCAGCACATCCAGAGCGTTGTAGTACACGCCGGAGCCGGAGGCGCCGATAGACACGTTCTTGCCCTTCAGATCCGCCACGGACTGAATGGAAGGATCGCAGGTGACGATCTGGACCTGCTCCATATACAGAGCGGCAACCGTGGAGAAATCCTCCACAGGAGCACCCTCAAACAGGCGCTCGCCGTTGTAGGCGTAGCTCATGACGTCGGACTGGACGAAGCCCAACTGAGCGGTGTTCATGCTCATCTGCTCGATGTTGTCCTGAGAGCCGTTGCTGACCACGGCGGTAACCTTGCTGCCGGTGTTGCTGGTGACATACTGGGCCAGCACGGTGCCGAAGCCATAGTAGGTACCCTGGTCACCACCGGTGGTAAACTTCAGCTCCACACCGGAACCGGTGGAGGTGTTGCCGGTATCAGTGGTCTCGGTGTCGGCGGTATCGTCGGCGGCAGTGTCGTCAGCAGCAGTGTCGCCGCCGCAGCCGGCCAGCAGAGAAGCCGTCATGAGGACGGCCAGCAGCAAAGATAAATACTTCTTCATCATGGTTCCTCTTTCCCTTTTCATTTTTTGCCTGGGGTTCTCTAGGATACCTGCATATCATATCCCACTCGCCGTCATTTTTCAAGTCTTTTTTTCTCCATTTCTCACCTATTTGCAAGTTTGTGCCAGTGCCAATTCACTTTTTTCTGGTATTTGTTCGAATATGACAGATATCCTGCAAATCCGCACCGTCCGCTGAAAGAAATGAACGGGCCGGCCCCCTCTCAGAGGGGACCGGCCCTGACGGGAACCACTCAGCGGATGGTCAGCAGGAGCTGGCCGCCCTTGACGGTGTCGCCCTCCTGGCACAGGATGCTCTCCACCACGCCGCCCATGCGGGCGGTGATGGCAGTCTCCATCTTCATGGCCTCGATGGTGATGAGGGTCTGGTTCTTCTCCACGGTGTCTCCCACCTTCACGCCGATCTTGCTGACAGCGCCGGGGATGGAGGCACCCACCTGACTCTTGTCCTCCGGGTCCGCCATGGGGACCTTGACGATGTTCTTCTGAGCCGCCTCGTCGGGCACCTGCACATCCCGGCGGATGCCGTTGAGCTCAAAGCTGACAGTGCGCATACCCTCGGCATCCACCTCGCCCAGGCCCAGGTACTTGATGACCAGGGTCTTGCCGTCGGCGATGTTGACCTTGTTGGTCTCGCCCACCGCCAGGCCGTGGAAGAACACGTGGCTGCCCAGCCGCATGATATAGCCGTACTCCTTCTGGTTTTTGACGAAGTCCTCCACCACCTTGGGATACAGGCAGTAGCTGAGCACCGCCCGCCAGGTGGGATTGGGATCGAAGGAAGCCATCTCCCGCTTCTTGGCCTCGAAGTCAACCGGCGGCAGCAGCTCGCCGGGGCGGCAGGTGATGGGCTTCTTTCCCTTCAGTACCACCCGCTGCAGATCCTTGGGGAAGCCGCCGGCAGGCTGGCCCATCATGCCGGAGAAGTAGCTGACGGCGCTGTCCGGGAAGGCCAGGCCCTCGCCCTTTTCCACGATATTTTCCGGCGTCAGGCGGTTCTGGGTCATGAAGATGGCCAGATCGCCCACCATCTTGCTGGAGGGAGTCACCTTCACGATGTCGCCCAGCATCTCATTGACTTTGCGGTAATTCTCCTTGACCTCCATGAAGCGGCTGCCCAGGCCCAGGGACTCCACCTGGGGCTTGAGGTTGGTATACTGGCCGCCAGGGATCTCATAGCGGTAGATGTCCGTGGCCGGGGACTGGAGGCCCGCCTCAAAGGAATCATACCGCTTGCGCACGTCCTCCCAGTAGTCGGTCAGGTACTGGAGCCGGTCCAGATCCAGCCCGGTGTCCCGCTCGGTGCCCTGGAGGGCCGCCACCACGGCGTTCAAAGAGGGCTGGCTGGTGAGGGAGGACATGGAACTGATGGCGCAGTCCACCACGTCCACGCCGGCCTCCGCCGCCAGCAGCAGCGCCGCCACCTGGTTGCCGGAGGTGTCATGGGTGTGGAGCTGGATGGGAATGCCGATCTCCTGCTTCAGGGTGGAGACCAGCTTCTTGGCGGCGTAGGGCTTCAGCACGCCGGACATGTCCTTGATGGCCAGCATATGGGCGCCCCGCTTTTCCAGCTCCTTGGCCAGATTCACATAGTATTCCAGGGGATATTTGTCCCGCTTGGGGTCCAGGATATCACCGGTGTAGCAGATGGTGGCCTGGCAGATCTTGTCCTGCTTGATGACCTCGTCCATGGCCACTTCCATGCCGGGGATCCAGTTCAGGGAGTCGAACACCCGGAACACGTCAATACCGGACCGGGCGGCCTCCTTGATGAACTCCCGAATCACGTTGTCGGGATAGTTGGTGTAGCCCACGGCGTTGGCGCCCCGCAGCAGCATTTGCAGCAACAGGTTGGGCGCCTTTTCCCGGATCAGGTCCAGCCGCTCCCAGGGGGACTCATGGAGGAAGCGGTAGGCCACGTCGAAGGTGGCGCCGCCCCAGCACTCCAGGGAGAAGGCGTCCGCCAGGATCTCGCTGGTGCCCTCCATGCCCTTGACGATATCACGGGTCCGGACCCGGGTGGCAAGCAGGGACTGATGGGCGTCCCGGCAGGTGGTATCGCAGATCAGCAGCTTCTTCTGCCCCAGCACCCAGTCCGCCACGGCCTTGGGGCCCTTGGCGTCCAGCATCTGCTTGAGGCCGTCGGGCCGAGAACCGGTCACCGGCGGGAAGCGGCACTCGTCGTAGAGCTTGTGCTCCTCTCCCTGCTCCTTGACCACAATGTTGCCGATATATTTCAGCATCTTGGTGGCCCGGTCCTGGCTCTCGTCCATCTGGAACAGCTCCGGGGTCTCGTCGATGAACTTGGTGTGGCACCGGCCGGCAATGAAATCCGGATTCTTCAGGATGTTGGTGATGAAGGCGATGTTGGTCTTGACGCCCCGGACGTGGACCTCGTTGATGGCCCGGGCCGCCTTGCGGCACACGCCCTCGAAGGTGTTGTCCCAGGTGGTGATCTTCACCAGCAGCGAATCGTAGTAGGGGGAGATGACGGCGCCGGTGTAGGCGTTGCCGCCGTCCAGCCGGATGCCGAAGCCGCCGGCGGAGCGATAGGCCGTGATCTTGCCGGTATCGGGGGCGAAGTTGTTGGCCGGGTCCTCGGTGGTGACACGGCACTGAATGGCGTAGCCATTGACGTGCAGGTCGCTCTGCTTCTTGATGCCGATGCGAGGATCGCTGAGGGGGCAGCCCTCGGCAATCAGAATCTGAGAGCGGACCAGGTCCACGCCGGTGACCATCTCAGTAACGGTGTGCTCCACCTGGATACGGGGGTTCATCTCAATGAAGTAGTGGTGCCCCTCCTTGTCCACCAGGAACTCCAGGGTACCGGCATTGACATAGCCCACGTGCTTGGCGATCTTCACCGCGTCCTCGTACAGGGCCTGACGGACTTTCTTGTCCACGGAGAAGGCGGGGGTGAACTCCACCACCTTCTGATAGCGGCGCTGGAGGGAGCAGTCCCGCTCGAACAGGTGCACCACGTTGCCCTGCTCGTCGCCCAGCACCTGGACCTCGATGTGCTTGGGCTCCACCAGGAACTTCTCCATGAAGATGTCGTCATTGCCGAAGGCCTTCTTGGCCTCGGCCTTCACCAGGTCGAAGTTGACGCCCACTTCCTCCACGGTGTCGCAGCGGCGCATGCCGCGGCCGCCGCCGCCGGCGGCTGCCTTCAGAATGACCGGGAAGCCGAACTCCATGGCCAGCTTCTGGGCCGCCTGACGGCTCTGGAGGGGCTCGGTGGTGCCCGGGGTGGTGGGCACACCGCACTCCACGGCGATCTGCTTGGCGGAGAGCTTGTCTCCCATCAGATCCAGCACTCTGGAGGACGGGCCGATGAACTTGATACCGGCCTCCTCACAGGCCCGGGCGAAATCCCCGTTCTCGGACAAAAAGCCGTAGCCGGGGTGAATGGCGTCAGCCCCGTGCTTTTTTGCCAGGGCGATGATCCGGGGGATATCCAGATAGGCCCCCAGAGGGCTGAGGTTCTTGCCGATCAGATAGGATTCATCGGCGGCGGTGCGGAAAAGGCTGTAGGTGTCCTCGTTGGAATAGATGGCGATGGTCTGGAGTCCCAGGTCGTGGCAGGCCCGGAAAATCCGCATGGCGATCTCTCCACGGTTGGCCACCAAAACTTTCTTGAATTCTTGGCTCATGGCCGGTTCCTCCTTTTTCCCAGGCGTCTCCGTCTCCGAAGAGGGCGGGCCCGGCAGGTGTTTTCCTTCTCAAGAGTATACTCCCCCGCCGCGGCTCTGGCAACGCCTTCCCGGAGCCGGGGAAGATTTTCGGAAAAGATTCCAGTTTTTTTGCGTAAGATTACTTTCTATTTTGTCTATTTCAGCAGGACTAATGTCCGTCATAAACGGTCATTCCTGCCGCTGTTTCCAGAAAAGGCCGCCCCAGCAGGGGGCGGCCTTGACGGTGATTTGTTGTAATGGTCACTGAATGGCCTTGGTATCCACGACTTCCTTCAGCTTGGCTGTGAAGTCCTCCAGGCTCATGGCGCCCAGGTCCTCGCCGGAGCGCATCCGCACGGAGACAGTCTGGTTCTCCATGTCCCGGTCACCTACCACCAGCATATAGGGGATCTTCTCCAGGGTAGCCTCCCGGATCTTCTTGCCGATCTTCTCGTTGCGGCCATCCACTTCCACCCGGAAGCCGGCGGCGTCCAGCTTGGCGGAGATTTCCTTGGCATACTCCTCCGCCCGGTCGGTGACAGGCAGGACCTTCACCTGGACAGGCGCCAGCCAGGCCGGGAAGGCGCCGGCGAAGTGCTCGGTGATGACGCCGATGAAGCGCTCGATAGAGCCCAGCACCACCCGGTGGATCATAACGGGGCGGTGCTTCTGGCCGTCCTCGCCGATATACTCCAGCTCAAACCGCTCGGGCAGTTGGCTGTCCAACTGGATGGTGCCGCACTGCCAGGTCCGGCCCAGGGAGTCGGCCAGGTGGAAGTCCAGCTTGGGGCCATAGAAGGCGCCGTCGCCCTCGTTGATGACGAAGCTCTTTCCCATCTCGGTAATGGCGTTTTTCAGGATGTCCTGGTTGCGCTCCCACTCCTCCACGGTGCCAATGTGGTCCTCGGGCATGGTGGAAAGCTCAATGGTGTAGCTCAGGCCGAAGGTAGAGTACACCTCGTCAAACAGGCGCACGGTCTCCTGGATCACGTCCTTCATCTGCTCCCGGGTCATGAAGACATGGGCGTCGTCCTGGGTGAAGCAGCGGACACGGAACAGACCGTGGAGGGCGCCGGAGAGCTCATGGCGGTGCACCAGGCCCAGCTCGCCCACCCGCAGGGGCAGGTCCCGGTAGGAGTGGGGCTCGCTGGCGTAGACCAGCATGCCGCCGGGGCAGTTCATGGGCTTGATGGCGTAATCCTCGTCGTCGATGACGGTGGTGTACATATTCTGCTTATAGTGATCCCAGTGGCCGGACCGCTCCCACAGCTTGCGGTTGAGGATGATGGGGGTGGAGATCTCCACATAGCCGTACTTCTTGTGGACCTGGCGCCAGTAATCGATCAGAGTGTTCTTCAGCACCATGCCCTTGGGCAGGAAGAAGGGGAATCCGGGGCCCTCGTCCCGCAGCATGAACAATCCCAGCTCCTTGCCCAGCTTCCGGTGGTCCCGCTTCTTGGCCTCCTCGATGCGCTGGAGGTAGGCGTCCAGCTCATCCTTCTTGGGGAAGGCGATGCCGTAGATCCGCTGGAGGGTCTGGCGGTTGGAGTCGCCCC
>URXS01000027.1 GCA_900551885.1 uncultured Oscillibacter sp.
GGAAACCGCCATACTCTGCATGAAAGCAAGAATCCCCCGGCCAGGCCGGGGGATTCTTGAAACCAGGGGACCATTCCCTGTTTGCAATCAATACATCTCTGTGATCTTCTGATAGGTCTCCACACGGCGGTCCTGGAGATACGGCACATCGGTGGCGCGGTGATAGGCCACGTCGTCCAGGTCCACCGTGTGGACCAGCAGGAACTCCTGGTCCACAGGCGCCTCCGCAAGGAGGTGGCCACGGAAGTTGTAGATCTTGTTATTGCCGAACATATGGCAGTCGTCTTCCGTGCCCACACGGTTGATGCCCGCCACAAAGCAGCAGTTCTCCAGGGAACGGGAGGCAAAGTAAACATCCCACATATCCTTGTCCCGAATGGGGAACGCACTGGGGCAGAGAATCAGCTCAGCGCCGGACAGGGCCAGGATGCGGGAGACCTCGGGGAAACCGCCGTCATAGCAGATCATGAGGCCCACCTTGCCAAAGTCCATGTCAAAGACAGGATAGCGGTCCCCGGCTCTGAACCAGAACCGCTCGCCGGCCCACAGGTGGGTCTTGTTGTAGGTCCCCATCAGTTGGCCGTCTCTGGAAATGACAATCAGTCCGTTGTAAAGCAGGCCGGGGATTTTGCTCTTGAGCACGATGGGGGCGACGATATACATGTGGTGCTTTTTGGCCAGCTCCGCCAGAAACGCAAACGTGGCGCCGTCCGGGTCCTCGGCGACTTCAATGTACTTGGGGCCGATGATGGAGGGGCTGTAGCCGGTGGAGAACATCTCCGGGAAGCAGATGATGTCCGTATGCTGCTGGGCAGCCTGCTCGATAAACTCCTTGGCTTTGCGCAGATTCGCCTCCTTGTCCAGCATGACGCAATCCATCTGGACAAGCCCGATTGTAACGTTTCGACTCATAGTATTTCCCTTTCTGATGGCGTTTTTCGTAAGAGTGCAAGCTCTTTCGCAAATGAACCCATATGGCGGGAGTCCGCGCCATCCCGGCTCCCTGGGAGGAGGCCTGACATCCCCCGGTGGTCTCTCCGCTTCATCGGACGGCGTAATCCTCTTCCCCGTTTTCAATCAGGGAGGAGGAAAACAGGGCCCGGGCCAGTCCAACCAGCTCCGCCGTGTCCCTGCTGCCGCAGGTCTCATAGGGAGAGTGCATGGCGAGCTGCGCGATGCCCACGTCAGCCGTCTTGACCGCCACGTGCTGGACGGAGATATTGCCCAGCGTGGTCCCTCCGGGAATGTCGGAGTGGTTGGTGAATGTCTGTAATCTCACGCCTGCCTTTTCCGCAAGCACCCGGACGATAGCCGCGGAGACCGCGTCCGTGGTGTATTTCTGATTTCCGCTGTACTTCAGCACCACGCCGCCACCCAGACGGGGATGGTTGACCGGGTCACACTTGTCTATGTAATTGGGGTGCATCCCATGGGCGTTGTCGGCAGAGAGCATGAAGCTCTGGGGCAGTTTTTCCAGGTACTCGCCTTCCGTCAGGCCCAGTCCCGCCGCGATTCTGCGAAGCGTGTCCTCCAGGAAGGCGGACGCCGCCCCCTGTTTGGTGGAGGAGCCAATCTCCTCGTTGTCGAATACCACGTGTACCGGAACGCTCTCCCCCGGGCCGCTCTCCAAAAAGCCGCTCAGGGACGAGAAGGCGCACTGAAGATCGTCCAGCCTGGGGCTGGAGATGAATTCCCGCTCCGCGCCCCACACGCTGGGTGCCTGCCGGTTGTAGACAAACAGGTCGTGCCCCACAATGGCCCCCGCGTCCAGACCGCACTCCCGGGCAATGAGCTCCAGCAGGTCCTTCGCCTCCGCTGTTCCGTACAGGGGCAGCAGATCCCGCTGCACCTTATATTCATACCCGGTGTTGACCGCCCGGTTCATGTGGATGGCCAGGCTGGGGATCAGCAGCAGGTCCCGGTCCACATTCACAAGACGCATGCGGACGCCCTCCGCCGTCCTTACCAGGACCCGGCCCGCCACCGACAGCGGGCGATCGAACCAGGGGGCCAGCAGCGCACCACCGTACAGCTCCACATTGAGCTTCCGGTAGGCTCCGTCCACAGTCATCTCCGGATTTTCCTTGATCTTGAACACCGGGGAATCGCTGTGGCTGGCCATGATCATAAAACCACGGAATTGCTTTTCCGGCACCCGGAAGGCAATGAGGGCGGAGCCATTTCTGGTGAGAAAATACTTGCCGCCCTGCCGGATCGTCCAGCTTCTGCTCTCCAAAAGCTGCTCATAACCGGCCTCCAGCAAACGCTGCTTTTGTCCCTCAATCACGTGGTAAACACTGGGGTGACCCTGAATAAAGTCCAGAAGTTCTCTGTTGTAATCTCTTTCCATTGTTTCCATTCTCCTTCAAACCGGCGAAGCTGAACGGAGGTGCCGCCCGGCCCGTCCGATCGAACAGTGGGCGGTTTTCTCCGTCTGGAATTCGCGTAAGCCCGGCCAGGGTACAGACTCCCGGCCTTTTCGCTGTTATCCGGCAGCCGTTTCCGCCTGCCGGGAGCCGCATCACGTTCCGGCCCCGCCATTATAGCATTCGCCGTGGGAAAATGTCCACAGGCCCACATCTGTACCTCTTTATACGATCTCCAGCAACACACGGGCCGCCATAGTCCGGGACAGAATCACTGGCCTGGAGATCGCCTCCGAGGCGAAATCCCGCATTTCCCTGCTGTAACCAAAGCAGTCCATGACTGCCAGATCCACATTGGCCTCCCGCAACTGGGCGACTGCCGTCTCAGATCTCTTTTCCAAATAGGGATTCCATTGGACGGGGACCACCGTCTCAACGATTCTGCTCCACTTTTTCCGGATATCCTCCATCTGGGCCGCCTCCGGCGTGATGATGCCGATGCGGGAGACATTATTGAGCGAGGCCACAATGTTGCAGATGACCTTGCTGGGATAGATGAGCGGCACTTTCGACGTAAAGACTTCCGGAAACTCTCCGGTGCACATGATGAGGATCGCGCTGACACCCTGGGCCTGCAGCGCATCGATCCGCCGCTGCATCAGCGGCAGGATCTTCTGCTCCTGGAGGGTTACGGCGGTGCCGTCCCGCATTCTGCTGACAAGGGTGTTTCCCGTGCCGTCAGGCCGCAGCTTCTCCACGTCCTCCAGCGTCAGTCCATCCAGCGCACCGGCCTGCAAAAGCTCGATGTCGCCCCGCAGGATCTCCGCAATGTCCCCCATCACGTCGTTTCTGGGAGCCTGACCGATGGTGATGGCGCCAATCTTTTTCATCAGATATCCGCCCCCATCGTCTGGAGATGGCTCATCTTCCCGTATTTCTTCTCAAGAAGGTGGAATTCCGTCTGATCATAGAAGCTGCACTTTCCCGCGGTAAAGGCCTTGGCTACCTCCATGGCGAACCGCGCCGTCTCCTCCACGTCCACAAAGTGGGAGGCGCCTGTGGCGCAGCCGGCAACGGGCTGCTCCGTGGTCACTGCCACGCCGATCACCGGTGCGCCGGTGGCAGTGGCGGGTTGAAGGATGCTGTTGACGTGATAGACGCCGTTTCCGTAGGGCGTAATGTCCTGCATGGAGACGCCGAAGGTATGAGGTGCCTTTCCCGTCGTTCTCTGCATCACATCCAGAATATCACTGCTGTAGCGGAGGATGTACCCCTCCTTCACTGTCTGGGAGATGGCAAAGCCGTTGACGTTGATGATGCTGTTCCCCTTTGTGGTATCGATGGACAAAATCGCCTCCATGGCCTCGTCCACCTCTTCCCGGTTCATAGTGGCCATATCGACGGGGGACCCCATAAAGGGCACAGGCTCATGAGGCTGTGTGGGCGCATGCGGACAGAGCTGGGTACAGACGATCACATCACCCTCCAGGACGTCTCCCTTGGTTTTCATCTCAATCAGTTTCGCGGCAACGGCCAGGGCACACAGGGCACCGTCACCGTCAGACACATATCCGATCACCTCCGGTCTGGCTCCAATACCGCCCAACCGGCCCACAATGCCCAGGGTCGGTGCAGAGCCGCCGGCCGTCTTCCCGTTCTTACCGGAAATCACAATCTTGATGAAATCCGTGGAATGGGTCCCGTCCTGGATGGTCTTTACGGTAATATCCGCGTCGCCCTTGTTCTGCAAATAGTTCTTCACTTCCCCGCCGGACACATATGCGCTGTCCAGCAGGTCAAATACTTCCATAACTTGTTTGATCAGCATGTTGATTCTCCTGTCACAGTAATTGCTCATTCCGCAAACACGCATAATAGGCAAACAACCCCTCGGCCATAACGGGGTCGATGACCGGAAGGCCGCATGCCTTCTGGATGACGGGTGCGATTTGGATGGTACTCATTCCGGTGCACGCCAGGGCGATACAGTCCGCTCCGCAGGCTTTCAGTTCCTCTGCCTTGCGGATCACACTCTCGCGGCCCTCGTCCGTCATCAGATCCAGTGTACAGGTCACATGGTCCGGTCTTCCCAGATGGATCAGGTCCTTTCCCAGAATCTCCTGATAGCACTCTGGAACATCCTCCATAATACCGATAACGCCGGCCCGTTTTCCAAGGCTCCGCGCCACCGCACATACGGAGGAGCCAGCGCCGATCACAGGGACCGTCAGCTCTCGCCGCAGCTCCTGCACAGCCGGGTCGTCACAGCAACTGATCACGATGGCATCGGCGCCCTGATGGGCCCTTGCGACCTCCATGATCTTTGGAACTGCCAGCGCCTTCGTCTCCGGATCACAAACCCCCCGGGGCTGGTCTTCAATACAATATGAGACTGTATGCAGTTGGGGGTAATACTGCTCGATCAGGCATCCGTGCATTTGGAGAAGTGCCTGATCTTCCAGCGTAACGACGCGGATAACGACGACTTCTTTCCGCTCCATACCTTTACCGGGCTGCTTCCTTGCGGGTGAGCTTGTTGACGATGAGCACCACCACCACGGAGCAAGCCATTGCCACCAGTGCGGTGGGGATCACCGTGGAGAGCTGCACCATGAAGGGGACACCGAATCCAATGGGGGGCTCGTTCATGCAAAAGCCCACCAGGCAACCAGCGATGGCACCGATGCTGGTGTCCGGCCGCACATTGGGAATCTTGTCCATCAGCTCAAACTTATAGCTGTCCGCATTCTTCAGGATGTAGAAGTCCGCCAGCATCGCACCGGTAATGGGGGGAACCACCACGCTGAGGATGTTCAGGAAGGGAACCAGCCAATCGATCATACCGATGGCGCCCAGAATGGTGGCGATGATACCACAGATCGCCGTGGTAATCCAGCGGGGCAGCTTGATAATGCCATGGCAGGCATTGGTCAGGCCCAGAACGGACTGATAGAGGTTGTTGTCGTTGGTGGTCCAGGTGGCCACCACAATGATGAAGGCCGCAATGTACCCGAAGCCCAGCACATTGATCAGCGTGTTGGTCAGATCGTTGGACTGGAACGCGCAGGCAAAAATCGCGCCGCAGATCACAACCGCGGGATAGCCGATGGTGAAGCCCAGAACGATGCCAATGGAGGAATCCTTGACGGTCTTGGAGTATCTGGTGAAGTCCTGTACGATGGACACACCCACAATGAAGCTGCCCACCATCAGGGACACGGCAGAGGCAAAGGAGATCGGAACTACCGGTGCGGCGGAGAAGACCTCACCGGCGGGAACGATCGTAAAGGTTTTGATAACACCCGCAATTACCAGTAGGAACAGCAGGGGCACACCGAACTGGGAGAGGGTCTTGATGCCTTTGTAACCAACGATGGCCGTGATCATCATCAGCAGGCCGCCGATGACGATGCAGGCCGTCAGGTTCACGTCAATGCCTGCCGCCAGCTTGAACATGCTGGTGATGCTGCTACCGAAAAATGTGCACTGGTAACCGAACCAACCGAAGTTGCACAGGGCGTTGATGATGCCGAAGATGATGGCACCATATGTACCAAAGGTAAATCTGGAAGAGACCGTGGAAGACAAGCCGCTCCGAACGCCGATGGCGCCCACCAGACAACCAACCACTGTCAGGATGATACCGCCGATCAGCACGGCCGCCACCGTGGGCCAGAACCCGAGGCCCAGCGCGATCTGGCCGCCCAGGGTAAATGCTGTCAGGCAGAAGCCAACACCCAGCCACACAAAGACCTGGGCTTTCCAGGTGTTCTTCTTCTCCTCAGGAACGGGAGAAAATTCGTAGTCATTGAACGCTTCTTTCGTTTCCGCCGCAGCCACGGCCTTGCTTTTCTCTTCCATCTTCTTTCCCCTTTCAAAATCTTTTTGTTGAATTGCAGATTTTCCAAACAAACACAGCATTTCCCTGCATGCAAGCAAGAAAATATTTATCACTTATTATATACAGCGGCTTTATTGATGTAAATAGCAAATAAGATCACAATATTTTGAAGTTTTATTCAATATTATTCAGTGTTGCTTTTTAAAAATATTTTTACATTATATTTAATTTATGGAAGATTTTTTTAATTGTATTGACAATTTGAAAGAATATATTCTATTATGAAATTGAAGAAATATTCAAAGGAGTTAGACATGTCTCTCTATTCCTGGAATGTCGTAGCCATGGTGGCTGAGCATCACAGCATCAGTCAGGCCGCAAATATTCTCAATCTGTCCCCCTCCGCCGTAAGCCACATGGTCAAAAAAGTGGAGGAGGGCGTAGGCTATCCGCTTTTTATTCGGGAGCGGAACCACTTTGAATTGACAAGCAATGGAAAAACGCTGCTTCCCTACATACAAAATTACTTGAAATCCGGAACTGCCTTGCAGGAGGAAGCATTGCGGCTGAAAAATTCAGTGGAGGGCTCCGTTCATCTTGCCGCTTACAACAATGTGATCCGAAACTGGCTGCCGGCCATTCTCAAGCGGTTTCATGAAAAATACCCCAATATCAAGATCTCCATCCGCCAGTCAAATGACGTGCAGATCATGCAGTGGATGGAGAGTGGTGAGATCGATCTTGCCATTGTGTTCAACTCTTACTACAACGCCTCTTCCTTCATACCTCTCCACAAAACGCCTGTGGTCTGTTTCACGCCCAAAGAATATGCTCCCCGCAATGGTACATATATGACCGCCGAGGATCTCCGGGATATGCCGATCATCCTGCGCACAGAAAATTTTGACCGGGAGACAAACTACGTCCTGTCCAACGCGGGTATTCCCTTCAACTCGGTCTTCCGTATTGACAACGACGAATCCTGTTATGAGTATATCCGGCAGGGTTTCGGGTTCCGCATCACTGCCGCCATCACCTATCCGCAGGATGATCAGATCAAAATGTATCCCATTGAAAACGCACCGTACCGCACCATTGGACTGATCACTGTCTTTCCCCAGTATATCTCTCCCACAGTGAATCTCTTTCGCAAAGAGGTCATTTCCTTTTTCTCCGACAACAACCTCATGAACGTCTGACAGCATCCACGTTCAGGATGGTACTTTGGTTCTCTTGGAAACACGGGCAACGGCACCGCCCGGCTCTGAAAATGGCATCTCCACCGGTGCGTTTCCCGGGAAAAGAAAAGCAGCGACCACCTGTCTCCGTGAGCCGGCGGCCCACAGATCTCAGGTAGCCACAGCTTTATGACGTTGGGCGAAACCTGTAAGCATTTTCAAAAAACCATTGGGGGGAGAGGGACGCGAGCCAATGCGTCCCTCTCCCCCCTTCTAACTGCAAATCATCTCTTTGGAACCGGCACCCCGGTCCCGTCAGGCCCTCATTTCACCTGGGGATCCAGCCCAGCCGCCTCCAGCTTTCGGTCAAAAGCACCTCCCCGGTAAGCAAAAACCAAAATCCGCACCTGATCATGGCTGAGATCGATCACCGCATTTTCCCCGTTGGAATCGATGCCAAGAATGACTCCGGCGCTCATCAGCTTCTCAATAACAGGGCGAAAGGTTTCTGGAATATCACTCAAGTGTTTATATCGAACCACGCTGTCTTCCTCCTTCGATTCCTCAGCAAATTTCGGGCGCACCGCTCCGGCCACCTGGCCCACCTTCCGTGTCCGGCGCATGACTTCCCCTCCATCGCTGTCGTTACCCACTGCGGTGTTGCCCTCGATGGCAACCACGCTGGAGCCGCTGAACGACTCAATGATGCCGCAGTGATCCATCACACCGTCCCCGGTCCAGTCATAAATCACCACATCTCCGGCTTGATAGCCGGAGGTTACCCACATGCCAGCTTTTTTCGCAGCGTTTTTCAACACCGTGCAGGATGCAGTCTTAGCAGGAAGCGACACTTCAGCCTGGGCAAAGCACCACATGACAAACATCATGCACCACGGCTGGCCATTCAATCCATACCATGCGCCATACTTCGTCTTGTTGGAATTGGTCGGGCTCTCTTTGTAACCCAGTTCATTTTCTGCAATCTTCAAAAGGTCTTTCGCAGTTCCACTCATTTCTGCTTCTCCTCCTCTCGAAAGCGCAGCGGCGGAATGCCGCCGGAGAAAAACCGTTGGTACTTTGATGCCCCGACCGTTTGAAAGCAGGGCATCACCCCAGTATATGCGGTAAGGGGAAAAAAGGTCACTCATCCGGCTGATTGCGTGATTCGGATCCTCTCCCGGGGATGCTCTGTCGGTTTCCCCAATCCCGTCATGTCCGCGCCTTGAAACAACGGGTCCATCCTCGATAAAGTACCCATACAGGATCATAGTTTGGGACGAACTTGAAACACATATTTACTTGTGCTATACTTTTTCCGCGGCCAGCTTCCACATCACGCAAAGTGATTTATGAAAAAGTCTTTTGGCTGATACATCCTTAGAGGGCTGGCCAAAGAGTTACCCACTCGAAATCCGACCTCCTTTGGAAGGCGAAAGATAAGGGTGCGTCAGTGTCAGACACAAAGGAGAGAGAACTATGAAAAGAAACCACCTCGGCAGCTTTATTACCGGCATGATCACCATGCTTCTCCTGATTTGTCTCACCGGTTCTGCTCTGGCTTCCACCGGCAAGGTCACCAAAGAACTGGAATATCGGGACATCAGCGTTACTCTGGATGGAGAAAAGCTGGATCTCCGTGACGCCAAGGGCAATGCCGTGGAACCCTTTATGTTTGAAGGCACCAATTACCTCCCGGTCCGGGCGCTTGCGGAATCTCTCGGCCTCTCAGTATCCTGGGACAGCGCCAACGCCACGGTGGTTCTGACCTCTCCGATGGAAAAAGAGACCACCTACATCACCAGGACCGGGTCCAAATACCACCATGATCCCCACTGCAACGGCGGTACCTATTGGGAGGTCCCCCTTTCCACCGCCATCGGCATGGGCCTGGAGCCCTGTGAAAAGTGCGTGAAGTAAGCAGTCCCTCATACTTCAAAAATGCAATCGGGCCGCTGAGCAAATTAAAAAGAGAATCCAAAAAAGCCCCCTTGTTGGGGGCTTTTTTACATGGATGCCCATGTGTAATTTGATATTAGGGAAGCCTGATGCGGCGGCTCCACACAGAAACAGAAAAAAAAGTTGACAAGCTTCTTTTGAAGCTTGTCAACTTATCTTGGCAGCGGGTGAAGGATTCGAACCCTCACATACAGAGTCAGAGTCTGCTGTGCTACCTTTACACAAACCCGCTGTGTCCTGTCGAACAGATATTATTATACAGAAATGCCGTGCTTTGTCAAGGGATTTTTTCAAATTCTTCCGGTTTTTTTCAAAAGCCCGGGAGGGGCGGAAATCCGCCCCTCCCCTATGTAATTCACCGGTCTTTGCGACCTCCAAAAAGTCCCCGCAGGAAGCCGCCCTTTTTACTGTCTGCGGCCAGGCGATCCACTGCTTCCCGGGCGCCTTCGTAATTCTGGTCCGCGGCGGCCTGATACAGCTCCCGTGCCTGGCCCAGATCCTGGGCCACCCCCTTGCCGTGCTCATAGCACCACGCCAGATTGTACTGAGCCCGCGCAGAGCCGGCCTCCACCGCCTGACGGTACCACTTTACCGCGTCAGTCCAACTCTGACCCACACCAACGCCGGTCTCATATAGATACCCCAGATTGCAGGCAGCTACCCTGTCTCCCTGCTCCGCAGCCTTCCGATAGAGCCAAGCAGCCTTGGCCACGTCCTTAGCCACGCCCTGGCCGAACTCACAGCAAACCCCAAAATTACACTGGGCACGGGCATAACCCTGGTCCGCTGCCTCCTTGTACCAGCGGGCAGCCTCTTTCCAGCTCTGTTCCACTCCTCTGCCAGTCTCGTACAGATACCCAAGATTACACTGACCGGCGGCGTCCTTCCGCTCGGCGGCCATCCGATACAGCTCCGCCGCCTTGGCCACATCCGCCTCCACGCCCTCGCCGTTTTCATAGCAGACGCCCAAATTGCACATGGCTGCCACATAGCCTGCATCCACGGCCTTCTGGTACCACGTCACCGCCTGGGCCATGTCCCGCTCCAGGCCGATGCCCCGCTTGGTACACACACCCATGCAGAACAACCCCCGGGCATCTCCCTGGTCCGCCGCCTGACGATACCAGTGTACAGCCCGTTTCTCGTTTTTCTCCACACCTTTGCCGTTCTCATAGCACCAGCCCAGGTTGCACTGGGCCCGGGACATCCCCTGCCGGGCGGCGGCGCCATACCACTTCACCGCCTCGGTCCAGCTCTGCTCCACACCCTTACCGATCTCATACAGGAAGCCCAGGTTACACTGGCCGGCAGCGTTTTCCCGCTCCGCCGCCTTCCGGTAGAGCTCCGCCGCCTTCTCCCAGCTCTGTTCCACACCCTCGCCCCGCTCGTAGCAGACCCCCAGGTCACACATGGCGGCAGCGGAACCGGCCTCAGCGGCTTTTGTGTACCAACGAGCCGCCTCAGCGGCGTCAGCCTCCACGCCGATGCCGTAGTCGTAAAACCGGGCCACGCTGAATAGTCCTCTGGCATCCCCCTGGTCCGCCGCCTTCCGATACCACTCTAAAGCGGCTGTCAGGTCCTGTTCGCTGCCCTTGCCATTTTCAAGGCACCAGGCCAGATTACACTGGGCCCGGGCCGAACCGGCCTCAGCGCTGCGGCGGTACCAATTCACCGCTTCCTCCCAGCTCTGTTCCACGCCCTCGCCGGTCTCGTACAGAAAGCCCAGGCAGCACATGGCGTCCTCGTCTCCCAGCTCCGCTCCCCGGCGGTACAGCCGGGCAGCCTCCGCCTTGTCCGCCGGCACACCCCGGCCCCGCTCATAGCAGAAGCCCAGGCACAGCAGGCCACGGGGATAGTCCTGGTCTGCAGCCTCCCTGTACAGACGGGCAGCCTCCGCCTGGTCCTTCTCCACGCCCTCGCCGTGCTCATAACACCAGGCCAGGTTGCACTGGGCCCGGGGATAGCCCTGCTCCGCGGCGGCCTGGTACCACCGGACAGCCTCCTGCCAGCTCTGGTCCACACCCTGGCCGCTCTCATACAGGAACCCCAGGCAGCACTGGCCCGGGGCATGGCCCTGCTCCGCGGCAGCAGTGTACCACTTCACCGCCTGAGACAGATTTTGAGTCACACCAGTGCCGAATTCCAGGCACCGGCCCAGCTCCGTCTGGGCGGGCGGGTATCCCAGCCAGGCGGCAGACTGATACCACTTGGCAGCTTCCTGATCGCTCTGCTCCACGCCGTCTCCCCGGCGATAAGCCTCTGCCAGCAGGAACTGCGCCCGGGGAAACCCCTTCTCCGCTCCCTTCTGGAAGCATTCCAGAGCCTTGGCCGGGTCCCGATCCACGCCGGTGCCGCTGGCGTAACAGTAGCCCAGATTGGTCAGGGCCGGCAGATAGTCCCGGGCAGCGGCCTGGGCGTACAGCACGACCGCCTGAGTGGGGTCTGCCGGTACGCCGGTACCGCTCTCCAGGCACCAGGCCAGATTTGTCATCCCTAAAAGGTCATCCATGGCGGCGGCGCGCTGATAGCAGGCCAGGGCATCGGTGCCCCGTTCTTCATCTACAGCCCGGTTGCCCAACTGCACCCAGTCGGAGCCGGTCAGCTCCTCCTCCGGCACCGTCAGGAAAAAGGTGCCTCCACACCGGGGGCACACATCCGGCTCTTTCTCCGCCACAAAACCACAGTCTTGATTTTCACAGCGATAATAGTTCATACAGTCATACCTCGCTCGCGGGGGATTTCTCCGTTTCCGTGCCACCCAGGGGGTCGCCGGGGACATCGTAAAAGTCCAGAAAGGAATGGGCTGTCCCCCGGTATTTGAAACCGGGAAAGGTATCCAGTTGGACACCGTGGATGGCCCGGAACATACTCTTTTCAATGTTGGGATTGGTCGTTTTCAACTGCCGCAGCAGCAGCTTCATCTCCTGGCGCTTGCTGTCCCCCACGCCGTCCTCCGCCGCGTCCCGCCCTTCGGTGAAGCGGCAGGCGCACTGGAGAAAGCGCAGGTGGTTATAGTTCTTCCAGGCGATGATGGCGTCCTCGTGGACGCAGTACAGCGGCCGGATCAGCTCCATGCCGGGGAAATTCTTGCTGTGGAGCTTGGGCGGCATGGTCTGGAGCTGGGCCCCGTAGAAAAGGCCCAGCAGGGTGGTCTCCAGCACATCGGACAGATGATGGCCCAGGGCGATCTTGTTGCACCCCATCTCCTGGGCCTTGCTGTACAGGAAGCCCCGGCGCATCCGGGCACACAGGTAACAGGGGTTCTTCTCCACCTGGACGGTGACATCGAAGATGTCACTGTCAAAGACCGTGATGGGAATGCCCAGCCGGGCGGCATTGTCCTCGATCAGTGCCCGGTTGGCGGGGTTATACCCCGGGTCCATCACCAGGAAGGTCAGCTCGAAGGGCCGTTCTGTGTGGCGCTGGAGCTCCTGCATGAGCTTGGCCAGCACCATGGAGTCCTTGCCGCCGGAGATGCACACAGCGATCCGGTCCCCCGGCTCCACCAGCTCGTACCGCTTCACGGCGGCAATGAAGGGGTTCCACAAACTCTTGCGATAGGTTTTGATGAGACTGCGCTCGGCAATCTCCTGAGGGGTCAGTTCACGGGACATGGGGACCTCCGCGTTTTTTCAAAGTAACATTCTGGGGCCCCGCAGACGCAGAGCCTGTTCACAGCCAGATGGCGAACAGTCGCAGCAGCGAGGCGAACAGCCGCCGGTACCAGGGCCGCTTGTTCCACTCCTCCAGAGTGTAGAGCGCACTTTTGGCCATGGTCTCGTCCAGATCCTCCAGCAGCTCCTCCACCACCGGCATGTGGTACAGCAGCACGCCGCACTCATAGTGGAGCTGGAAGGTCCGGTAGTCCATGTTGGTACTGCCGATCAGGGCCACTTCCCGGTCCGCCATGACGCTCTTGGCATGGAGGAACCCGGGCAGGTACCGGTAGATGCGGACGCCGTGACGCAGTAGCTCTCCCCAATAGGTCTCCGCCACCATGTAGGCGTACTTCTTGTCAGGCACCGCAGGCACCAACAGCCGCACGTCCACGCCGGCGTCTGCCGCAATGCACAGGGCCTGCTGGATAGACTCCTCCACGGCGTAGTAAGGCGTGGTGATATACAAAAATCGCTTGGCAGAGGAGATCAACTGCAAATACGTCTCCTCAATAGGGTTGTCCGGATTGTTGAGAGGACCGTCGGTGAAAGGCTGGCACCAGCCGGGGCCGCCTTCCTCCACATGGCGGGGACGGTAGTAGTCGTCCTCATTGGGCAGGGTCCGGCCGATCATCTTCCACATCTGGATGAACTGGGAGGCAAAGCCCCAGGCCCCCGCTCCCTCAATGCACACACCGGTGTCTTTCCAGTGGCCGAAGCGCACCACCAGATTGGCGTACTCATCCCCCACATTGATGCCGCCGGTGTAGGCGTACTGGCCATCGATGACGGCGATCTTCCGGTGGTCCCGGTAGTTGAAGTAAATGCGGTTTACATAACGATGGACCGGGTTGAACACCTCCACCTCCATGCCGGCGTTCTGCATGGCCTGGAGGGTATCGTCTGACAGCCGGGTCAGATTTCCGAAGTCGTCGAAGATGATGCGGATCTCCACACCGGCAGCGGCGCGCTCCTTCAGCACGGCAAACATCTGGTCCCAGATCTGGCCTTCTGCCAGGATATAATACTCCAGGAAGATGTATACTTCCGCCTTTTCCATGCGGGCGATCAGGTCCCGGAAAAAGTCCGCACCATCGGAGAAATACCGAGCCCGGGTGTTGCGGTAGAGCAGAAAGCCCCTTCTCTGGAGGTAAGAAGCCAGCCGGCCCCAAGCCGGAGACTGCCGGGTCAGCCGGGCCACGTTATTGCCGCTCTCCATCCACACGCTCTCCCGCTCCGTCGGAGGCGGGACCTTCCGCAGGCTCAGGCTCTTGGCCTGATGGGTGCCGCCCCACAGGCAGAAGAGGATCATGCCGGATACCGGCAGCGCCAGCAGCAGGCACATCCAAGCCAGCTTGTAAGAGGGGCTGCCGGGCCGCTGATACACCCGGATGGCCACGATGGCACCAGCCAATCCCAGAATAAAATAGGCATAGTTGGCCTGCTCCCGCAGATAACGGGTCAACAGCAATGTGGTGGCAATCTGGGCGATCACCGTCAAGGCACACATGGAAATGCTGGTGGCGGCGGAAATTCGCCGCTCGGTCCGCTCCTCGGTCTGGGGCGATTTCTTGTGCATGGTCTTCACCTCGTCACCTCCCGGCATCTGAAGTTTTAATTGCTTATCATAGTATTATACCGAAATCCGTGCCGAACCGCAACCATGATTCCGTAATAAGTCAAGCAGAAGGCCCCCACACGCCGAATTCTCCTTCGGCATGTGGGGGCAGTTTCTCAGCGACTCTGGCGCAGCAAGGCCTCTTTGATGTCCCAAAGCTTCTGGCTCAGGTCCACATAGTAATTGTGGGGATTCTCGAAGCGCTTCACCTCGTCCCACAATGCATCCACTTGCTCCCGGCAATACGCCTGGATATCCTGAAGGGTGGGCCGCTCATAGACCAGCTTGCCTCCCTGGAACACCGGCACCTGCAACGGGCGGATGGTGAAGTCAGTAAAGGTCTTCCGCTTCCAGGTGGCCCTGGGATCGAACAGTTCCAGAGGCTGGGTATTGTCTACGACCTCATCAAAGACAGCGATATAATCAGCCTCTGCCTTGCCGGTGGCCCGATCAAAGATCCGGTAGGTCTTTTTGAAGTGGGGAATGGTGATCTTGTCCACGTTCTCGCTGACCTTGATCTTTGGAATAATCTGACCGTTCTCGTCCTCCACCGCCGCCAGCTTGTACACGCCGCCGAACACCGGCTCGCTGCGGGCGGTGATCATCCGCTCGCCTACGCCGAACAGGTCGATCTGAGCCCCCTGACGCAGCAGGTCCTGGATGATATACTCGTCCAGGGAGTTAGAGGCGGAGATCTGGCAGTCAGTCCAGCCGGCCTCGTCCAGCATCCGCCGGGCCTCCCGGGTCAGGTACGCGATGTCACCGGAATCCAGCCGGATGCCGCACTTGGTAATGCCCCTGGGCCGCAGCACCTCGTTGAAGGCCCGGATGGCGTTTGGCACGCCGGACTTGAGCACGTTGTAGGTATCCACCAGGAGCGTGGCGTTGGTGGGATAGATCTCGCAATAGGTTTTGAATGCCTCGTACTCCGAGCCAAACATCTGGACCCAGGAGTGGGCCATAGTACCACCGGCGGGTACGCCGTAGAGCTGATCGGAAATGGTGCAGGCAGTGCCCTTGCAGCCACCGATAAAAGCCGCCCGGGCGCCGGTGACGGCACCGTCGGTGCCCTGGGCCCGGCGGGAGCCAAACTCCAGCACCGTTCTGCCGTGGGCCGCCCGGACGATGCGGTTGGCCTTAGTGGCGATCAGACTCTGGTGGTTAACAGCCAGCAGGGTAAAGGTCTCAATCAACTGAGCCTGGATGGCCGGAGCCCGGACCGTCACCACGGGCTCCCGGGGAAAGATCGGCGTTCCCTCCGGAATGGCCCAAATGTCCCCGGTGAAGCGGAAGTCCTTCAGATAGTCCAGAAAGGCCTCGGAGAACAGCCCCTTGCTCCGCAGGAACTCGATATCCTCTTCATCAAAGTGAAGGTCCTGGATATAGTCGATCAACTGATCCAAACCGGCACAGATGGCAAAGCCGCCCTTGTCTGGCACCTCCCGGAAGAATACATCGAAATAAGTGATCCGGTCTTTTAGTCCAGCCTGAAAATAGCCGTTGCCCATGGTCAGCTCATAAAAGTCGCACAGCATGGTCAAATTCAGCTTGTCGTTGCTCCGCATGGTACGCACCTCGAATTTCTTCTGTGATGGGGATGCTGTTTTCTCGATTATAAGCGGATGCGGCGGGAAAAGCAATTGCTTTTCCTGAAAAATTCGTCAAAAGTTTATCAATTCCCCGTTGACAAGGTCTGTCCCCTCCCCTATGATGATAGCAGCACGGGGCACTAGCTCCGGCATCAGGCGGCCACGCCGCCGGAAGGACGTGATTTTCATCATGGATGTGATTTTGGGAATTGATATTGGCGGCTCCACCACCAAAATCGTGGGGCTGGACACCAGGGGTACCGTGCTCTCCATGCTGCGGGTCCGGGCCGAGGACCAGGTCACCAGCCTGTACGGTGCCCTGGGCAACTATCTCACCAGCAACCATCTGGCTCTGACGGACGTGCGGCGGGTGGTGCTGACCGGCGTCGGGGCCTCCTACGTAGATGGGAACATCTACGGCCTGCCCACCTGCAAGGTGGACGAATTCTCCGCCAGCGGCACCGGAGCCCTGGCCCTGTCGGGCCAATCCTCAGCAGTGGTGGTCACCATGGGCACCGGCACCGCCTTCCTCCACGCCGGCCCCCAGGGGGTACGGCATCTGTGCGGCAGCGGCATTGGCGGCGGCACCCTTGGCGGCCTGTGCCACAAGCTGGTGGGCATGGAACGGTTCGGACAGATCAAACGGCTGGCGGAGAGCGGGGATTTGAAGCAGGTAGATCTGACCATCGCCGATATCTCCAAATCCGCCGCCGACAGCCTCCATCCCGACATGACTGCCGCCAACTTCGGCAATCTGGCGGAGGACGCCTCTCCGGCGGACCTGGCCGCCGGTGTGGTGAATCTGGTGCTCCAGGCCATCGGCACCATGACCGTGCTGGCCTGTCAGAGCTGCGACGCCGACACGGTGGTGGCCATCGGCTCCATGACCACGCTGACCCAGGCGGAGGCCAACTTCCAGCTCTTTGAAAAGCTCTACGGCATCCACTATATCATTCCCGATAATGCCACCTTTGCCACCGCCATCGGTGCGGGGCTGTGCAGCCTGCGGAAAAAGGCGGTGGAGTGATGGAGGGGCCGGGCCTCTGGCCCATTTACCATCCCCGCATTCCTCCCCTGCTGCGACATCTGGCAACCACGGCCCCCGTGGAGCGGCTGCGGCAGGTGGGGATGAACTGTGGATGTGAGTATACGGATTTTCCGCGATTCCGGGAACTTGCCCCCTATTCCCGCTTCCGCCACAGCGTGGGTGTGGGGCTCATCGTCTGGCATTTTACCCATGACAATGCCCAGGTGGCGGCTGGGTTGCTCCACGATGTCAGCACACCGGTATTTGCCCACGTAGTGGACTTTCTCAACGGCGACCACCTGACCCAGACCTCCACCGAAAGCGGCACCGCCGCCCGGATTGCCGGTGATTCGGGTATCCTCCGAGTGTTGGCGGCTCATGGATTGACCCCGGAAATGGTCTCTGATTACCACCGCTACCCGATCGCCGACAATGAGTCCCCCCGCCTGTCGGCGGACCGGCTGGAGTACACCCTGGGGAACGCCGTGAACTACGGCTTCATTACCGTGGAACAGGCCCGGTCCTTTTACCGGGACCTGACGGTGGTCCCCAATGAAGAAGGCGTTCCGGAACTGGCCTTTCGTACGCGGGAGACAGCCTCTGCTTTCACTGAGGCTGCGCTGGACTGTGCCCGGGTCTATGTAGCCGACGAGGACCGCTTCGCCATGGAGGCACTGGCGGCCCTGCTGCGGCGAGCCCTGGACCGAGGCGTGCTGAAGCGGGCGGACCTGATGGGTACCGAGCCGGAGGTCATTGCCCGGCTGTCTGCCGACCCGGTCTGTGGACCCTTATGGAAACAGTTCCGGTCTTTCTCCCGGCTGCGCCGGGCGGCAGAACAGCCAACGGATGGAAACTGGATCCGAATAGGGGCCAAACTGCGGTGGATCGATCCCCTCTTGGCAGGCGTGGGCCGGGTCTCCCGGTGGAACGAAGATCTGGCAGCAAAAATAGCGGATTTCCGTCGGACGGATTTCAGCATCTGGCTCTCTGGAGAACCAGAAATATAGATGCGTTTCTCTTTCCCGGGAAAACCAAACAAAACACAAAGCGGCGGCGCCAAAAAGGCGCCGCCGCTGATGTTTGCTCGCTTACTCTTCGTCCTGAGGCTCCTGGGTGTCGTCCTCCATGCCGGTCAAATCAAATTCCAGCTTCTCCCCGCAGTTGGGGCAGATCACCTGTCCATCCTCCAGGACGGACTCATCGAAGTAGATGGTCTCCTCGCAGGTGGGGCAGGTGGTGGCGTAGCAGTCCTCGTCCTCGTCGGGCTCGTCGTACTCGTACTCATCCTCATCCTCGTCGTCCTCGTCCTCGCCGAAGACCACGTCCTCCACGTCCTCCAGATCGTCGCTGACGGCGTCCAGACCGTCTCCCAGCTCCTCCTGGGCGTCCTTCAGATCCTCGATCTCCAGAGCCATGTCGTCCAGCACATCGATGATGGCGGCAAGCAGCTTGCCCTCCTTCTTGTCAGTGTCCAGTTCCATACCCTCAGCCAGGCCCTTCAGATAGGCGACCTTCTCAGTGATTTCCATAGCGGCGACTCCTTTCGTTCTTAAAAGTCAGAAGTGGCTGTGCCACTTGTTTCCTGTACGAAAGGGGGGACCCATGTCCCCCCTTTTTCGGTGTTACTCCTTGCTGCGGCCCAGATACTCACCGGTACGGGTGTCGATCTGGATCTTCTCGCCCTCGTTGATGAAGATGGGCACCTTGATCTCGGCGCCGGTCTCCAGCTTGGCGGCCTTGGTGACGTTGGTGGCAGTATCGCCCTTCACGCCAGGCTCGGTCTCAGTGACCACCAGGTCCACGAAGTTGGGCACTTCCACGGTGAACACGCTGCCCTTGTAGCTGAGCAGAGAGCACATGGTGTTCTCCTTGACGAACTGGAAGGCATCGCCCAGCACGTCCTTGTTCAGCGGGGTCATGTCGAAGGTCTCAGGGTCCATGAAGTAGTACAGATCGCCGTCGTTGTAGCTGTACTCGGCGTTCTTCCGCTCCACGGCCACCTGCTCAAACTTGGCGCTGGGGTTGAAGGCCTCCTCGCGAACGGCACCGGAGATGACGTTCTTGTACTTGGTGCGCACAAAAGCGGCGCCCTTACCGGGCTTGACGTGCTGGAAGTCCACGACCAGCATGGGCTTTCCGTCCATCTCGAAGATCATACCCTTGCGAAAATCGCCGGCAGTAATGGTAGGCATAGGTTTTTCCTCCTCACAAATCTACGAGAAAACGACCTGCGGGAGGACATTTTCTCTTTTTTCATCTATCGTCATACCTAGGCTATTTTATCCTATGTTGTCCGCTATTGCAAGTATTTTTCAGGCCTCGCCGTCAATTTTTCCGCCTCTTTTTTCCATTCGGCGACTGCAGACGGCCTTGAAGGGGGCCTGAAGGGCGTGGAGCACCTTCTGCCATGCCGTCACGGCGCCGCCTGCCGGCTCCACCATCAGCGCCAGAACACCGCAGCGGTTGGCGGCCAGCACATCGGTCAGCAGCTTGTCCCCCAGCATGGCGGTGTGGCGGCGATCCGCTCCGGCCTTACGCATGGCGGCCTCCAGGCCTTTGGGGCTGGGTTTGCGGGCGTGGCCCTGATAGGGCACCCCCAGCTCCGCGCAGAATTCCGTCACCCGGCGGCCGGAGCGGTTATTGGAAACGATCATGAAGGCAATCCCCTCTGCCTTCAGGGCAGCAATCCAGGTCCGCAGCTTCTCGTCAGGACGCCGGACGGACTTAGGCGCCAGTGTGAAATCCAGATCGCTCAGCAGCAGCGTCACCCCCTGCCGGGCCAGCCAGCCGGGGGCAATCTGGTCGTATCGGTCAAACAAATAGTCGGGGGTCAGGGAAACGGGCATAGGCGGCTCCTTCATCGCATATTGTATTTTTAGTATACCAGCTTCGCGGAAAAACCACAAGGGGGAGATCGTTTGCAAGTGTATCTCGCCGTCACGCCGGGGCAGGCGATAGAGGCG
>URXS01000028.1 GCA_900551885.1 uncultured Oscillibacter sp.
GGCGGCTGGAGGACCGCTCCGCCCGACAGGCGGATCCTCCCGCTTCGGCGTCTGCCTCGGCCACACAAGTTTCCCCGGTGCGGCAGACGGCCCCAGTGGCAAAGCCCGCACAGCCGGAGGCCACTGCACAGGAGGCCCCCCCCTGGGAGGAACCGCCTTTGCCTGAGGAGCCGCCCCTGCCTCAGGAGCCGGGCGTCCGGGTCTTCGACATTCCGGAGGAACGAGCCCCCGCACCGGCGGAGTCAGCACCTGCCCCGGCACCGGCAAAGTCCGCAGAGACTGAGGTAGCCCCGGCGGCCCCGGCTGCCAATGGCGGTGACGGCGCCTGGTGGCGGACCCTGGCGGAGAAGTGCAAGGGACGGCTGCCAGTCATGTACCGGGCGTTTCTGGATATGTGCGTTGGCCAGATAGAGGGAGATCTGCTCACTGTGTGGGCGCCGGATGAGATCACCTATGGCCGCCTGGACAACGACCGGGTGCGCACCGCCCTTCAGGAGGAGGCGGAGCAGAGTGCCGGGAAACCGGTGCGGCTGACCCTCCGGGTGGGCGAAGCCCCCAAGGCAACCCCCCAGGAGAATTTGAAGAATCTGTTGAAATTCGGCAGTCAGTTTGACAATATCGAGATTAAATAAAAAGGAGTAACGAATCATGGGATACAGTGCACGGCGTGGATTTACCAACGGAAAGGTGTCCGGCGCCCAGCGTCAGGCCGAGATGCAGGCCAAGATCCAGCAGATGCAGGAGCAGATGAATGCCGCTCAGGAGGCCGTGGAGGCCCAGGAGTTTACCGCCAGCGTGGGCGGCGGCGTGGTGGAGGCCAAGGTCAACGGAAAGAAGGAAGTCCTCTCTGTTACCATCAAGCCCGAGGCTGTGGATCCGGAGGATGTGGAGATGCTGCAGGACCTGGTGGTCTCTGCCGTCAACGAGGCCCTGCGTCAGGCCGGGGATGCCATGGAGAAGAGCATGAGCGGTGTCACCGGCGGGCTGGATCTGGGGGCCTTCGGCCTCTGAGAAGGGCGTCACGAGAACCGGAAGCGGGGCCGCAGCGGCCCCGCTTTTTTGGAATAGTTTGAAATGGAGAACCATATGAAGAGACGACTATTGGCGGCAGGACTGGCCTGCGCCCTGCTGGCAGGCTGCGGCCCCGTCAGCACGGAGCCGGTGGACCAGGAGAGCGCCCCCGTGGACGAGCCGGTGATCGCCTACGTGCCCCTGGACGACCGGCCTGACAACGAGGAGCGGGTGGTGTATCTGGCGGATTCCCTGGGTTATGAGCTGCGGCTGCCGGAGCGGGATGACTACCAGACACGACTGGACGGCCAGCCCCTCAATGAAAACGGCACCCAGTACGGAGACCGGGCGGATCTGTACGAGTGGGTACTGGAGCAGGAGGCGGCAGGCTGCGACCGCTATATCCTGTCCGTGGACCAACTGCTCTCCGGCGGGCTGGTCAGCTCCCGGGCCATGACCGGAGAGAACCCGGTGACCCTGCCCAACGGACGGACCTTGGCCGAGGCGGAGCTGCTGACAGAGCTGATTGAACTGTTAGCCGCTGATGAGAACAACCAGGTATGGCTGCTGGATACGGTGATGCGCCTGGCGGCCACCACTGGGTACGGGGGATTCGGACTCAACGAATACAACGCCCTGCGCACCTACGGCATGGCTGCCCGGCCCCATCTGGCCGGGGAGGCGCTGACCTTGGAGAACATCGTGGCGGACTATCCCCTGGGGACCGACGGCCAGCCTATCCAGGTGGAGGCGGAGGAGCCCCTGCCGGAGGGGGCTGTGGAGAATTATCTGTCCTCCCGGGAGCGGAAGCTGCGGCTGAGCGAGACGCTGTTCGACGCCCTGGCGGGCACGGAGGGGCGGTTCCATGTGCTGATTGGGATCGATGATTCCTCTGAGGAGGACAGTATCCAGAAAAATGAGATCGCCTATCTGCGCAGCCTCCTGCGGGAGGGGGACGCTCTGCTCTCCGGTGTGGACGATCTGGCTTTCAAGGCGGTGGCACGGCTGTATCTGGACGAGTGCGGCTGGGAGGGGGCGTCAGTGTCTGTACAGTACTTCGGCGGGACTGAGGATCAGCCGGCCTGCGCCTACGACTACCAGCCCCTGACGACGATCATGGAGGAGCACTTTGCTTTCTTTGATCTGACGATGGCGGAGCCGGGACAGGAGGAGCTGCGGGTGTTGGTGCTGACCCAGCCGGCCGATGAGACACAGAAGGACGCATATATCCAGGCACTGGTGGAGGAACTGGAAGGGGACCAGGCGCTGAAGCCCACCGTCCTCATCGATGCTGGAAACGGTACTTATGGCACGGCCTTCCACGAGGCGCTGACGGAAGAGGTGCAGTTGGGACGATTGCTCAGCTATGCGGGCTTCCTGGATATGGCCATCGTCACCGGTACTGCTTTGAGCCACGGGGTGGCCCGGTACGCGTTCCTGCATCATGGGGAGCAGACCGACGCCACGGAGCGGGCCTTTTTGCGGACGGTGGCGGACAGCATTCTGAAGGACTTCTGCTACAAGAACGTGGTGCGCAACGACATTTTGACCTATGTGCGGGAGGATCTGGGCGGCAACGCCGACAATTTCTGGACCCCGGACATTGACCGCCAGGCCATTCTGGAGCGGCTGGAGAGCGGCATGGCAGAGGCCACCGCGGATGTGATTGAGAATTTGGAGCGCAGTAACTTTATCTCCGCACTGCCCTCCACCCGGGAATATGCCGAGCGGGGCTGGGGTGGCGTGGAGCTGACCAACTACCGTTTCCCCTGGGACCGGGCTTTTGAGATCGGCATGGATATTCTCCTGGGAGATTTCACGGAACCCCACAAGCAGGTGCTGGGAATCTACTATCAATGAGGATAAAAACGGCGCCCTGTGGTAAATCCACAGGGCGCTGAATTTTTTGCGTTCATAAAGGATTACAACTGCTTGACCGTGTAGTACACCGCCAGAATGAATACCACCAGGGCCAGGCACCACATGGCGTAATAGGCCACAGTAGTGCTGAAGATGGCAATGGCCACCGCCACAAAGGACAGGGCGCAGGCAACATAGATGGGCAGGGCATCGGCTGTAGTGGGAAGAATGCGGACCTTGCCCAGAAGGCCACCACTGTGGTCAGCTTTCCGGACCAGGAAAGCGGCGACCGCCAACACCACCAGATACACCACCGCGCCGGCCGTAGCAACCTTGCTCAATATTGAGCCGCCGCCCAGCAGATGGCGGCAGATCCACAGCACGATCAGGGAGGCGGCCAGAATGGTCAGGGCCCAGGCGCACTCCCGGTCATACAATTGCCACAGAATGCCCAGTAGCATGGCTACCGGCACCACTACACACAGTACCGTCAAAGCGGACCCGCCCAAGGTGCGGACCAGGAGGGCGGACAGAGCCAAAAACACGCCGGCGGCAAATACCAACCAGCCTAACCGGGCCTGTTTCGGCTTCTTCTGGCCGGTCAGAGCCACAACCAGACCCACCGCCAGGACCGCCAAGCCGGCAAAAATGATATACGGCAGCGCAGCATAACAGGCCAGCAACTGATCGACAGTACCGGAGATATAAAACCGGCGGATCACCAGCAAATACAGTTCCGCCACGCAGCCAGCCAGAAACAACTTCATAGCACCGTTCATAGGTTCGTCATGTTTCATCGATTTGGAATTTCGATTGGGATTTTTAGACATATATGGTAACCTCCAGGGCTTTTGTTTCATAAATGCCCGCAGTGAAAAAAGCCGTTCGCCGCCGACATACTGTGATAGTATAGCAGACTTTGGGAGCTTTTGCAAGGAAAACGTCGATCCTTTTCATATTTTTATCGGGCTGGATTTGTCGATGCTTTTACCATGCGCCAGAATGGGGTCCTTTATCCATGTTGACTGATTGCCAGACTGATGATTGGTTGGCTCCGTATGCCCCACTGGCGGTGAAGAGGAAAGGGGCGATTGCAGGTTGAGATGTGGGACGGAAGGTGCTATACTATTAAAATATGAAATTTTCCGCCAGACGCGGAGAAACTGAGGAGTATACCCATGAAAAAGATTTGCGCGCTGCTGCTGGCAGCTCTGCTGACCACTGCCGCCGGATGCGGTGTGATGCTGGGACCGGATGAGGCGGAGGAGAGCATCCAGGTGATCGCCATGGATACCGCCATGACCTTTACCGCTTACGGTGTCAATAGTACCAAGGCTGACTACGCCGCCGAGGAGGAGGTCTACCGGCTGGAGGCCATGCTGTCCCGCACCGACGGGGACAGCCAGGTCGCCCAGCTCAACAGCCAGGGCACCGCAGTGGTGGATCAGGAGCTGTGGGACCTGATCCAGACCGCCATGGATTACACTGCCGCCACGGAAGGCGCCTTCGACATCACCGTTGCCCCCGTACTGCTGGCCTGGGGCTTTACCACCGACAACTACCAGGTGCCTACCCAGGCGGAGCTGGACACCTTGCTGCCCCTGGTGGGAACAGAACATATCCACGAGCTGGGAGACAACGGGGACGGCACCGTCACCGTGGAGCTGGATCCCGGCACCCAGATCGATCTGGGTGCTATCGGAAAGGGGTACGCCTCTGACCGGGTGGCGGCCATCTTCCGGGAGTATGAGATTCCCCGGGGACTGCTTCGCCTGGGCGGCAGCGTGCTGGCCATTGGTGACCGGCCTGATGGAGAGGCCTGGCGGGTGGGCATCCAGGACCCAAAGGAACCCAACAGTGCCGACGCCCTTGCCGCTGTATTGAACCTGACAGACGCCTACGCCGTCACTTCCGGCAGCTATCAGCGGTATTTTGGGCAGGACGGGAAAACCTATCACCATATCATCGACCCCGCTACCGGCTACCCGGCGGAGAGCGGGCTCACCTCCGTGACCATTGTGATGGACAGTGCCGATGGCAACGGTACCTTGTGCGACGCACTGTCCACCGCCCTGTTTGTCATGGGTGAGGAAAAGGCCCTGGACTTCTGGCGCAGCGGCAAGTATGATTTTCAGATGGTGCTGGTGACGAAGGACGACCGGGTGGTGGTCACCGACGGTCTTACCGACGTGCTGACAGAAATGGAAGGGAATGGGTACACCTATGAGACCGTCTCCTAAACTGCGGCCCGGCCTGTGGGATGGAGCCGTGGCGCTGGCGGTGGTACTGCTGGCAGCGGCGTGCGCCCTGGCACTGCGGGGCGGAGGCGCCGGAGATGGTACCCTGACCACGGTGATCTCCGTGGACGGTACCGAGACCGAGCGGATTGCCCTGACGGGTCTGGAGGATACGGAGCGGGTGGTGGAGAGCAACGGATACACCCTCCACATCCATCTGACGGAGACGGAGGTGTGGGTGGAATCCTCCGACTGTCCCACCCAGGACTGCGTCCGCACCGGGCACATCTCCCGGAGCGGGCAGAGCATCGTGTGTCTGCCGGCTCGGGTCATCGTGACGCTGGAGGGCGGCGCCGCGACGGATAGCGGCGTGGACGCCGTCATCGGATAGGAGGGACGCCATGAAGTGGACTACCAGGCAGTTGACCCTTTGCGGCGTGCTGACGGCGCTGGCCCTGGCCCTGAGCTATATGGAGAATCTCTTTCCCCTGACGCTGGCCATCCCCCTGCCGGGGGTCAAGCTGGGCCTTGCCAACATTGTGACGGTGTTTGCCCTGTATGCCCTGGGGGCGGCACCTGCCTTTTTGATCCTGATCGCCCGGTGTCTGCTGGGCGCGATATTCGCCGGTAATATGAGCGCACTGATCTTCTCCCTGCTGGGCGGCGTGGCGGCCATGGCTGTCATGGCTCTGCTCAGCCGCTTGGGACGGCTGAGCGTGTATGGCGTGTCCATTGGCGGCGCGGCGGCCCACAACTGCGGCCAGGTGGCGGCGGCGGTGCTGACCCTGGGCAACGGTGCGCCACTGTACTATCTGCCGGTGCTGCTGGTGGTGGCATTGTTCACCGGGACACTGACCGGACTGGTGAGCGCCTGCCTGTTCCGGGCGCTGGACCACACGGATCTGATGAGAGGGTGAGGGTATGGATCGAAAGGATATCAGCAAAAAGGACCAGATCATCCTCCAGCAGATGGAGGTGATCCGCACGATGGCGGAAAACAGCCTCAGCCGTATGGGCACGGATTTCTGGGGGACACCGGCACCGTCGGTATCGCCGGAGAAGCGCACCGGGGGCGAAAAGGACGGCGCTGTCCTGGAGAAGAAGGAAACCGGCGGCGAGGAGAAGCCGGCTTCCACCCAGCCAGCGGAAGGAAGCGGCCAGGAAGCAACGCCGCCTCCGGAGAAGCTGGAGGACCTCCAGGCGGAGCTGGACAGCTACATCGGTCTGGAGGCGGTGAAGCGGGAGGTCCGCACCCTTATTAATTTAGTGACGGTCCATCAGATGCGGGAGAAAAACGGCCTGCCGGCCCCTGAGATGAGCCTGCACATGGTGTTCTCAGGCAATCCCGGCACCGGTAAAACTACCGTGGCCCGGCTCATGGCCCGGATTTACCACAGCCTGGGGATTTTGTCCAAGGGGCAGTTGGTGGAGACGGACCGCAGCGGCCTGGTGGCGGGCTACGTGGGACAGACAGCCATCAAGACCCGGAAGGTGCTGGAGAAGGCCCTGGGGGGCGTGCTGTTCATTGACGAGGCCTACGCCCTCAATGGGAGCGGGGACAATGATTTCGGCCAGGAGGCCATCGACACGGTCCTCAAGTACATGGAGGACCACAGAGACGATCTGGTGGTGATCGTGGCTGGATACGACGGGCTTATGGACCAGTTCATCCGCTCCAATCCCGGACTGGAATCCCGGTTCAACCGCTTTCTCCACTTCGATGATTACACCCCTGACGAGATGCTGGCCATCTTCCAGATGCAGTGCAAGAAGGGCTGCTATGAGTTGGAAGAGACGGCGGCGGAACAGGTGAAGGCCCTGATCGTTCAGGAGAACACGGACCCGGTCTCCTTCGGCAACGCCCGGGGTGTGCGGAACCTCTTTGAGCGGGTGCTGGTGTGCCAGGCCAACCGGCTGGCACAGCAGGAGACCGTCACACGGGAGGATCTGATGCGTCTGACGGCGGAGGATGTCCGCCGGGCGGGCGAGCCGGGTGAAGGGGAGGAGAAGCCGTGAAGGTATTGATTTTGTCGCCCAAAGGCCGGTACGATCTCTATGCCCCTGATTGCCCCTCCCGCCGGGAGGCGGAGCTGATCTTTCGGGATCGCACAGGTACCGAAGAGGAGTGGCTGGCCGCCGGGGCTGACGCACAGGTGCTGGTAGTGACGCCGGTGACACACATCCGCCGGGAGCTGATCGGGCAGATGCCCAATCTCCGGCTGATTCAATGCGACGGCGTGGGGTTCGACCGGATTGATCTGGAGGCTGCCTGGCAGCGCGGTATTTACGTGTGCAACAACGCTGGATGCAATGCCGGTGCCGTGGCGGAGTTGGCGGTGACGCTGATGAGCATGCTGCTGCACCGGACGCTGTGGGGAGACCGGATGATGAAGGCCGGGCTCCACAGCCAGGCGACCCAAACACTGGAGCGGAATGTGCCACCGGACCTCAGTGTGTCCCATGTGGGACTGGTGGGCCTTGGCCATATCGCCCTGGCTACGGCACAGCGCCTGCGGGTCAATGGCAGCCGGGTATCCTATTATGCCCGGCATCGCCGGACGGCAGAAGAGGAGGCGGCGCTGGGAGTGGGCTATCTGCCCCTTTATGAGCTGGCGGAGCAGTGTGACGTCATCAGTCTCCACCTGCCGGCCACGGCGGAGAGCCGCCATCTGCTGGACCGGGAATTCTTTGCCCATGTAAAGCCCGGAGCGTTTCTGGTGAACACCGCCCGAGGGGCCATCATTGATGATGACGCCCTGTGCCAGGCCGTCCGGTCCGGGCGGATCGCGGGAGTGGCCCTGGATGCCTATGAACCGGAACCCGCCGGGGCGGATCACCCACTGGTGCGTCTGGCGGCGGAGTTTCCGGACAGAATTATCCTGTGTCCTCACCAGGGAGGGGTCAGCCAGGCCGCCTTCCGCAACGCGGTGCGGATGGTATTTGAAAATCTGGATCACATTCTAGCCGGAGAGCGCCCGGAGCGGGTGATCAACGGGCTTTGAAGAGAGAAGGAAAATAAGCGCCGGAGCGGACATTTGTCCGCTCCGGCGGTTTTTGTCAGTCGGCAATGTCGTAGAGAGAGGCGGTGGTCAGCCAGGTCTGGGAGAAGGGCCGCATCAGATTCCAGAAGCCGGCGCCTTTCAGGCCGTACTCCGCGATCAGCTCCAGCTTGGCCGCCAGGCTCCGGGCGTCCTCAAACCAGACGGCGTGGACCGTGCCGGACTCGCCGGTATAGTAGAAGAAGGGAGACTGGGCAGTCTCGTCGTACTGGATGGCGATGCGGTACTGGATCGCCAGCTCAATGGCCCGTTGGTTGGAAATGGACTGGGCCCGGGTCTCCCCCCGGACAAAAGGCAGCGGCCAGTCGTAGCCGTAGTTGGATACCCCCAGCAGCAGCTTGGACCTTGGGATCTCCGTGACGGCGTAGTCCAGCACCTGCCGTACGTTGGGCAGGGGGGCCACCGCCATGGGTGGCCCGGCGGTGTAGCCCCACTCGTAGGTCATCAGGAGAACCGCGTCCACGGCGACACCCACAGCGGCGTAATCATGGCCCTCATACAGTAGTCCCCGCTGCTGAGCGGAGGTCTTGGGGGCCAGGGCCGCCCACAGGAAAAAACCCTGGGAGTTCAACAGCCGGTGCAGCCGGGAGAGAAACGCGGCGTAGGCGGACGCCAGTGAGCCGGGCAGGTACTCAAAGTCCACGTCCAGTCCGGCGTAGCCCCGGAGGCGAAGCGTTTGCTGGATCTCCGCAATCAACTGGTCCTGGACCGCCTCATCCGTCAGCACCAAGGCGCCCCGCTCGGTGTCGAACTGGCCGTCCTCCGTCAGCGTGGACAGGTGCATCACCGGTCGGACACCCCGCTGCCGGGCGGCGGAGAGGAGGGCATCGTCCGCCAGGGGCAATAGATCGCCGGAGGCAGTAATGCCGTAAGTGAAGGGGGCCAGATAGCTGAGATAAGGCAGCTCCGCCGCCAGTAGATTCTCCCCAATGTAGGGGTATGCGTAGCCGCTAAACAGCGCGGAGCCCAATGTCTGGCCGAAATAGGAGATCACCAGGGTCTCGCCGGACCGCAGGTCCGTGCCGCCGCCCAGGGGCCAGTTGTTTTGCCACAGACGGCGGACCGTGGTGCCGTAAGCTGCCGCCAGAGAGAACAGCGTCTCTCCAGGGCGGATTACATGAACTCTTTCGGGAAAGCGGACCACTAAAGTCTGTCCCACAGCCAGCGCTCCGTCGGCGCCCACGTCGTTGTCCGCCGCCAGGCGGCGGGCTTCCACACCGTACTGCGCCGCAATGGAGGTCACGGTCTCACCGGATTTGACAACATGAATGGTCATTTGGACATCACCTCTTTTTTTGTAAGCCTATGCGGACAAGTCGGCGGATATGAATGGGACGGGCCCGACGGGCGTCCAAAAAAGCGGCAAAAGAGTATGCGTGGAAGAATTTTCCCTTGCCTTTTGCGAGCCCATCCTGTACCATAAATGCAGATACTTCCCAAAGCCTGAATCCGGGATAGCGGGTGGGTGGTGTGGAATCAACTTTGACATTTTTTTAACAATTAGAGGCGCGCCATGGAAGGGCTCGCTTGTGCATGGACGCCCCGGAGCCTGTGAAGCTGGCGGCGGGGCGGGACAGTGCGTTTTATGATGGAGAGACGAGAGGGGGGCACCGGCGTGTTTGTGCTGTTTTTCCTGCTGTGGCTGCTGATGACCGGTGATATAACAGTTCACGCCTGCCTGTGGGGACTGGCGGTGTCTGCGGCCATGACCTGGTTTTGCAGGAAATTTCTGGATTACCACCTGTCGCTGCCCCGGCCGGGCCGGCTGTGGACCGGGGTCCGGTATCTGGGCTATCTGCTAGTGGAAATGCTGAAAGCCGGCTTTGTGGTGATGCGGCTGGTATACACCCGGGGGCGAAACACGCAGCCGGTACTGGTGTGGTTTGACACGCCCCTGGAGACGGACCGGGCCCGGGCAATCCTGGCGGACTCCATCACGCTGACTGCCGGTACCATCACCGTGACGGCGGCTGATGGGCGTTTTTGCGTCCACGCACTGGATGAATCACTGGCGACAGGAATTGAGGAAAGTGAGTTCCAGCGGCGGCTGGAGAAGTTGGAGGCCTGAGCATGGAGCAGGTAAAAAATGCCGTTTTGATTTTCGGCGCCATTGTGCTGGCGGCGCTGTGCCTGGCTACCCTGGTCCGGGCTGTGCTGGGCCCCCGGTTTACTGACCGGATCATCGCCGTCAATGTCATCAACACCCTGGTGGTGGCGGAGATGGTGCTGCTGTCCGTGTGGATGCGGGAGGATTTCCTGGTGGATGTGGCCCTGCTGTACGCCCTCCTGAGCTTTTTGACGGTGGTGGTGGTTTCCCGGCTGGTGATCACCCGGCGGCAGAAGCAACTGGAGAAAGAGAAGCGGGAGAGAACAGGAGGCGGCGTCCGTGGTACATAACATTGCGACCGTGATCGGGCTGGGATTGCTGCTGTTCGGGCTGTTTGTGTTTTTCTCGGCGGTACTGGGGCTTTACCGCTTTGGCGATGCCCTGAGCCGGATGCACGCCGCCGCTGTGGGCGACGCCCTGGGGATCTTCTGCATCCTGGCGGGATTGATGGTGCTCCACGGCTGGTCCTTGTCCGGGGCCAAGACGTTACTGGTGTTTTTGTTCTTGTGGTTGACCAGCCCGGTGTCCAGCCACCTCATCGCGGAGATGGAGGTCCTGACAGTGCCGGAGATCGAAAGTGAATGCGAGGTGGAGAAGCGATGATCTTGCTGGAGTACATTCTGCTGATTGGTGTCATCGTCTGTGCCGTGGCGGCGCCCCTGTGCCGGCGGCTCCTGGCCATGGTGATCGTGTACATGGCGATGTCTCTTCTGATGGCGGTGCTGTGGAGCCTGCTGCAGAGCCCGGATCTGGCTATCACCGAGGCGGCGGTAGGCGCTGGCGTTACCAGCATCCTGTTCTTCCTGACCCTCAAACGGATTCACGCACTGAAGGGGACCCGCGATGGCTGACCGGATGGAAAAGGAGAATTGGCGCCAGAAGCTGACCGCCTGGGTGGACGGTGAGCGGGAGCCCAAGGACCAGACGCTGTTCGTCATGGAGCAGCGTCCGCCCCGCGATACCCGCCCCAGCGACGAGGAGCATGAGCGCCGGGAAAAACACCGGCTGCACCGGTTTTTCAACTGGTATCCTGCTGCGGCAGGCGTGCTGTGCCTGGCTCTGGTGGCCATTATGATGGCGGCAGTGGTGACTATGCCGGCCTTCGGCGAGGAAGATAACCCCACCAACAACGAGGTCGCCCAGCATTACCTGGAGTATGGCGAGGAGGAGACCGGCTCCGCCAACGCCGTGACTGCCATGATTTTGAGCTACCGGGGCTTCGATACCCTGGGGGAGAGCTGTGTGCTGTTTCTGGCGGTGACGGCGGTGATGATCCTGCTGCTGCGGGACCGCAACAATACCTCCGACACCGATCTTGCCAAGCAGGCCAGAGAGGATGCCATTATCCAATCCCACCCCGATCCGATTCTGCGACAGACCTCCTGGCTGTTGGTGCCCTTCATCTTCCTCTTTGCCATTTATGTGCTGCTCCATGGGGAGGAGTCGCCGGGCGGCGGTTTCTCCGGTGGGACGGTGTTAGGAGCGGGATTGATTCTGTTTTCCGCCGCCTTTGGACACCAGAGTATCCGCACCTTCATGGACCGGCGGACCTACGCTGCGGTGCGCACGTGCGGACTGCTGTTGTATGCCCTACTGTACGGCGCCTACATTTTTATTGGAGCAAATGGGCTGCCCAATTACCTCACCGGCATGACGCTGCTGATCGACCTGGCGGTGGGGCTGGTGGTGGCCTGTACGGTGTACGGCTTTTACGCCCTCTTCTCCCGGGGGGAGCTGTGACGGGAGAGACAACGACGAGAGAAAGGCGGGTTTCGGGATGCTGGAGATGATTTTACAGAACCGCTTCGCCGTGACCGCGGTGATTTTGTTCGGCGTGGGTTTGATGAACATGATGTTGCAGCAGAATCTGCTGCGGAAGGTAGTGGGCTTCAACATCATGGACTCCGCCGTGTTTTTGCTGCTGGCTTCTCTGGGATACATCGATGGGGGCACCGCACCCATCGTGGGGGACCAGGGTTTCGATCCGCTGTACATCAACCCTATTCCCAGTGGCCTGGTGTTGACGGGTATCGTGGTATCCGTGTCCATCACAGCGTTTTCCCTGGCCTTGATTCAGCGGATTTACCGACGCTACGGTACCATTGAGATGCGGGAGCTGCTGGAGCGGGCCCGGAAGGAGGACGACTGATGCGGCCGTTTGTGGAGAATCTCCCCTTCCTGTCCATCTTTCTGGCTATTGTGGCCGGCATCGTCTGCGCTTCACTGCGCCGGGGAATCACTGCCTACCGCTTGACATTGTCTGCTGCCATGGTTGCCGCAATCATGAATGCGGCGGTGCTGGCCTATACCTACTTGGGCCATCTGAGCTTCACCTATACCATGGGCCGGTTCGTGGCTCCCTATGGAAACGCCATCAAATGCGGGCCGCTGCAGGGACTGCTGAGCACGGTATTCTGTGTGGTGCTGGCCATGTCTCTGGTGGGCGGACGGCGGGACCTGTTTCATGACATCCTGCCGGAAAAACAGCGGTTTTACTTCGTCATGGTGAATTTGCTGACGGCGTCGCTGCTGGCGCTGACTTACACCAACGACGTGTTTACCGGCTACGTGTTCATTGAGATCTGCACCATCGCCTCCTGTGCCCTGGTCATGGCCAAGGACAACGGTCCCAACTTGATTGCCACCATCCGCTACCTCTTTATGAGCCTGCTGGGGTCGGGGCTGTTTCTCATCGGCCTGGCGCTGCTCAACAGCATCACCGGCTATCTGCTGATGCCATCTCTGGCAGAAGCAGTGGCGGAGCTGGCGGCTACCGGCCGCTACCATCTGACATTGACGGTATCCATCGGTTTGATCGTAGGGGGCCTCGGCATCAAAAGCGCCATGTTTCCCTTCCACCTGTGGCTGCCGGATGCCCACGGCGGCGCTACCACCGCCTCCTCCGCCATGCTGTCCGGCCTGGTACTGAAGGGGTACATCGTGCTGCTGCTGACCATGATCGGACGGGTGTTCTCCTTGGATCTGATGGTGGAGCTGGGGGTCATGAACGTGATCTTGGCCTTCGGCCTGCTGGGGATGATCTTTGGTTCTCTGGGGGCCATGCGGGAGCGGCATATCAAACGGATGCTGGCTTATTCCTCCGTGGCTCAGATCGGATATATCTTTATGGGCGTGGGACTGGGTACCCTGGCCGGTGTTACGGCTTCTTGCTTCCATATTCTGGTCCACGCCTGCTGCAAGCCACTGCTGTTCGCCTGCGCCGGCCGGCTCAGCGCCGTCAGTGGCCACCACAAGAGCCTGCGGAACCTGCGGGGCAGTGCCTACCGGGATGTGACGGCGGGCTTGGGCTTTACGGTAGGAGCCCTGTCCATGATCGGCATTCCGCTGTTCGGCGGATTTGTCTCCAAGCTGTATTTTGCCAGCGCGTCCCTGCCTACCAACAAGACGGCGCTGACGTTGCTGACCATTGCGTTGTCCACGGTACTGAATGCCTTGTACTATGTACCGGCACTGCTTGCCATCTGGGTGCGGCCTCCCGCCGAGGAGGAGAAGGCCCTGCTGGCAGATGTGACGCCGGAGGAGTTGACCTTCGACCGCTCCTTTACCACCGCGGCGGTGGTGCTGATGGCGGGAATTTTCGTTCTGGGCATTTTCTATCATCCTGTTTTAAACGTGATCGAGGCTGGGCTCCGGCTACTTTGATGAATGTGTGAGGTTGACGGCATGGTGCTGCTGCTGCCGATCCTGGTGCCCCTGGTGGGCGGGATCTTTGTGTTCCGGCAAAAAAATGAACAGATCCGGAACCGGATGGCTCTGACGGTGATCCTGGCCACGGCGGTTCTGGCACTGGCGGTATGCTTGCTGCCGGAGCGGCGGCTGGTGTTGCTGACCATCCAGGGATCGCTGCGTCTGGTGCTACAGACCGACAGCCTGGCCCGGTTCTTCATGCTGCTGTGCGTATGCATCTGGGTTCCGGTGCTGCTGTTTGCCTTTCCTTACGTGCGCCACGCCGGGGGGGAACAGCGGTTCCTGGGCTTTTACACCATGACTCTGGGTGTACTGATGGGATTGGCCATGGCGGCCAACTTCGTCACCATGTACATGTTCTTCGAGATGATGTCTCTGATTACGGTGCCTCTGGTGCTGCACACTGCCACTGCCGCCGCCCGGCGGGCCGGGTTCAAATACCTGGGCTATTCGGTGTTCGGTGCTGGCATGGCCCTGATCGGATATTTCTTTGTGGCCTACTACCTGGCGGCACCGGACTTTGCCGCCGGCGGCGTCATCGATCTGGCCAAGTCCGCCCAGCACCGGGAGCTGCTGCTGGTGGCCTACTGCCTGATGATCGTGGGCTTTGGCGCCAAGGCCGGTATGGTGCCTATGCAGGCCTGGCTGCCTGCCGCACACCCTGTGGCTCCGGCGCCTGCCTCCGCCGTGCTCTCCGGCGTGATCACCAAGGGCGGCGTGCTGGCGGTGATCCGGGTCACCTACTACATGTTTGGGCCGGAGTTCCTCCAGGGGAGCTGGCCCCAGTATGTGCTGCTGACGTTGGCTCTGGCCACGGTGTTCGTGGGGTCCATGCTGGCCCTCCGGGAAAAGCAACTGAAGCGTCGGCTGGCCTATTCCACCGTCAGCCAGGTATCCTACGTGCTGTTTGGATTGCTGCTGCTGACCCCGGCGGGGGTGCAGGCGGCCATGACCCAGATGGTGTTTCACGCCATCGCCAAGGACACGCTGTTTCTGGCGGCAGGCGCCATCATCTTTGCCACCAACTGCACCAGAGTGGATCAGCTTCAGGGCATCGGCAAGCGGATGCCAGTGACCATGTGGTGCTTTACCCTGGCGGCGCTGTCCCTGATCGGGATCCCTCCCATGGCGGGCTTTGTCAGTAAATGGTATCTGGTGTCGGCGGGACTGGAGGCTCCGGTGGCAGCTTTTGGCGCGGCCGGTATGGTGGTGCTGGTATTGTCGGCTTTGCTGACTGCCGGGTACCTGCTGCCCATTGTCACAAACGGCTTTTTCCCGGGGAAAGACTACATCGCCGACCGTCGGGAGGTGGGCCCCTGGATGCGTTGGCCGATGCTGGCTTTTGCCGTGGCGGCGGTGGTGCTGGGACTGTTTCCCGGCGTGCTCACCGGGTGGCTGGGCCGGCTGGCCGGAGGGCTGTTCCTGTGAGGATCATGGACCGGTTTTTCAAATTCTGTGAGGGGAGGGAGTCCGAATGCACCGGTTTTTAACGCTGCCCATTCTGGTGCCTGTCCTGCTGGGTGTGGCGCTGCTGGTGGCGCAGCCTAAGGGTCGCCGGGTTCGGAGCATCTATGTGACGGCTGCTACTGTGGTGACGTCCATTCTCTCCTTCCTGTGCATCCTGGCCACCTATTACCGGGGACCAGACGCCCTGGCCTGTGTGCTGGTGCGCTTTTCCGAGAGCTTTTCCATCTCCCTGCGGATTGACGGGGCCTCTATGGTGTACGGGGCCATTGTGTCCTTCCTGTGGCCGCTGGTGACGGTGTATGCTCTGGACTACATGACCCATGAGGGACATGAGAACCGCTTTTTCAGCTTCTGGCTCATGGCCTACGGCGTCGTCATGGGGATCGCCTATTCCGAAGACTTTTTGTCGCTGTACTTTTTCTATGAGCTGTTGACTCTGGCCACACTGCCGCTGGTCATGCACGCCATGGATGAAAAGGCCCGCTACGCCGGAAGAAAGTATCTGATCTATTCCCTGTCCGGAGCGGCTTTCGCCTTCATCGGGATTGTATTTCTGCTCAATTACGGGGTGGGGCACCTGAATTTTACCTATGGCGGTGTGCTGGACCCGGCCCGGACGGCGGGCAACGAGGGAACGCTGCTGGTGGCCTTCGTGGCGGCCTTCTTTGGCTTTGGCGTGAAGGCGGCCCTGTTCCCCTTCCACGGCTGGCTGCCGGATGCCTCTGTGGCGCCTACACCGGTCAGCGCCCTGCTCCACGCGGTGGCGGTGGTGAAGGCTGGCGCCTTCGCGGTGCTGCGGCTGATCTATTTCGGCTTCGGGGCGGATTTCCTGCGGGGGACCTGGGCCCAGACCGTGGCGATGACGGCGGCCATCATTACCATCGTGTACGGCTCCGCCAGAGCCCTGCGGACGCCCCACCTGAAGCGGCGGCTGGCCTTTTCCACGGTCAGCAACCTGTCTTATATTCTCTTCTCCCTGACACTGATGAGCCCTGCGGGGCTGGTAGGCGGGATGACCCACATGATCTACCACGCCTTCACCAAGATCACCATGTTCTGCTGCGCGGGGGCGATTTTGCACCGGGGGCGGGAGTACGTCTATGAGCTGGAGGACTTTGGCCGGGTGATGCCGGTGGTGTTCGCCACCTTCACGGTGTCCTCCTTTGCCCTGATCGGTGTGCCGCCTCTGGGAGGCTTCGCCGGGAAGTGGATGATCGCCGAGGGAGCTGTGGCCTCTGGGAATCCCCTGGCCTATGCCGGGATCGGGGCACTGATTCTCTCCACGCTGCTAACGACCCTGTACCTCATCACCATCGTGGCACGGGCCTATTTTCCTATCGGAGAGCTGGACCGTGCGGCCCTGGATCAGGTGAAGGATGCGGGCTGGGCCATGAAGGTGCCCCTGCTGGCACTGACAGTGTCGGGCGTGATCCTGGCACTGTGCTCCAATACGGTCATCGGCTTTTTGCAGATGGTGGGGCAGGGCGCCCTGTGAGGAAGGAGGGGAGACAATGGCGCAAGGCCTGATACTGTTTTTGGTACTATTTCCTATGGCGGCGGCGCCAGTGGTGTTTCCCCTGCGGAAGCGTGACCGGCGGTACCGGGACCGCTTTATCCAACTGGTACCGGTAGCGGAGCTGGCGGCGGCGCTGGCTCTGCTGGTCTGCCCGGCAGTGGAGCTGAATCTGCCGGGAATCTGCGGCTTGGGACTGACCTTTTCCGCCGGAAGCCTGGGGCGGCTACTGGCGGTGGTGGCAGCGCTGCTGTGGGCCGGAACCGGAGCGGTGTCTCCGCCCTACTTCGCCTCCGCTGAGGGCTGCAACCGCTATTACCTGTTCTGGCTGCTGACCGAAGGTGCCCTGATGGGGGTATTTCTGGCGGCGGACCTGTTTACCCTGTTCGTGTTTTTCGAGATGATGTCCTTCACCTCCTATGTATGGGTGGCCCAGAATGAGACGCCCCAGGCCCTGCGGGCTGCGGAGACGTATCTGGCAGTGGCGGTCATCGGCGGCATGACGTTGCTGGTGGGGCTGCTGTGGCTGGGGCATCTGCTGGGCTCCCTGGAATTCGCTCATCTGTCGGAGCTGGCCGCCAGTTTGGCGACGGAGGACCGGTGGCAATTATACGCAGCCGGTGCTTGCTGCCTGGTGGGCTTCGGTGCCAAGGCAGGCATGTTTCCCCTGCATATCTGGCTACCCAAAGCCCACCCTGTGGCACCGGCACCGGCGTCGGCGCTGCTGTCGGGAATTCTTACCAAGAGTGGCGTGTTCGGCGTGCTGATCGTGTCCCGGTTTTTGTTCTGGGCCGACGTGCCATGGAATAGAGTGATATTGGTCCTGGGGACGATTACCATGGCTCTGGGGGCCGTGCTGGCGTTGTTCTCCATTGATCTGAAGCGGACCCTGGCCTGCTCCTCCATGTCCCAGATCGGGTTCATCCTGGTGGGCGTGGCCATGCAGGGATATCTATATGGTGAGAATGCCCTGGCTGCCTGGGGTACTGTGCTGCACATGCTCAATCACAGCCTCATCAAGCTGGTGCTGTTCGTGGCGGCGGGCGTGGTGTATGTGAATACCCATGCGCTGGATCTCAATACCATCCGGGGCTGGGGCCGCAACAAGCCCTGGCTGAAGGGTACCTTTTTCGTGGCGGCGGCCTCTATTGCCGGCGTGCCAGGCTTCTCCGGCTACGTCAGCAAGACGTTGCTCCACGAGGGCATTGTGGAGTACATCCACCTGCTGGAGCATGAGGGGCTCTCTGCCGGCGGCTTCCGGGCGGTGGAGTGGATTTTCCTGATTTCCGGCGGGTTGACGGCTGCATACATGACCAAGCTGTTTGTGGCGGTATTTGTCTCGCCGCGGGCGGTTGGACAGCGGATTGGCGTCCCGGAGTATATGTCGTCCTGGACCAGGGCGGTGTTGTTCTGCGGCGGGGCGGCACTGCTGCTTCTTGGATTGACACCAGGGCGCACCATGGAGCCTATTGCCCGGTGGGCTGCCGCTTTCCTGGCGGCGGACGAGGGGCATGCGGTGCATTACTTCACCTGGGTAAATCTGAAGGGAAGCTGCATTTCCCTGGCCATCGGCGTGGCGGTGTACCTGCTGGTGGTACGGCGCCTGCTGATGAAAAAGGAGGGCGGTGAGCTGGTTTACGTGGACCGCTGGCCCGCCTGGCTGGACCTGGAGGAGCGGGTGTACCGGCCCGCTTTGCGGGGATTGGCCTTTGCCGGAGCGCTGTGCGCCAGGGTGTTGGCCTCCATGGGCGATCTGGTGGTGCTGGTCGGGGAGCGAATTCTCTTTACCAAGGCACCGGGGATCTTCGTGCCCAAGCGGAACGAGGACTTCGGAGTGTACGGCAAAAAGCCCAGGCGGTTCCTGGTAGAGGAGACCTTCTCCTTTGACCTGCTGTTGTCGGGCCTGGGGCTGGTGATCCTTCTGGTGTATATTTTGATCTGAAAGGCAGGGTGCACGGTTACGAAAGCGGGAAGCGGCGAAAGGCCGCCTTCCCGCTTTTTTGTTTGAGGAGGCGGTGCTGCGGTGTGGATGGCGCTGGCGGCCACAGGAGTGGCTGGGATCGGCGGAACGGGGCTGGGCGGTGGGATCGCCTGCTTGATGCGGAGAGACTCGCCCCGGATGGTAAGTCTGCTGCTGAGCTTTGCTGCTGGCGTTATGACGGCGGTGGTGTGCTGTGATTTGCTGGGAGAAGCTGTCGGAGCCGGAGAGCGGGGACTGCTGTTTCTGACAGCAGCGGCGGTACTGATGGGACATGGGGCGGTAGAAGGTCTGGAGGCACTGCTGGAGCGACGGCAGCCCCAGAAAAACGGAATGATTGCGGCCGGAATGGTGCTGGCGGCAGCGGTGGCTCTTCACAACGTGCCGGAGGGAATGGTGATCGGCGCCGCCTTTGCCTCTGGAACGACTGAAGAGGGAGCCGGTGGGGTCACTCTGGCGGCAGTGATCGCTCTGCACAACATCCCGGAGGGGATGGCGGTGGCGGGACCTCTGCGGGCTGGAAATCTGACCAGGCGGCTGGCGGTGGCTGCGGCTGCAGCGACAGGAGCCCCTACAGTGGCGGGAGCAGCTTTGGGGTATCGGTTGGGGAGCCTGGGCCCTGTGGGGCTGGCGGCGACTCTGGGCTTTGCCTCCGGGGCTATGCTGTACGTGGTGTTCGGAGAGCTGCTGCCGGAGGCGCTGGACCTGTGGCGGTCCCGGGCCCCGGCCTTGGCAGCAGTGACCGGAGTGGTGACGGGACTGGTGATGGTATATGGATGACAAAAGCCCGCCGCACAGTGTGCGGCGGGCTTTTTGCGGCATGCTCCGCGCAAACGAGAATGCGGGAGCTGGAAAAGGGGAAACGGGGGAGATAATTATTTCGCCAGAACGCTGGCGCGCTTCTTGCCGTACCAGATAATGGCGGCCACATAAGCCACGGCGGCGATGACGCCCACAGTGTAGGCCACGGGCCAGCTCTGCCGGAAGCCGATGGAA
>URXS01000029.1 GCA_900551885.1 uncultured Oscillibacter sp.
CCAGAAACTCCAACTGAAAGAACAACTGGCGCAGACCGAAGCGGGCCTGGACCAGATCGATCAGACACTGGCGGCCCAGGGCTTGAACCGGACCTCCGCCCGGCAGACGCTGGCCACGCTGGAGGCGGCCTCTGGCCAGATCCCGGCCAGCGCCAGCGCCCTGCGGCGCAACTACGAACAGCTTGCCTCCGCCAAGAAGCAACTGGAGGACGGCTGGGCTGAGTACTGGGACGGCGAGGAGGAATTGGACGACGCCAAGCGCCAGTTGGACGACGCCAGGGCGGAGCTGAAGGACGCGGACGCAGAGCTGGCCGACGGCAAGGCGGAGCTGGATGACGCTCTGGCAGAGCTGAATGACGGTGAGGCGGACTACGCTGACGGCCTGCGGGAATGGCAGGACGGCAAGGCGGAGTATGAGGACGGCTTGGTGGAGCTCCAGGATGCCAGGGATACCCTGGCCGAGGAGCGGGCCGATGGCCTGGCAGAGCTGGCGGACGCCCGCCGGGAGCTGGACGACGGGGAGGCCGAGTATGCCGACGGATACCAGGAGTACCTGGACGGCAAGGCGGAGGCCGACGAGAAGATCGCCGACGCGGAAAACGAGCTGGCCGACGCCCGGCGGAAGATCGCGGACATCGGCTCCAGCGAGTGGTACATCCTCAGCCGGGACTCCAACCCCGGCTACCTGGGCTTCGGCCAGGACGCGGACCGGATGGGCAATCTGGCCTCCGTGTTCCCGGTGCTGTTCTTCCTGGTGGCGGCACTGGTGTGCCTGACTACCATGACGAGAATGGTGGACGAGCAGCGGGTCCAGATCGGCTGCCTGAAGGCCCTGGGCTACACCCGGTGGACCATCTCCCGCAAGTACCTGGGCTACGGTCTGCTGCCGTCCCTGATCGGCGGAGCGCTGGGCCTTGCCATCGGCTTTACCCTGTTTCCCAAGATGATCTTCACCGCCTATCAGATCATGTACGATGTGCCGGACATTGAGCTGACCTTCTATCCCGGCATCAGCGCCGCGGCGGTGGGGGCGGCAGTGGCCTGCACCACCGTGTCCACCCTGGCGGCATGTCTTGCCACCCTGGCGGACACCCCGGCCAATCTCATGCGGCCCCGGGCCCCCAAGGCCGGCAAGCGGGTGCTGCTGGAGTACATCCGCCCCCTGTGGCGCCGCATGAGCTTCAACCACAAGGTGACGGCCCGGAACCTGCTGCGCTACCAGAAGCGGTTCTGGATGACGGTCATCGGCATCGGTGGCTGCACGGCCCTGATCATCGCGGGCTTCGGCATCCGCTCTTCCCTGCTGACCACCATGAGCCGGCAGTATGAGGACATCTACCACTACACCGCTCAGCTCTCCGTCAGCGACAACCTGCTGGACACGGAGCGCTCAGCCATTGACCGCTACCTCTCCGAAAGTGACGATGTGGTGGACTCCCTGCCGTGCCTGCTGACCAGCGTCACGGCGGAGTCAAGCACCTACTCCACCACCGCCTACCTGGAGGCGGCGGACCCTGACCGACTGGGAGACTTCGTGACCCTGCGGACCATGGACGGCCAGCCCCTGACGGTGCCGGAGGACGGCGCCATCATCGACCAGAAGCTCTCCGAGCTGCTGGACGTGGGCCCCGGCGACACCATCACCGTGGACGGGGACATCCGGGCGGAGGTCACAGTGGCGGCGGTGACGGAGCACTACCTGGCCCACTTCATCTACCTCTCCCCCGCCTATTACGAGGAGATCTTCGGAGAGGATTACAAGGACACCGCCTTCCTGCTGACCCTGACCAGCAGCGACCAGGAACTGTGCGACGCGGTGTTCTCGGACCTGATGGCCCTGCAGGGGGTCCAGTCCGCCACCCGCATGGAGACCACCCGGGATACCTACCTGACCTCCATGGAGCGGATCGACTTCGTGGTGGTCATCGTGATTCTCTCCGCCGCCGCCCTGGCCATGGTGGTGCTCTACAACCTCAGCAACATCAACATCACCGAGCGCAAGCGGGAGCTGGCCACCATCCGGGTGCTGGGCTTCTATGACCGGGAGGTCTCCGCCTACGTCAACCGGGAGAATGTGGTGCTGACGGCGGTGGGCATCGCCCTGGGCTGCGTGCTGGGCCACTTCCTCCATGTGTGGCTGGTGAAGTCCGTGGAGATCGACCTGATGATGTTTGGGCGGGACACGGACCCCATGGCCTATGTCTGGTCGGCGCTGCTGACGGCCCTGTTCTCGGCGGCGGTGAGTCTGCTGGCCCACCGGAAGATGAAGGACATCGATATGGTGGAATCACTGAAAAGCGCGGAGTAGTTTGATTCCCCATTCCTGTATTCTTTGTATATTTTTTCTCTCGCCATGGAAAGCTGATCTATGCTATAATGTTAGCCGTGCCGGTATCGGCACGGCTAACATGTTTTTTATCCGTCCGAAGCCGCCGGCTTCGGCGTCAGAGGAGGCCCCTTTTCCATGGCAAAGCATTCCCGCAAGCATCCCCTCCGGCGGTTGGCGGTTCTGGCGGTTTTGATTCTGGTCCTGGTCCTCTTTTTCCGGTGGGAGAATACCTCCCTGCAGATCGCCCGTTTCGACCCGGTGTTCACCGATCTGCCCACCGGCTTCGACGGCTGCCGGATCGTGGTCCTCAGCGACCTCCACGGCGCCGAATTCGGGGAGAACAATGAGGAGCTGTTTCAAACAGTAGCAGACCAGTCACCGGAGTACATCTTCTATCTGGGGGACCTGGAGGACAAGTACCGGGGCCCGGAGCCCGGCTATGCCGAGGCGGTGGCCGCCGGTCTCACCGCCATCGCCCCTACCTACTACGTCACCGGCAACCACGAATGGGCCATCGGAGACGTACCGGAATTGAAGGAGCGGCTGGCCGCCCAGGGGGTCACGGTCCTGTCCAATAGCTTTACAACCCTGGAGCGAAATGGAGACACCGTGGTGCTGGCCGGTATCGACGACCCCAATGGCTACGCCGATCAGAAGCAGCCGGAGACGGTGGCGGCGGAGGTCTATGCCGCCTACGGAGACCCCTTCTGGCTACTGCTGGCCCACCGCAACGACCGCTTTGAAAGCCAGTACAGCCTGCTGGGGGCGGACCTGGTCCTCTCCGGCCACGGCCACGGCGGCATCATCCGCCTGCCCTTCACCGACGGGCTCCTCTCCACCAACCGGACGTTGTTCCCCTCCTACACGGCGGGGCTTTACGACAAAAACGGCTCCGCCCTCTTTGTCACCCGGGGACTGGGCAACTCCGGCCCCTCCTTCCGCCTCTGGAACCGGCCGGAGGTGGCGGTGGTGACGCTGCACCGGGCGGAATCTTAATCTCCCCGGCAGGCCTCCTCCAGCTGCAAGCCCAGGGCCAGGCCCTGGTGGAAGCAGTACAGCCCGTACCCCTGGACCGGGTCTTTCTCCAGGTACTCCGGCCACTGGCTGGGGTCCGGGGCGGGGACCCAGGCCCGGTACAGCAGCTCAATGACTTCGGGTATCTCTCCCATATTGATTTCCCCTCTCAACGTAAACGCACAGTTATATGTGCCTCTATGATTAGAGTAGCACGTAGTTATCTGTGTGTCAAGGAGGTTTTTCATGTTTGCCGAAAAAATCCGCACCCTCCGCAAGGAAAAGCATCTGACCCAGGCAGAGGTGGCTACTCAAGTGGGTCTGTCCGCCCGGGGATACCAGGACCTGGAGCTGGGTGCCAAGCCCCGGTATGACGCCCTGCTGCACATCGCCGACTTTTACGGTGTCTCCGTGGACTGGCTCATGGACCGCACGGACAACCCCGCCATCAACCGCTGAAAGGACCTTCCCTGTATGACCGAATTCCACGCCGGACAATATGATATCGCCGTCATCGGCGCCGGCCACGCCGGCATCGAGGCGGCGCTGGCCGCCGCCCGACTGGGGATGGAGACCATCGTGTTCACCATCAATCTGGACGCCGTGGGCAACATGCCCTGCAACCCCGCCATCGGCGGCACCGGCAAGGGCCACCTGGTCCGGGAGCTGGACGCCCTGGGCGGCGAGATGGCGAAAGCCGCGGACGCGTGCTGCATCCAGTACCGCCTTTTGAACAAGGGCAAGGGCCCCGCCGTCTGGTCCCTCCGGGCCCAGGCAGACCGGCGGCGCTACCAGGAATACATGAAGCACACCCTGGAGCGGCAGGAACACCTGTCCGTCCGCCAGGGGGAGGTGGTGGAGATTCGCACGGAAAACGGTGCGGTCTCCGCCGTGGTCCTCTCCACCGGGGCGGTCTTTGACGTACGGGCGGTAATTTTGGCCACAGGCACCTACCTCTCCGGACGGACCATTGTGGGTGAGTGCGTGGAGGACTCCGGCCCCGACGGCATGCACGCCGCTGCCCGGCTGACAGACTCCCTGAAGGCCCTGGGGCTGCCCCTGCGCCGGTTCAAGACCGGCACGCCCCCCCGGGTGAACCGCCGCAGCGTGGACTTTGAGGAAATGGAATTGCAGGAGGGAGACGCCCTGCCGGTGCCCTTTTCCTATTCCACCCAAAGCCCGCCGGAGAACCGGGCGGTGTGCTACCTCACCTGGACCACCGGGGAGACCAAGCGGATCGTCCAGGAGAACCTGGACCGGGCACCTATGTACTCCGGCGTCATCGAGGGGGTGGGCCCCCGGTACTGTCCCTCCTTTGAGACCAAGATCGTCCGCTTCCCGGACAAGCTCCGCCACCAGCTCTTTGTGGAGCCCATGGGCCTCAACACCGAGGAGCTCTATATCCAGGGCTTCTCCTCCTCCATGCCGGAGGAGGTGCAGCTCCAGATGCTCCACAGCGTGCCGGGCCTTACCCACGCTGAGATGACCCGGCCCGCCTATGCCATCGAGTACGAGTGCGTGGACCCTCTGGCCCTGCGGGCCACCTTGGAGTACAAGGGCATCGACGGCCTCTACGGCGCCGGACAGTTCAACGGCTCCTCCGGCTACGAGGAGGCCGCCGTCCAGGGCTTCTGCGCCGGGGTCAACGCCGTCCGGAAGCTCCGGGGCCAGACGCCCTTCATCCTGTCCCGGTCGGAGAGCTACATCGGCACCCTGATCGACGACCTGGTCACCAAGGGCACCAACGAGCCCTACCGGATCATGACCTCCCGCAGCGAGTACCGGCTGCTTCTCCGCCAGGACAACGCCGACCAGCGGCTGACCCGCCGGGGCTATGAGATCGGCCTGGTGAGTCGGGAGCGGCTGGAGCAGGTGGAGGCCAAGTACGCTGCCATCAGCCGGGAGATCGACCGGCTGACCCACACCGGCGTGGCCCCATCGACAGCTTTGACCGCCCTCCTGACGGAGCGGGGCACGGCGGACGCCCCCGACGGCTGCCCCCTGATCGCCCTGCTGCGGCGGCCCCAGCTCCACTATGAAGATCTGGCCCCCTTTGACCCCCAGCGGCCTGCTCTGCCGCCGGAGGTGGCGGAACAGGTGGAGATCTCGGTGAAGTACGAGGGCTACATCCGCCGCCAGCAAAAGCAGGTGGAGGACTTCCGCCGCATGGAGTCCCGGAAGCTGCCGTCGGACCTGGACTACAACGCCATCCAGGGTCTGCGGCTGGAGGCCAGGGAAAAGCTCTCCGCCGTGCGCCCGCTGGATCTGGGCCAGGCCAGCCGCATCAGCGGCGTCAGCCCGGCGGACATGGCGGCACTGATGATTTATCTGGAGCGGCCGGGCCAGACGAAGGACCGCCCCTCCCACGAACATTCTTCCCCAGGAAATGAGGCGTTTTCATGATCGTTGACCTGACCCACACCATCTCGGCGGACATGCCCGTCTACCCCGGAGATCCGGAGGTGACCCGGGAGAGCGCCGCCACCATGACACGGGACGGCTACCGGGTGGCCCGGCTCACACTGGGCACCCACACCGGTACCCATATGGATGCCCCGTACCACATTCTGGACCACGGGACCACTCTGGAAGAGCTGCCGGTATCCCAGTTCTGCGGACGGGCGGTGGTACTGGACGTGTCCCGGCTCACCGGCGGCGTCATCAGCGCCCAGTTCCTGCGGGAGCGGTGCTGCGCGCTGCGGCAGGCGGACTTTGTGCTGTTTTACACCGGCTGGGAGGCCCGTTGGGGCAGCAGCGCCTTTTTCGAGGATGGCTTTGCCGTGCCCGACCATGAGGCGGCCAAGTACCTGGTCTCCTGCGGACTCAAGGGCGTGGGCACCGACGCCCCCGGCGTGGACCCCCTGGCCGGTCCCCACGACGCCCACCGGGTCCTGCTGTCCGGCGGTGTGGTGATTCTGGAGAACCTGTGTCTGAAACGGGTGGTGGAGCGGCGGGACCTGATGCTCTTCGCCCTGCCCCTGAAATGGGAGGGCGCCGACGGCGCGCCGGTGCGGGCCGTGGCAGAATTCCGGGAGTTCCCGGAGGAAGATGGAGGCGAAACCACATGAGAAAGTTTCTGGCCATCGTGGTGTGTAAGCTGGGCCGGGCCGTGGGCGCCCTGGTGGGCAAGGGCAGCTCCATGCCCGGCAAGTTCGCCCTGAAGATCTGCCCGGACATTCTCTCCCGGGTGCAGTTGCCCCCCTGCGTCATCGCAGTCACCGGCTCCAACGGCAAGACCTCCACGGTGGAGATGATCGCCGCTGTGCTGCGTGCCGCCGGCAAGACCGTGGTCTACAACGCCGAGGGCTCCAACCAGATTGAGGGTGTCACCACCGCGGTGCTGACCCACGCCACCCTGGGCGGCCGGGTCCGGGCGGACGTGCTGCTGATCGAGTCCGACGAGCGCTACGCCGCCCACAGCTTCCGCTATTTCCACCCCACCCACTTCGTCATCACCAACCTGTACCGGGACCAGTTGACCCGCAACGGCCACCCGGAATGGGTCTACGATGCCTTGCTGCCCGCCATCCATCCGGATACGGAGCTGATCCTCAACGCCGACGACCCCCTGTCCTCCTGCTTCGCCCGGGGACACGAGAAGGTACGCTGGTTCGGCCTGGACCACTGCCCCACCGACCAGGACCAGCCCGGCGGCGTCTATCACGACGGCGCATACTGCCCGGTGTGCGGCGGGCCCATGACCTATGACTTTGTCCACTACAACCACATCGGCGCCTATCACTGCGCCAAATGCGGCCACCACCGTCCGGAGCAGACCGACTTCACCGCCACCGCCCTGGACCTGGAGGGCGGCAAGCTGACCCTGGACGGACAATTCACCGTGTCCCTGGCCTTCCGCAGCATCTACAACGTCTACAACATTCTGGCGGCCTACGCCGCCTGCCGTCTGGCCGGGGTGCCCGGGGAGACCATTGCGGGAACCGTCAGCAACTATATCCTGAAAAATGGCCGGATGCAGACCTTCTTCCTGGGCGGCCACCACGGTACCCTGCTGACCAGCAAGCACGAGAACTCCATCGCCTATGACACCAACCTCCGCTATATCCGTCAGGAGGCGAAGCGCCCCTGCGTGGTGCTGGTCATCGTGGACGCGGTGAGCCGCAAATACTTCACCAGTGAGACCAGTTGGCTGTGGGACATCGACTTCGACCTGTTGAACTGCCCCCAGGTGAAGAAGGTAGTGCTGTCGGGCCGGTACTGCAACGACCTGGCGGAGCGGTTCTCCTTCACCGCCCTGCCCCAGGAAAAGATTCAGGTGATCGGGGACATCCCCGCCGCCGCTGCGGCTCTGGAGGCCCAGGGGGATGAGGACCTGTACGTGGTCACCTGCTTCTCCGACCGGGACAAGCTGCTGGATCTGCCCGCCGTGAAAAAGGAGGCGCTGTGATATGGACATGAAGATCATCCATCTTTATCCCGACCTCATGAACCTCTACGGCAGCTATGCCAACGTATCCGCCCTGAAGCGCCTTCTGGAGCGGCTGGGCCACACCGTGACGGTGGAGACCGTAAACCCCGGTGACAGCGCCGCCCTCTCCGGCGCGGACTTTCTTTTCATGGGCGCCGGCACCGAGCGGCGGCAGGCCTTTGCCCTGGCTGATTTTGCCCGCTTCGGTGGCGATGTGAAGGCTTTGGCGGCGGACGGGGGCGCCATGCTGTTCGCCGGCACCGCCATGGAGCTGCTGGGCGATTCCATCACCGACGCCGCCGGCACCGTCCGGGCTGGCATCGGTCTCGCGGACTTCACCGCCGTCCAGGGCAAGCGGCGGTTCGTGGAGGATGTCTACGGCCACACGGACCTGTTCCCGGAGGCGGTGGTGGGCTTCATGAACAAGTGCGCCAAGATCAGCGGTGTCACCACGCCGTTGCTGACGGCCCTGGACATGGGCTTCGGCAACGATGCGGAAAAGGGCCCGGAGGGCTTTCACCGGGACAATGTGTTTGCCTCGGAGCTGACGGGACCCATCCTGATCAAAAACCCGAAACTGCTGGAGACGGTGGTCGCCGCCATCCTCAGCCGCCGGGGAGCGCCGGTGCCGGAGGCCTGGCCTCTGGACGACTGGACAGCGCAGGGCTACACCATCACCGAAGAACAGCTTCGCCTCCGCTGTCGTAAATAAGGCAAAAAGGCGGGGGCTGTACCCCCGCCTTTTTGCCCATTCTCTTTCCCTGGATTCACCGCCGATGCCACCATCTGGGAAACCCGGACCACCACAGGCAGGCCCCTGCCTCATTGGCGGTCCCCTGCCCCGGACAATCCCGTCACAAGCCCTTCTTTCCACATCTTGGCTTGCCATTTGGGAAGCTGCCGTCCTTTCTCTGCGCCGCAAGAAGTGTTGTACAATTTCCTCTCTTGGAATTTGTAAATATTATGCAATTTCGCAAATTAATTTGCGAATCGTAGCGGTTTTTTCTTGACAAACTGGCCAAAAAATATGATATTTATTGTGGGAGAATTTCTGTGTGCCCTGAAATGAAATTCCGTATCGCGAAAAAACGAATGGAGACTTGAGGAGGAAACGCGTATGATTATGAAGTTCCTGAAGAAGATCCCCGCCGGTATGATGGTGGTGCCCATGCTGCTGGGCGCAGTCATCAATACCTTTATCCCGGAGATCGTCAACATCGGCTCATTTACCACTGCCGTGTTCACCAACGCTGGTGCCAACACCGCCATCGGCATCCAACTGTTCTGCCTGGGCACGACCTTGCGCTTCCGTGATATGGGCGGCGTTGTCAAGCGGGGCGGCGTGCTGCTGATCTCCAAGTTCATCATCGGTGCCGCCATCGGCATCGGCGTGGGCAAGATCTTCGGTGCCGAGGGTCTGCTGGGTCTGAGCGCTCTGGCCATCATCTCCGCCGTGACCAACTCCAACGGCTCTGTGTATCTGGCTTTGATGAACAGCTACGGCGATAACGTGGACCAGGCCGCCATGCCGCTGCTGGCCATCAACGACGGCCCCCTGCTGACCATGTTCGCCATGGGCGTGGGCGGTCTGGCTGACATCCCCCTCATCACCCTGGTGGCTGCCATCGGCCCCATCCTGATCGGCATGATCCTGGGCAATCTGGACAAGGATCTGTCCGACTTCCTGGCTCCTGCCGGCACGATCCTGCTTCCCTTCGTGGGCTTCTGCCTGGGCGCCGGCATGAATCTGACCAATATCGCCAAGGGCGGCGCCCAGGGCATCCTGCTGGGCCTGATCACCTGCCTCATCGGCGGTGCCTTCATCGTTCTGTGCGACAGGGTCATCAGCCGCCGTCCCGGCTATGCCGGCTGGGCCGTGGCCACCACCGCCGGCAACGCCGTTGCCGTACCCGCCGTCATTGCCGGAGCCGACCCCACCTGGGCCGCTTACTCTGACATCGCCACTTCTCAGGTGGCCGCTTCCGCCATCCTGACCGCCATTCTGGTGCCCTTCATCACCTCCTGGTGGGCCAAGAAGTACGGCTGCCCCAAGTTCCCCAAGGATGAGGCCCAGAAGGCCTTGTTTGAAAAACAGGCTTAAACCGTTATTTGAGGATCGAAAGGAGATACATACAACATGCTGAATGCCATGATCGTGGAGGCGGCGAAGGACAACGTGATCGTCGCCATCGAGCCCATCAAAAAGGGCGACACCGTGACCTACAACTGCGCCGGCGAGGAGAAGAGCCTCACCGCCCTGGAGGATATCACCATCTACCACAAGCTGGCTGCCCAGGACATCAAGAAGGGTGAGCCCATCATCAAGTACGGTGAGCACATCGGCCTGGCCGCCCGGGACATCAAGAAGGGCGAGCACGTCCATTGCCACAACCTCCAGGAGCACCGCGAAAACCTGGACAACAAGGGATAAGGAGGATTCACAGATGAACTTTTTCGGATATAAGCGTCCCGACGGCCGCGTTGGCGTCCGCAACAAGGTTTTGATTCTGCCCGCCAGCGTCTGCGCCTCCGACACCACCCGCATCATCTCCCAGCAGGTGGTCGGCTCCGTCACCTTCAACAACCAGCTCGGCTGCTCCCAGGTGGCCTCCGACCAGCAGTTCACCATGGACGTCATGGCCGGCTATGCTGCCAACCCCAATGTGTACGGCACCGTGGTCGTCTCTCTGGGCTGCGAGAACTGCCAGATGGATCTGGTGGTGGAAGCCATCCGCCAACGCACCAACAAGCCCCTCAAGCAGGTCATCATCCAGGAGGCCGGCGGCACCCTGAAGGCCATTGACATGGCCGTCCGCTATGCCAAGGAAATGGTGGAGGAGGCCTCCCTGCTGCAGAAGGAGGAGTTCCCCATGTCCGAGCTGATCATCGGCACGGAGTGCGGCGGCTCTGATCCCACCAGCGGCCTGGCCGCCAACCCCCTGATCGGCCAGCTCAGCGACCTGATCGTTAAGGAGGGCGGCACCTCCATTCTCTCCGAGACCACCGAGTTCATCGGCGCCGAGCACATTCTGGCCCGCCGCGCCGCCACCCCCGAGGTCCACGACCGTATCTTTGAGATCGTGCACCGCTATGAGAAGGCCCTCCAGTTGGTGGGCGAGGAAGTCCGCGAGGGCAATCCCTCTCCCGGCAACAAGGCCGGCGGCCTGACCTGCCTGGAGGAGAAGTCCCTGGGCTGCATTCACAAGGGCGGCCACAGCCCCATCAACGCTGTGTATGACTACGCCAAGCAGGTGGAGGCCAAGCAGGGCCTGGTCATCATGGACACCCCGGGCAACGATCCCTCCTCTGTGGCGGGCATGGTGGCCGGCGGTGCCCAGATCGTGGTGTTCTCCACGGGCCGCGGCACGCCCACCGGCAATCCCCTGGCTCCCGTTATCAAAATCACGGGCAACAAGCTGACCTATGCCAACATGGTGGACAACATCGATGTGGACGCCTCTCCCCTGATCTATGGCACCAAGACCATGGAACAGTTGGGCGATGAGCTGCTGAAGCTGACACAGGAAGTGGCCTGCGGCAAGCAGACCAAGGCCGAGTCCCTGGGCTATACGGAGATGGCAATCGCCCGGGTGTGCAACTTCGTGTGATTTACATTTGCCGGTTGACACAAACCAGCCGGTAACCATACACAACTGCGGCCGCACGATTTGTGACCCAACGTCGTGCGGCCGCAACTTTGCCCTTCTGATAACGTGCTATGTCCTGAAACCACGTGCCGTTTACGGCACATATTTTATGATACAGGAGATGAATGTCCCATGAAGAAGAAATATGTCGTCATGGACGGCAACACCGCTGCGGCTCATGTGGCCTACGCCTTCACGGAGGTGGCGGCCATCTATCCCATCACCCCCTCCTCTCCCATGGCGGAGAAGGTGGATGAGTGGTCCGCCAAGGGCCGGAAGAACCTCTTCGGCTCCACGGTGGACGTGATCCAGATGCAGTCTGAGGCCGGCGCCGCCGGCACCTGCCACGGCTCTTTGCAGGCTGGCGCCCTGACCACCACCTTTACCTCTTCCCAGGGCCTGATGCTGATGATTCCCGCCATGTACGCCATGGGCGGCCAGTTCCTGCCCAGCGTCATGCACATCGCCTCCCGCGTGGTAACTTCCAACCACCACTCCATCTTCGGTGATCATACCGACTTCATGACCTGCCGCACCACTGGCTACGCCATGCTGATGTCCTCCTCCCCCCAGGAGGCCATGGACCTGGGCGCTGTGGCCCACTTGTCCGCCATCAGCGGCAAGTACGCCTTCATGCACTGCTTCGACGGCTTCCGCACTTCCCATGAGATGCAGCGGATCGAGGCCCTGGACTATGAGGACCTGCGGGAGCTGGTGGACTACGACGCCCTGAAGGCCTTCCGCTGCCAGTCCCTGAACCCGGAGCATCCCACCAACCGGGGCAACAACGTCAATCCTGACGTCTACTTCCAGTGCAAGGAAGGCGCCAACGAAAAGGCCGCTTCCATCCCCGACAAGGTCCAGCACTACATGGACGAGATCAACAAGCTGACCGGCCGGGACTACAAGCTGTTCAACTACTACGGCGCTCCCGACGCGGAAGAGGTCATCGTGGTGATGTGCTCCGCCTCCGAGGCCGTGAAGGAGACGGTGGACTACCTGAACAAGCAGGGCCGGAAAGTGGGCATGGTGCAGATCCACCTGTACCGTCCCTTCTCCGTGAAGCACTTTGCCGCCGCCATCCCCGCCACCGTCAAGAAGATCGCCGTGCTGGACCGTTCCAAAGAGACCGGCTCCGTGGGCGAGCCCGTGTACCTGGACGTAGTCACCGCGCTGAATCAGGCGGGCCGGGGCGATATCCGCGTGGTGGGCGGCCGGTACGGCCTTTCCTCCAAGGACACCACCCCCGGTCAGTTCATCGCTGTGTATGACAACCTGAAGCTGGACAACCCCAAGAACAGCTTCACCATCGGCATCAACGACGACGTGACCCACACCTCCCTGGACTACAAGGAAGTGGAGCTGGCCCATCCCGGTGAAGTCTCCTGCAAGATCTGGGGCCTGGGCGGCGACGGCACTGTGGGTGCCAACAAGAACGCCATCAGCACCATCGGCTTGGTGGCCAACAAATATGCTCAGGCCTACTTCTCCTATGACTCCATGAAATCCGGCGGCCTGACCCAGAGCCACCTGCGCTTCGGCGACACCCCCATCCGCTCCACCTATCTGGTGTCCTCCGCGGACTTCGTGGCGGTTCACGCCCCCACCTATGTCAACAAGTACGACACCACCGAGGACCTGAAGGACGGCGGCATCTTCCTGCTGAACTGCCCCTGGAGCGTGGAGGAGCTGGAGGAGCGTCTCCCCGGCAAGATGAAGCGGGATCTGGCCCGGAAACACGCCCAGTTCTACATCATTGACGCCGCCAAGCTGGCCACGGAGATCGGCCTTGGCGAAAAGCGGACCAACAACATCCTGCAGGCGGCCTTCTTCGCCCTGACCAAGGTGATTCCTCTGGACATGGCCGTGGAGGATATGAAGAAGAACAACTACAACTCCTACTTCAAGAAGGCCGGCCAGAAGATCGTGGACCTGAACAACCAGGCCGTGGATGTGGGTATCAGCGCCACTGTGAAAGTGGACATCCCCGAGAGCTGGGCCAACGCGGCGGACACGCCGGTGGCGGAGCCCAAGAACGCCACAGCCTTCGTCAAGGACATCGTGCTGCCTATGGACCGCCAGCAGGGCGACAAGCTGCCTGTCTCCGTGTTCAAGAAGCACGGCGTGCTGGACGGCACCTGGGAGAACGGCACTTCCGCCTTCTCCAAGCGGGGCGTGGCCACCAAGGTGCCCAAGTGGAATCCTGAGAGCTGCATCCAGTGCAACCGCTGCGCCATGTGCTGCCCCCACGCCGCCATCCGCCCCGTGCTGCTGACCGAAGAGGAGAAGGCCCAGGTGCCCGCCTCCTTCGTCACCGTGCCCGCCAAGGGCCTGGGCAAGGACGCTCCCGCTTACTCCTTCCGCATGCAGATCTCTCCCTATGACTGCCTGGGCTGCGGCGTGTGCCTGACCGCTTGCCCCGCCAACGCCAGTGACAAGACCGCCGATGCCCTGGTCATGACTCTCTTCGAGGAGATGAAGCCCGAGCAGGTCAACTTCGACGAAGTGGCCATGAATGACAAGTACCTGAAGAAGGATGTCATCAACAACAAGACGGTCAAGAACATCCAGTTTGCCAAGCCCTACTTCCAGTTCTCCGCCGCCTGCGCCGGCTGCGCCGAGACCACCTACATCAAACTGCTGAGCCAGATGGTGGGCGACCGCATGTACGCCGGCAACGCCGCAGGCTGCTCCTCCGCCATCTCCGGCGGCGCACCCATCCTGCCCTACTGCCGCGACAGCCAGGGCCACGGCCCCGCCTGGGAGCACTCCCTGTTCGAGGACAATGCCGAGTTTGCCTACGGCTTCTTCCACGCTCAGGATGCCATCCGCAAGGAGCTGCTGATCCGGCTGGAGGCCATGAAGGAAGCCGGCATCGCGCCTGCCGCCATCGAGGATTACCTGGCCAATTGGAACGACGGTGAGAAGTCCCGCGCCGTGTCCGACGCCCTGATCGCCGCCCTGGAAACGGCCGAGCAGACCGAGGACGTCAAGTACATCCTGGAGAACAAGGAGTATCTGTCCAAGAAGTCCATCTGGGCCATCGGCGGCGACGGCTGGGCCTATGATATCGGCTTCGGCGGCATCGACCACGTCATGGCCCAGAACCGGGACGTGAATTTGCTGGTGCTGGACACCGAGGTGTACTCCAACACCGGCGGACAGTCCTCCAAGGCCACCCCCACCTCCGCCGTGGCCAAGTTTGCCGCCGGCGGCAAGCAGGTGGCCAAGAAGGACCTGGGCGCCATTCTCATGAGCTACGGCTATGTGTATGTGGCCCAGGTGGCCATGGGCGCCGACCAGGCTCAGACCCTGAAGGCCCTGCGGGAAGCCGAGTCCTATCCCGGTCCCTCCATTGTCATCTGCTACTGCCCCTGCCTGGAACAGCACATCAAGGCCGGCATGGGCTGCACGCAGGACGAGATGAAGAAGGCCGTGGAGTGCGGCTACTGGCATCTGTATCGCTATGATCCCCGGCGGACGGCTGAGGGCAAGAATCCCTTCCAGTTGGATTCCGCTGAGCCCGATACCAGCAAGCTCATGGACTTCCTCATGGGTGAGAACCGCTTCGCCTCTCTGAAGAACAACTTCCCCGCCAAGGCCGACGCCCTCTATGCCAAGGAGGTCGCCGACGTCAAGGCCCGGTATGCCAAGTACCGCCGCATGGCGGATGAGACGGTGTAATTCCTGTCTCTTATCCTGCCCCCCACCCGCTTTTTCACGTGGAACCGCGGAGCAACGGCGGCAGAACGATCCCTTTTGCGCCGGCATGGCAAAAGCCATGCCGGCGCGTTTTTTCAGACGATACCCCCGGTCCTGCGTCAGCCGCCCGCAAGCAAAAAAGCCGCCCTGAACCCATCGGTTCAGGGCGGTTTTTTCACGGCGTCTGTCCCGCCGGTCTCAAGAGACAATGGAACCTTCCCGGCACCGGCGACAGCCGGTCCCTCAGCTCCGGGCCTTTTGGATCAGCGCTGCGGCCTCCTCCTTTTTCAGCACCTTGCCGCTGGACACCACCTTCCCGTCCACCACCAGGGCCGGGGTGGACATGACGCCATAGGCGGCGATCTGGGTAAAGTCCGTCACATGGCCCACGGCTGGGTCCATCCCCAGCTCCGTCAGCGCGGCCCGGACCACCTCCTCCAGAGCATTGCACTTGGCACACCCGGAGCCCAGCACCAGAATACCTGTGTTCCCGGGCTGGGTTCCACGCTCCGGTGCGGCTGCTGCCGGCTCCTTTTTCTTTCCGAACAATCCCATGGTACATACCTCCTGTAAATTAAATCAAAATGAATTGGAACGCATTGAAGAAATACCCCACCAGAATGATCCCCAGCACACAAATGCCCACGAACACCGCCAGCAGCCTGGGCTTGACGGCCTTCCGCAGCATGATGAGGGAGGGCAGGGACAAGGTGGTGACAGCCATCATGAAGGACAACACGGTACCAAGCTGCGCCCCCTTCGCCAGCAGGGCCTCCGCCACCGGAATGGTGCCGAAGATGTCCGCGTACATGGGCACGCCCACCACCGTAGCCAGCACCACGCCAAAGGGGTTGCGGCTGCCCAGCACCGTCTGAATCCAAGTCTCCGGGATCCAGTTGTGGATGACGGCTCCGATGGCGACACCCACCAGAATGTAGGGGAACACCTTTTTGAAGGTGCCCAGCATCTGCTCCCTGGCATAGACCAGCCGCTCCCTCTTCGTCAGGTCCGGATCCTCCAGATCCACACTGCCGGCGGAGAGAATAAAGGATTCCACATACCGCTCCATGTGGAGTTTTTCGATGATCGTGCCGCCGATCACCGCCACCGCCAAGCCCAGAATCACATAAATGATCGCCACTTTGGCGCCGAAAATGCTCATCAGCAGCACCAGGCTGCCCAGATCCACCATGGGCGAGGAGATCAGAAAGGAGAAAGTCACCCCCAGAGGCAGCCCCGCCCCAGTGAAGCCCATGAACAGCGGGATGGAGGAGCAGGAGCAAAAGGGCGTCACCGTTCCCAGCAGCGCGGAGATCAGGTTGGCCCAGAACCCACGGAAGCGGCCCAGAATCCTGCGGCTCCGCTCCGGAGGAAAATAGCTTTGAATATAGGAAATGATAAAAATCAGGGCGCACAGCAAAACGGTGATCTTCACCACATCATAGAGAAAAAATTGCACGCTGCCGCCCAGGCGTCCGCCGGTGTCCAGGCCTAGAGCGGAAAGCCCCCCGCCGATGAGATCGTTGAGCCACCGCATCCCCAGCACCTGGTTCTGGACAAACTGCCAGATGGTCATGGGAAATCCTCCCCTTCCAATAAAGTAATATATCAAAAAATTTTGATGTTTCCTGCCGGAAAAAGCGCCATCCTGTGGATGGCGTTCAGCCGCCGCATTTCGGGCAGTTCCCCTCCTGCTCTGCGTCCGGGGTGGTGAGGGTCCGCAGCAGCTCCACTGCCCGCTCCCGGCCGGAGGCACTCAAGCGGTAATGGGTCCACTTTCCCTCCTGCCGGCTGACGACCAGGCCGGAATCGCAGAGGATCTTCATGTGGTAGGAGAGGCCGGACTGGGTCAGGTCCATGGGCTCCAGCAGCACGCAGGCACACTTTTCCCCACTGCGGAGCTGTTCCAGGATCGCCAGCCGCTTGGGGTCACACAGGGCCTTGAACACCCTGGCGTTTTCCTGATGGTCCGTGCTCATGGTCTCACCTCACATCAAAACTTTTTGATGTATCGAGTATAGCCGCAGAGCCAGCATTTGTCAAGGGGATTTTTGTTCTGGTCCGCGGTGACCGGAACAAGCACGCAAAATGGGGTGCCGCCGCCAGGGTCTCCCGTGCCTGGGCAAAGGTGGTATGGCAGATCACATTGGACTCCGGCCCCCGCAGCGCCATGGCAATGCCCCGGCCCAGAGCCATACTGTCCTCCAGGAGAAAAATGTGACGCGTCAAAACACCTCATTTCCGTGGTCTCCTCCGCATGATACCACGGGGCTGTCCAAAACGGCATTAAAAAAAGCCGCTCTGTGCATGCAGAGCGGCCTTTCACCGGATTTCAGTCTTTCAGGATGCCGGAGACATCTCCTCCGGTGTCAGAGCGCGGCAGGTGGCCCGCTCGATCAGGGTGGGAGCCACCAGTTTTCGGGTGCAGACGGCCTGTTCCTGGGTTTCAAGCAGTTCCAGCACCAGACGCACCGCGGTCCGGGCCAGAACGGGCACATTCTGGGACAGTGTGGTCAACTGGATTCCGGGGAGGCTGGCATATTCAATGTTGTCAAACCCCATAAGGGAGATCTGCCGGGGCACCTCCACACCCAGCTCATCCGCCGCCTGGAGAACACCCAGAGCCACCGCGTCAGAGGCGGCAAAGATGGCGGTCTCCGGCAAGTCCCCGGACAACAGCTCCAGTCCCAGCCGGTGACCACTTTCCACGCTGGAGGCGGGGTCCGTGTTCTCCACGGTCCGCAGCTCCATTTCCAGAACCCTGGCAGCATCCCGGAAGCCCTTGTAGCGCAGCGTGTGGGAGGCGGTGCCCAGTCTCCGCCCCAGGTACACCACCCTCCGGTGGCCCAAGCGGTGGAGATACTGCGCAGCCATGTAGCCGCCGGCGTAATTGTCCACGCTGACGGCGTTGAACCGCAATTGTGAGGTATCTCTGGCGTGGCTGCCCAGCAGGACGGAGGGCACCGCATTGTGATACCGCCGCAAAAGATCGTGGGCCGCATCACTGGCGTTGACCAGCAGAATGCCGTCCACCCGCTGGCTGATGAGAAAGTCAAACAGCGTCTCGATCCGGTCGTCTCCCGGGCGGCCAGTGGACAGCATGACCTGATAGCCCTGGCTGCGGGCATACGTCTCAATATTCAGCGCCAGAGCGGCATAATAGGGATTTGAAATGGAGGGGAGAATCAGCCCCAGCACATTGGTGCGGCTGGAGACCAGACTCCGGGCCAACAAATTGGCCCGATACCCCTTTTCCCGGCACAGCTTCAAAACGCGCTCCCGGGTTTCCGGCCGGATCTCCGGGGCGTGGTTCAAGGCCCTGGACACTGTGGTAACAGAGACGCCGGCCATCCTCGCAATATCCTTGATCGTCACTTGCTGCACAGGCGTCCCTCCCTCCTGAAAACGTATCCGCGCAAATATCCGGTAACGTTTGCACCATTATTATAGCAAAGATTTTTGCCTTAAACATTGTGCAATAAATACAAAAATATAGTTATTTATTGCATATAAATATTGAAAATACATTCCGTAGCTTGACAAATATGGCCTAGAGGTGCTAATGTAAGGCTACAGTTCGGAAACGTTTGCATGAAGATTTGCAAATTGTTTACAGCAAAGAGAGGGGAGATTAAGCGCAATGAAACAAACCGAGCAGACCTATTCCAAGTCAAGGCGCTTGAAAAACCAGATCAGAGCCGTCGTGACAAACCCCTACAACGTCATCGTCCTCATTGCCATTGTTCTGCTGATCTATTTGATCGTGGTACCTCTGCTGGACATGGTGGCCACCACCTTCCAGTTGGCCCAGCGGGACCTGCGCGCTGTGGGCGGCAGTCCGGAAGACGTTGGCACCTTTACTTTCTATTACTGGAAGCGCCTTCTGGCCAGCGATCTGTCCATGAACATGCTGATCAAGCCGCTGATCAACTCCCTGACCATCGGCGTGGGCGTGTCTTTCTTCGCCATCGTCCTGGGTTCCGTGCTGGCATGGCTGATGGTCCGGTCCGATCTGCCCTGCAAGCGCTTCTTCTCTCTGGCGGTGATCATCCCCTACATGATCCCCTCCTGGTGCAAATCTCAGGCCTGGCTGTCCATGTTCAAGACGCCCCGTCTGGGCGGCGCCCCGGGCTTCGTGGCCTCCATCATGCAGTCCCTGGGTGTGACGAACCTGGACTGGCTGGAGCCCATCGCCTACGGCCGCATCGCCATCATCATCGTACTGACGCTGCACTATTACGCCTATACATATCTGCTGGTGTCGTCGGCACTGGACTCCATCAACTCCGAGCTGGAGGAGATGGGTGAGATCCAGGGCGCCGGCAAGGCCATGATCCTCCGCCGGATCACGCTGCCTCTGGTGCTGCCGGCCATCCTCTCCGCGGTGATCCTGACCTTCTCCAAGGCCATCG